>CAOKLO010000032.1 GCA_948469375.1 uncultured bacterium | reverse complement strand
TTAGATGTAGATGTTTACTAGTGGGGAATATTGATATGAAACAGAAAACGGATCCTTGCGTGTTTATTGCTTATTCGTGGGATTCAGATTTCCACAAAGAAAAAGTAAAAAAACTGGTGCATAACCTTCGTTTGGATGGTATCAATGTCGTATATGATGGAGATTTACAATTCGGAGAACGTATTCAACATTTCTGCGAAACTTCTATATCAAAAAGCGATATCGTTCTTTTCATTTGCACTCCCAAATACAAAGACCGTGCTGATAACAGGATCTCAGGTGTTGGATACGAGAGCGGAATCATAACAAGTGAACTATTTGAAACATGTAATGAAAATAAATTTATTCCGATACTGTTTGATGGAACATGGGAAACAGCCTTGCCTATATGGGCGAAAGGGAAATTCGGAATTGATTTATCTACATCCGAGCGTTATACGGCTAACTATCCAAACTTACTAATGCATCTCCAAAATTATAGCTTACATGAAAGGTCGAATGAAAGTTCAAAAAGCCGTGGAACACAGGAGAAAGTTTTAGAAAAAGCAAGTTCATCGAACACATCCTGTATTGTAGAATTAAAAAAAGTTTGGAAACACTTTTGGGATATTAGCACATTTAGAGGTTATGTTATTTCTGGTGTAATTGTTAGTGTAATTGCCGGTATTATCATGTTATACATTACTCCCCTCTTATCCCATTCTGATCATCCGCCTGATGATAATTCGACTACTATTCCTGATGCTGATGTCTCCAAGGACGCTATCTTGGGCAATTCCATTCCGGACGACTCATCATCGGATATTACTCCAGATGATACAACTTTGGATACTACTCCCACAGATGATACTTCCCAGAAGGACATTGCTTCTAGTGATTCTGCTCCTGATGACCAAATTCTTGATTTTGACGAATCTACAGCCAACGGGACGATGCCAAAAGGTACTACACCCATCTCAATTACGATAGCAGAAGATACCAGTGATAAATTGAATGCGATACAGAAACTATCTATTGGAACCTCAAAGGCATGGATTGATGATGTACTGGGTCCTCCTTTCGCTGAAAAAAAGAGGGCAATAATTGATGATAGACTATTGCGTCCTAATGAGGATCCAAAAGATAAAACTGGAGAGGTATTAGTGTGTGCATATAATATTTCAGATATTGTAATGGTACAAACATACTTCGATATATCTGATAATTCATGTCAGGCATTTTTCGTTACCTTATTAGATGATATTTCAGATGTCGATATTACATTGCCAGAAATCTACTCCACTTTTGTTTCAGATAAGCCATTAGGTGAATTTGCATTTTCAGAAATTCAGGATGGCCTTATGCGTACTTATGGGTATGCAGGTCAGGGCGTTTCTCGTGCATTTTACGGCGAGGAATATTACTTTGGGGCAAGTGGAAACTATAACGGGTTCTTTTTTGCTGTCCTAGATTATGGTATGCTAAACTCTGTTCCAGATTTTGTCTGCTTTCTGTCTGTAATTCAGTTTTATATTAACGGTGAACTTCCATTGTTAGATGCAATAAATGTTCAAAGAGAGAAGTTTTTCCCCAATACATACGGCATTTCTATTCTAAGCAGTAACTTGACGTTTGATTTGCTTAGTGAGTATTCGTGGTTTGACAGTCTGCCGTATAGAGGCTGGGACTAATAATTACCTTGTTCAACTACGTTAAACAAATACTCTGCTTCGTATCCACTCAAAGGGAAAAAGGGGGGAGAGCAACTGGCATCGATGCCGTTACTCTCCCCCCTCTTTTTCAGATCGCAGGCCGTCCAGCCAGCTGCTTCAAAGGCATTTCCTGCCCGCTTCCGCCGTCCGGCTGCTCAAGCTGCCGCTCCTGCTGCCAGATCGCCGCGCAGCCCTGCTGCAGATACCTGCACCGGCTGGGATGCCGCAGCTTGAACTCCGCCCCTTGGATGATCTGGCGGATGCGGCCCTCTGTCAAGCCGTAGTATTCCGCGATCTCACGGATCTTCATGTGGCACAGAAACCGCAGGATGAGGATGAATACCTCATACCCATTCATCAGCGTCTCAAATACATATTCCAGGCTCTCGTCGAGATCCGGCGCCAGTTCTTCCCGTGGGATCTCCCGTCCAAATACCTGATAGACCAGGTTGTATGGATAGGGATGTTCTTTGATAGATACTGTCATGTGTGTTCCCTCCTATTTATGTGGGCATTGCAGCGAGAAATTTCCGGGCCTTGGCGACCCATGCGGTCACATGGTTGGCCGGAACGCCGAACCGCTCGCCGATCTCCCGGTTGCTATAGCCGTCGGCCAGCAGCCGGATCGCCTGGAGCCCCTTGGCCGCCGTGCCTGTCGCCAGGGCCTCCGCCCGGCTGAACTGATCCAGGAGCGCACCGCACAGGACATGCTGCTCCAGCTCATCCTCCAAGCGGACCTGGGGCATCTCGCCCGGGTCTGTCGCCATCTCCCTGCCGCGCCGGGTGGAATACTCCAGCGCATCATAGATCTCATTGCGGATCAGCCGGCAGGCGTATGTAGAGAAGGCCCCGGCGTGCGCCCCCTTATCCGACTTCACCGCCTTGCACAGCCCGATACAGCCGATCTGATACAGATCCTCCTTTGAATAAACGCTGCCCGGAGGTGGAGAGTGGATATACTTTTTGAGTACATCGCCCACCAGCCCCATATTCTCCTCAACCCGCACCTGCTCTTCCGGTGTAAGTGCCAACATTTTCTTTACCTCCTATCTCCTATCCGCCAATAACATGTGCTGGAAAAACAGAAAAAGCCGAAAGATTGCTAAAAAAGACAGCACAGAATCAAGTGCTGGAATAGTGGTGTCGCATCCAGCCATTGACTCTGTACTGTATTTCAGCAACCTTTCGGCTACATATTGTCGGCACAAGACCTGCACCGTGTGGATCTGGATCAGTCACAGATCCGTAACGATTCCCCCAAGCAGCGGGTCTGACGTTGGTATGCTCCAGCGTATCGAAAGCCTGAGCACAGCGTCTTGTGTTATATATAATATAGCACAAGACGCGGAAAAAGTCAATAAAAGCGCCGAAAAATACATAAAAAGTTCATATTTTTCGCTTCAAACTCAATATGCTGGCAAAAAGTGAGTATGACAGGCTGTGCTGGGGGCTGTGCGCGGTATTTAGGGTCAGTCCTCCTCGTCGTCGTCCTCCCACTCCTCGTAGGCGCCCTGCTGGTTGCGCTTGGTTATATAGAGGGCGGCCAGGCAGCCACCGCCTGCGGCCAGGCCCATCAGGAAAATGGTCAGCGGCCAGATCGGCACGCTGTGCTGGGCGGGCTCCGGCTCTGGTGTAGGGGGCGGGTCTGGCTGCGGGGCCGGTTCCGGCGGCTGCTGGGGGTCGGCCGTATCCGGGGCGGGCGGAGTCTGCTCTGTGCCCTGTTCCGCGCCCTGCTGCGGGTCCGGGATGGGGAGGGAGGACTCGATGCAGCTGAGCGTATAGGTGGAGCTGCCGCCCAGATCCATTCTGAGCACGCCGCTCTCATCCACTACGATAGGCGCGGGGAAGACGCCGGCGTCTGTACGCAGTTCGAACTCCACACCGGCCCAGCGGGTTCCGAGCTGGAGCACCAGCTGTTCGGGCTGCTTAGTGATCTTGGGGGTGTTGTCGCCTGTGTCCGCCAGCGCCGCCGGCGATATGGCCAGGGAGAGGACTGCCGCGAGCAGTATGGCTGCCCAGCGGCGAGCGGATCGCCCTTTCGGTCGTTGCATGTGATCAACTCCAATCTGTCATATTTCAAGTGTGTTTGGGCTGTGCCGGGAGGGGACCGCCAGGTGCGGCAGCGCACCTTCCGGCACAGCCGGCTTCGGGTACTGCTGGTACGCGGTTGTCTGCGGGATCAGCGGGTCATGGACATGTGGGTGATGACGCCCCAGATGCGGTTCGTCTCATTGTTGATGCCCAGGATGCGGACGGTGACACGGGCGCCGCGGGGCGGGCGGCCGCGCTTGGGGTGGGTGCAGAGGCAGTCGATGCCGCCGTCCAGGGACACGAATACGCCGCTGAGATCCACCATGCTGACGGTGCCCACATAGCGGTTGCCCACCGCATATTTCTTGAGCGCCTTCTCATAGGGGTTCTCGCTGGCCTGCTTGACGGAGGCGGTCACAACGGGCTTGTCCCGGTCGGAGCGGTCCACCTCCAGCACCTTTACCAGCACGCGCTGGCCGGGCTGGTAGTGGCTGGCGGCGTCCACCCATCGCTGATAGGACAGTTCACGGAGCGGGATGTAGCATTCCACGCCGAACAGATCCACAAAGATGCCCGCCCGGATGACGGAGACGACACGGGCCTCGGCACGGATGCCCTCATAGATCTGATAGTTGCCGTCGCGGTCTGTGCGGAAGTAATACTCCCGGCGCTTGAGGGCCATGGCCTCCAGACGGTTGGCCGCCACTACGCCGCCCTCCTGGTCGATGCGCTTGACGATGTAATCCACCTCGGCACCCAGCCGCTTGTTGAGCAGGTAGTGGAGGACATCGCCCTTGGGCTGGTTGCGGTAGTCCTCTGGCTCCTCGATGGCGTCCAGTACCGGGATGATGATCTTGAAGTCACCGTGGTAGGTGACGGCGTAGCACATCTCCGGGTTGCTGGCCAGGCGCTCTACGCCCTGGATGGTGCCAGTGAGGATCTTTTTGCCCTTGAAGGACTCCACCAGATCCAGCAGGTCGCTGCGCAGCCGGTCGTTCTCCGTCTCCACGGTCCGCTCAGCGTCGATGGAGACAACCCGCGGCCCGCGGCGCCGGGGCATCCGCAGCCTCGGCCGCGTGGCCTCCGTCTGGACCGGGCCGTTCTCAGGATCGCCCTGAAACACGCCATCCGGCTGGCCAGCGGGCTCAGGCTCCGCAGCAGGTGCGGCGTTTTCCGAACCAGCTTGCTGCGGCGGCATATAGAAGGGCGGCGTCTGCGATGCCGGAAGCGGCTCGCCGCCGAAGACATTGCCGCCGCCAAAGGGCTCCTCCATCGCCTCGTCGGGCGGGCGGCCATCCGCAGACTCGTCGGGGCCGGACTGGAGCGCACCCATACCGTCCAGCTCAGCGTCAGCGCCGGCCTGGCCGTCCACGGGCGCGTGCTCGGGCTCCGGAGGCGGTTCAAAGTCAGTCTGGGAGGGGATGCCCGCGGCGTCGCCCGACTCGGACTCAGCCGGGAGGGCGTCCGGATCCAGAGAACTGGCGTGCAGCAGCTCCAGGTCGGACAGACTGCCGGCGGCCTGCGGCTCCTGCTCGCCAGTGGAGTCGGGCGGCAGTTCCGCCCCTTCAAGGGCGGCGCCTTCGCCCTGGCCCAGCTCATCAGCGAGGAGCTGATCCTTCAGTTCTTTCTTCGTACGTGCCATGATTATAGTCCTCCTTCAAAATGTTTTTATATTACGAATAAAGCGCCCTCCGTTTAGAAGGACACCGTTCGCCAACAGGAAACTTCGCTATATGCGGGGTCAAAAATCGGCCGGAGGCCGGGAACTCTCGTAGAGGGTTTTCGGACGCCGGGCTGGTTTAGGCTGTGCTGGCGGCGTCTGCTGCTGGGCAGGCTCTGCCGGAGCAGGCGGCGCCGCTGGAGACTCGGATGCGGCCTGGCGGGGCTTTTCACCGGCGGGCTTGGGGACATCCTCCTTTTTAGCGGGCGGCGCCGGCGGCTTTGCTGTATGCAGCGCAGCGGTATGCTGCTCCTCCGCTTTGGCCGGTTTCTCCTCTTTGGACGCCGCCCTTTCTGGAATGATCTCCGGCTCCAACGGGGGGCTGTGGCTTGATTTGTAGTCCAGGATGCTTGCCTTCACACAGTCCTTTGCGTATGGGTGGCCTGTGTAGTCAAATTTCCTGGCCCGCAACACCTTTTGGCCGCGGATGATGATCAGCAGCTCATCATTGGGGAGGCGCAGCACCTCGTCCGGGGTAAGCAGCCGACGGCGGCCCAATCCCTCGGAGTAGCGGTACTGCGGGATGACCTGGGCTACCGCGATGCTCTGCCGTGTGGTCATAGTGGAGTTTACTTCCACCGTCATGTCGCCGCTGCGGCTGCTGAAATACTCCGCTGAGACATCGTCTGTGCAGCCCAGCATGAGCTGTGTGTCCGCATTGCCCACAAGCTCTGCCCAAAGGTTGTTGGGATAGCGGTTCTGGAGCTGGGGTAAGGACTGGCAGGCCATAAGGATCTGCAGCGCCCGGGACCGAACGGTACTCAGACGCCGCCCGAAATCCGGTATGATGCCGATATTGTTCATCTCATCCAGGATGATGTTGACCGGCACTTTGCACCGCTGATCCGGCATACTGTCGGCGTACCGAACCAGTTTGATGAACAGAAAGGCAAAGAAAAGGGACGAGAGAAACTCCAGGGAGGAGTTCTGGTCGTCCAGGATGATATAGTATATGCACTTGGTCTTGCCTGGCTCTGTCAGGTCGATGTCGGAGCGGCGGGTGATCTGCCGTACCGCCTCGCTCTGCAGCACCTGGAGCCGGGTGCCCAGGCCCAGTATGATACCGGCGCGCACCGTATCGCTGCCCTGGCTGAACAGGCTGTAGGGGGCCTTTGCGGGATGGCTCATGGGCAGCCGGTCAAAGAGGGCTGTGAGCTGTTTTTCCGAGTTCTGGGTCAGCATCTGGTATACGGCGGGCAGGTTCCGCTCCTCCGGCGTGCGGCTGGCGTCCAGATCCACATAGAGGATCAGGCTTTTAAGCAGATTGGATTCGCCGTTATCCCAGAAGTGGTCGCCCTTTTCTCCACCGCGGGTATTGGAGATGATCACATCTGTGAGCACCTGGGCCATCAGGGTATCGCCGCCCAGGTCGAACATACAGTTCCAGGAGTCGCTTAGCTCCGGTTTGAGCAGGTTGTAAACGCGGACAGCATACCCGTTTTTCCGGAACAGCTCCACAGTATCCGCGTACATCTCGGACTTGGGATCCGACACGACCACGGACTCCCCGCGGCGGATGCATTGGAACAGGGCTGGGCGGATCACACCGCGGGACTTCATCGTCCCGCTGGCGCCGAACACGGCGATGTGCTTGTTGAGTCTGGTGTTCTCCGGCAGGCAGATGACGGAGCCGTGTTCGTTCTGGCCCAGTATGATGCCTCTGGCCTTGCCCGGGCTGGCCACCTCCAGGATGGTGCGCATCTCCTGATCGCTCATCCAGCCTGCCGTGCCATAGGTGCCGCGCTTGCTGCGGGAGAAATTGCGGGCGTCCCGATCCTTGCTGCCAAACCTGTCCTGGAGCCGGAAAAAGGCATAGACGCTGACAGCCAGGACAATGATCAGAAGGTCATACTTGAGGCCGGTAAAGGAGAACCCGCTCGCCCAACAGTCCAGTAAGCCGGTTCTGACCGGAGCCATCGCTGTCTTGCCCGTAATGCCTCCATCCGACATCCACTGCACATAATTGAGATGGATCTGGCAAATGAATCCGCCCAAATAGAACAACAACGCCAGGCCCAGCGCCACAGCCAGCACGATACCGGCCGTTCTTACACGATTTGATTTCACATAGAAACCTCCTCATAACAGGATAGACAAAATGCTCAGGAGCCGGGCCGCCTATGTCAAATTGAGGAATATGCTTTGCAGGGCTAAAAGCAGCCTTTTTGCTTCTTCCTCTGTCAGCGTTATGCCCTTACCGCATTTCTCACGGCCAGGCGACCAGCTCCGGATATCGTATTTCGGTTTTGCGCCGTTCCAGGATATGAGGTTGATCTCTTTTGTGTAGCCGCTGCTGCTCTCACCCAACACAGCAATCTCATGGATGATTTCGCTTTGTATATCCCTCACAACTTGATCCCTCCTTCCTTTTGTAGTGTTATTGGCTGCCTGACAGCAAAAATTTATGGCTATGCTTCATCAAAATCAACAAATTCACCAATAATGGACAGCGCTTGAAAGTAACTGCTGCTGGTCAGAACAAGACGCCACATTTGCTCCGCTTGTTCTGGCTGTCCCGCTCTGCGTAAGGTGCGGTTGGCAATACAAAGCAGATTGTAGATATCGCCCCCTGCACCGAGAAGCGGCGCAGCAGGCTTTTGGGCAGGCAACTGCTCCGGGAACTCTATCTCCATGATCTGCAGGATGTATTCCCGCAGCCGCTGCTGAATATGCCGCGGAAGTTCCGCATGAATGGAAGGCAGTGCATCCATATCTGGATAAGATGTCCACCGCATCAACTGCTCCGTGTTGGTAATGGTGATGTACCGTAATGATTTCCGGTCTGGACTGCCTATTACATCAGGATTTGTGCTGCGGATCCCGATGGGGACTTCGTACCGAAGGGCGGTCTGCGCCTGTAGCATGGTGAGATGTACAAGCTGCTTATTCCTGGTATATCCGCAGCCTGCCCTCCATCCGATTTTGTAATAGACAATCAACTGGCGGAGGGCGTCCAATGCTTTGCTCTGTTCCTGCGTCATGATAACTCCTCCCTATTCGCACAGTCCCGCATCTGTTTCCGATGTGACAAGCCCCAGCGCGGACTCCAACATCCCCAAGTCAATTTCCCGGAGTTGGACGCGACTGCCCAGATAGCCGTGCAGAAACGCAGATTGCCAGGGGAAGCACAGGATCTCGAAGGGGATCTGCGTGTTCTCCAGCGCCTGGCGCAGCCGGACAAGTCGGGCAATGTCACCGTCGAGGTGGGAGAGGATGAGGCTCCCGTCCCGCTGTGCGTCACATTCCATGCTGGTGGGGGTCAACAGCCTCCATTCCGGCGGAAATGCGACGGACAGCATCTGCTCATTCCAATCTGGGAGCATAAGGATCCGCAGCAGACGTATCCCCAACTCATTCATGGGGATATAGTGGATATGCTGGTAGATCCGGTCAAAGCGCAGTTCCATCCTCTTGCTCTTGTCTGATTCCAGCAGGGTCTGGAGTGCGATATCCATGCACTCCCCCAGAAGGAGCGCATGGCCGGCCTGGGGGATGCCCGCGTTCATCCTGGCCAGCTCAGTGAGATGGTTGGCGGTCTTGAACTCGCCCATCCCGCTCCACTTCATGACCGATCCCCGGGCATTGTAAACGGCGTAACAGATATCCGGACAAAACAGCGCGCCCGTCAGTCTGGTGAAGATGGTCTTGTTCATTTCTGTGCTGTCCAGCCTTTTCAGGCTGCGGGCAATATAAAAGCAGGGGCTGTCGGGCACGACCTGGCGTATCTCCTGTTTCTGTAATGGCGGCAGGGAGTAGGGGCGAACCTCAGCGCCAGCGCCCAGACAGAGCGCCAATGCCTCGGCGACCCGATGATTTCGCTGGACATGCGCGTCATTGCTGGAAAAGCGGTATGCGCCGTACATAGCCAGATAATTGCTGAGGGCTGCCGGGTGCAGGGACTGGAGGAGGGGAAGCGCCCCTTTGCAGAGACGGATGGTGCGCCTCTCCCGCCGGCCGCTCACAGTGAGCAGCTTATATGTGCCAAGAACAGCGCCGGCCGGCGACCGAACCTCCTGGGGCAGCTCCAACCGATGCACCAGCTTTTCAAGAGTCCGCCCGCTCCCCAGCAGGTGCAGGGACTGGGCGGGAAACTCTCCGGCTGCGGACAGCACCGTGAGGAGCCGCCAGACATGGCTGCCAGGGCGCAGCGTGACCATTATGACGCATCCTCCGAATTGCTGGTATTTTCGGCAACGGTGGAACTCTCTTTGCCGAAAACCGGCTGCTCCGGCTGGCGTTTCCGCCCTGGTTTTGCAAGGATTTTCCGGCGGTTGGAATGTGTGTGTGTAAAAGGCTTCAAAAAAGGCCCTTTCGTACCCATCTTTTTAACGCTGAATCGGCCGGTTTTCATACAGCTTTTCCTCCTTCAGATCGTTCGTTTTTTCTGCTTCCAGCCAGCAGGGAAACAACTCCTTTGGGATCACATACACCTCCGTCTGATCCTCGCTCCCCATGGTGCTGCAGTAGTAGTGGGCGCAGCGGAGCGGGGCGTCGTCAGGCAGCAGATACAGGGCCACAATGTCCGTGACCATGTTCTGTTCGATATTATCGTGGTCGCGGCAGGCGCGTTCCGGCCTGCCCTGATCATAAACGTGCCGGTAAGCCAATACGCAGTCAAAGTAGTGGGTAGGTGGCTTTCCAGCGAAGAATCTTCGCATTGCTGGATAGAGGTATTCCTGGATATAGGTTGGGGAACCGCTGCTCTTTTTGGGCAGCAGGGCCGGTATGCGCAGGCAGAACCAGCCCCGCGCCCCATAGCCCATCTCCACCGGGATCGTCCCCTCCATCGTCTGCTCCATCAGTTCCATCGCCCGCGGATGCCCCGTGTAGGCGGGCAGGACCCGCGCCAGCAGCGCCAGCCGTTCTACTTCCGCCTCGAAAACAAAGGCGGAACCAAACGCCCCCGGCATGTCCTTCTGCGCAGCCAGCTGCTCTGTTCGGACAAATTCCGCATTGGCGCGGTTGAGGCGCCGCCGGGCAGCGGCAAGGCACTCCGCAAAATCAGAGCGTGGCATTCCGCTGGCCCTCCTCTTCTGTATAAAAGCGGACTGTCGGTATTTCCTGACCGGCATAGTCCACGGTGGCAAACAGGCAGGGCGCCGGAGGCAATATCATTTCCTGCGCCATGGCGATGTGCGGGAGCACAAAGATGTATTTCAACTCCTCCTGCGGCTGAAGCAGGCGGGCCAGGTGCTGCTCCCCGTCATAAAGCACCACGATCTCATAGCCGGTATCTTCCTTGAGGAAGAAAAGCTGGGACGGATAGGTTGCCGGGTAGTGGGCCATGGGATCGACCCGATCAATGAACTCCAGCAGAACCCAGACAGCCAGGATGATACGCTGATCTGGCTGCGTCAGGGGATCGATCCCAACATAGTAGCCGCCGGCCACATCGGAGATCATCAGTTCCCGCTTGAGCCGGCGGATGATCCGCTCCGCCTTGTTGGGAGGCTGGTCTTTGAGCAGGCGAATCACCTGCGTCTTGGCCAGAGCCCCGTATTGGGTCAGCCAGCGTATGATGTGCTGCTCTTCTTGCAATAGCATGGTGGTCACCTCGTTCCTGTCAAAATGAGTATTGTGCTTATAGATGCGTATTTTGTTTGCTATACGCATTTACAGATTGGCCGGTATCCAGCATACGGCGGAAGTTGGATAACAGCAGGTGTACGAGTTCCGCGTCTAACTGGAGACCAGCGCATTGCTCCAGGCTGCGCTGGACATCTGCGGCTTTCCATTGCGCTTTGCGGAAGGTGAGGGCATCGAACACATCGGCTACAGCGACGAGTTTGGCATGCGGGTGGATCTCCGGCCCGCGCAGGCCCCAATATCCGCTGCCGTCCAAATGCTCATGGTGCTGGTAGGCCACGATGGACGCTGTGCTGAGGATGGTTTCGGTGCCCTCCAGGATCTCTTTGCCGATGGAAGTGTGGGCCCGCAGGAGGTTCTGCTCCCGCTGTGACAGCGGCTCAAGCGAGCGGAAGATCCTTTGTGGAAGGGCTGATTTCCCGATGTCGTGGAACATTGCGGATTGTGAGATAGTGATTGCTTCCGGGGCTGAAGCACCGGAAGCTTCTGCCAGCAATTTGCTGATTGCCGAGACTCTGCGACAATGCAACTGCTCCTCACGGCGCAGCGGCGTCAGAAACTCCATTGTCTCCACTCCTTTCAAGTTTTGTAGTCTGGCGGTTACTGGTCTGCAGCGTCTGCTCCGGCAGGGATAACGCTCTGTTCCGCAGTCTGCGCTACCTGCTGGAGTTCAGAGAGCATGGCCTCCAGTTCCGCCCGGTCGGTGGTGATCATCTGCTGCTCCTCGTGGGAGGCTTTGATGATGACAGGGACTTTGTTGCTGTTGCTGGAGAGCAACGCCTCGCCGCGCTCAAACTGAGTGATGCTGCGCAGCTCAGTGCGGGAGAGCTTCAGCACATCCTTGACATATTCCGCCTCGTCCGGCTCCAGGTTCAGGATGATCTTTGTCTTGCTGTTGTTGAGGATCGCCCGGCCGTAGCGTCCGTCCTCCAGGCCGAAGAAGTCGGACAGATCCTGGGTGGCAGCCAGGGCACCGCCGCCGTAGCCGCGGATGATCTTGAAGATCTCCAGACAAAATTCAGCGGCCTGCTTATTTGCAGCGCCGCCGATCAACTTCCATATCTCATCTATGAAGACCATCTTCCGCTTGGTGCGGTCGGCCTTGACCTGGTCCCACACGTAATCCAGCGCGATCATCATGCCTACCGGGAGCAGCTTCCCCTTGAGCTCAGAAATATCCAGCACCACATACTTGTTGTCCAGATTCACATTGGTCTGCTGATTGAAGCTCTGGGCGCTGCCGGTGACGAACCGGCTGACGATGGTGGCCAGGCGGGTGGTCAGTGTATTGTCCTTCAGGTTGTTGTAGAGGTCGCCCAGAATGGGCATGGGCTTCATGACCATCCTGCTGGCGTCGGTGTAGAGCGAGGTGTTGTCGTGGGTGATGCCAAACTGGGCATAGGTCTTGATCAGCGCCTCATCCAGCATCTGCTCCTCCTCGTTGCTCATGTCGGGGATCAGCAGGGAGAAGAAGATCATCAGCTGCTGTATTTTTTTCGCAAGCATGGAGTCGATGTCGCTGTAATCCAGTTCGTCGATCAGCTCCATCTCCGGGGTGATGGTGGGCCGGATCTCCATCACATTGATGCAGGCGGCGGAGCCGGGCGCCAGCTTGATATAGGAGCCGCCGACTTTATGGCAGGCGCGCTTGAACTCGTGGCCCTTCAGAGGGGCCAGGATGAAGCATTGGATCCCGCGCATCCGCATCCGCAGGGCCATGACCTGCATGGTGTAGGTCTTTCCTGCCCCGGATGTGCCGCAGATGGTGAAGTTGGCGTTCTTGTTCACCTTGGTGTTGAACGGGTCCACAATGCACAGGGAGTTGTTGTGCCGGTTGAGGCCCAACAGGATGCCGTTGTCGTCAGAGAGCTCAAAACTGGTGAACATATAGGTGGACGCGGCCCCGCTGGTCAGGATATTCCGCTTGGATTTGCGCTCCAGGCTGGCGTCTATCGCAAGGAAGGGCATTGTGGAGCGGAGCGCCGCTTCCTGCTGGAACATGCAGTCTGACACCTGGATGTCCATGGACTTCATCAGGTCGGTCATCTGCTGCTTGCGCCAGACCAGCTCCTCATAGGAAGCGCCGGAGATGGTGATGAATACCGACATATAGAATAGATCCTCGTTCCGGCTGGACAGACCCTGCTTGATGTAGTAGCCCGCCTGGATGGAACCGGCCAGTTCCTCATAGTCGGTGGAGGTATCCTGCAGTTCCCGCAGCTTGGTGCGGTTGAGCCGGATACGCTGCGCCACCCGGTCGATGGTCTTGCCGCGGATCTCACGCCGCAGATGCAGGTCGATATCGACTCCTTCCCCCGCATTGATGAGGGAGGACATCCAGCCGCCCCTCACCTGCTGCGGAAAGCCGTTCTTTCGGATATAGAGATAGGTGTAGTAGGCGCCGTCCATGACGATGTAGCCGGCGTGTGTCAGGTCAAGCCCGCGGGGCGCGACAAAGTTCACCGCCCGGATCCTTGGGACCGGGTCTATCCCGATGACACGCTTCTTTGCCGTCATGGCGTCCATCACCACACGGTTGAGCCGGTTTTGAAATGGGTCGTCCACACAGGAGCGGCGGTTGAAGTACATATACAGGATCTCCGCCACAAAGGCGTCTTCGTCCTTGGGCTGGACAATGCTGTTGCCGCACTGGGCAAAGTAGGTGCGGGCGTTCTGCGCCGCAGTCTGGAGCGCGGCATAGATCTCGCTGTAGTCCGCATCCGCCTGCCTGCGGCTCACCGCCTCATACTGGAAAATCAGAAAGAAGCGGCGGGACAGCGCCTCGCGGCTGCCCTCCTCCCGGATAAAGCGGATCGTACCCTCGCCGAGAGCACGGCAAGCGGCGACCTCCTCCTGTTCCAGATCCCTCCTCAGACCAGCAATATATTTATCCGAGTCCGCCCGGCGTGTAACAGATTTGAACTGCAGCCGCATTGGCGATATTTTAAGCCAGCTGGCGAAGGTAGAGATGATGCCCCATTGCTCCTCGTTGGAGCGCAGGAGGAAGTTGATCGGCTCAATTTCCAGTATCTTGATGTAGCGGCCGTCATTGGTTTCAATGATGCCGTTTTTGATCTCCTTTAGGGGGATGAAGTCCTGAACGAACTCCAGTCTTTTTCTTTTTCGGAGAGGCGCCCGCTTTTTTTGCTGCTGGGCGCTTTTGGGTCGTGGTCCTGCCATAGCGATAGCCTACCCTCCTATAGTGAAGTGTCCTGCGCCGCATCCAGTACGAAACGATGTGTGTGACGTATTGGAGCAGCGAGTCGCCGCCCAGCCCCATCAGCGCGAATATGGCCAGCGGCAGCAGCGTGACTGTCATCACAGTTACTTTTGCGGTAAGGGGCAGATGCAGCCACATCAGCTCCGGATATCCTACCAGGGCCAGCAGAACTCCGGCCTCTACCGTGTTCCGTACCTCAAGCAGGCCGCCCAACAGCTTGCCGGAGTCGGTGTAGTTGGGCGGTATTGTGTAAATATTACTGTATTCTCTATCATCAGCCATCGTT
Source organism: uncultured bacterium (assembly GCA_948469375.1). Taxonomy (GTDB): domain Bacteria; phylum Bacillota; class Clostridia; order Oscillospirales; family Oscillospiraceae; genus Enterenecus. The sequence continues at coordinate 23,266 of CAOKLO010000032.1, read as the reverse complement.
AACTCCTTGCTGTGAAAGGATGGGAGTGAAGTCCGCCTCCAGGTCGATATCCTTCCTGCGGCGGAATTGGGTCACATAGGTGGGGGAGTTGAGTGCAACCCCACCCGCGCTGCTGGAACAGTGGACCCACAGCTGCTTGCCATCGGCGCTTCTCCCGGCGTATAGCAGCACATGGTTGACCGGTACGGTGCCCGGCGCCGCCATGAAGCCAATATCGCCGGGCAGCAGTTCTGCCTCTGTGATGGCATAAGTCGATTCCCACTGGCTCCAGGAGCCATTATTCAAACTCACGCCCAGCGCCGTCTGATAGACCCATTCCGTGAAGCCTGAGCAGTCCAGCCCATACGGGCGGATCGTGCCTGAGCTGCTGGAGCCGGCCGCTGTCACCAGACGGGGGGTGTTCCACGCATCATTCCAGCCGGGTGCGCTTTTCCCGCCCCAGAAATAGGGGACACGCCCTACCAGGGACAGCGCCGCCCGCATCAGTTCTTTCCGGGTGCCGCTGCATGTAAGGGAGGCAAGGTAGGCGTTCAGGTCGGCGTCGCTGATCTCCGGAACCATACCATTCGTCAGCGTTCCATAGAGCGTCATCTTCAGGGCGTTGGACATGTTTGTGATCGCTTCTCCATAGGTGATACTGAACTGTCCATATTGCGCATCAGTATCAATGCCGAACGCAGTCAATATGATAGACTGATTGAAGGGATGGATCGTGCAGACAACATATTTGACGGTTTTTGTTTCCGGTTCCTCTCCCTCTGCTTCTGCGGGGACAGTTACCTGCTTCTCCTTCTCCTCATAGGTGACATTGTACATCTGACCGCTGACCGCCTGGAGTTTCGTCTGGAGATCGCCTTTGGATGTACCCCGCTGTTCCAGGGAGGCGGAATAGGCCGCGAGCGTATAGCAGGTGTCGTAGTCTATGGAAGTGAGGCCGTTGTTGATCAGCGCCTCCATGGACAGATCCCGGTCATATCCGCCTGCAGTAATGATCTGCTCCACCCGCGCCAGGGCTGCGTCATATCCATTCTGGATACAGGCGGAAACCGTAGCAGAGAGATCATCAAAGTTGGCAGCCAGCTCCGTCGGGCCGTTAGGGTCCACCGTGCTGGGATCAAGGTGAAACATATTATTGGTCACAATGGAGGGAAGGGAAACCACCGTAACAATGATAAAGAGCAGAAACAGGCAGAGGAAAACGAGGATCTTGAATAGGGTATGCCGCAGCGACCACGCCGCCGCGAGGGCGGCGCCCCAAGGGCCGCCTGCGGCGGTTCCTGCGGCGATCTCAGACACTGCCTTTCCGCCCTCAACCCCGGCCTTCACCGCTGCCGCCGCTGCGTTGGCCGCAGACTCGCCCGCAGTCTTCCCGGCGGCGGCCCCAGCCTGCTTTGCTGCTTCCTTCAGTTTCTGTGCTCCTTGCAGATAATTGTCCTGGCCATCGCCAAGCTGCTGCTCATCGTACATAGTGCTCACTGCTCCTTCCCAAAAACAGAGGCGGGCACACCGGTCTGGTATACCCGCCCCAGGATTAAGTTTTCTTCTTGGGAGCCTTCCGCTCCCGCGCCGGACGGCGTGCAGGCTCTGCAAACCGCGCCGGTGTTGTCTTGTAGCGGATAGTCTCCACCATTTCAGTTTTCAGCTTGTCGCCATCGTAGACAGGCTTGCCATCCTGATAAACTGGCCGCCGTTCCACTGCGGGCGTTCCGGGGATTGCATACCACTGACCGCCGCTGCTGTCCTCAAAGACACGGTGGTCGCCTCTGGGCTGCTGATACATGGTCCGGTCATAGAACGCTGTGCCGGAGCCATCCTCATGGCGCACCTCCAGGATACCGTCTCCGGCTCTGGAACTGTCAATGGAAACCGCTGGACGGTCAAAGCCTGGCATAAACTGCCCGAATAGAGCCTGGTTGTACGCCTCCACATTTCCTGTCACGCATGGCGCATCGACCTGACCACCGCCAGATGCAGGCTGGTCAAACCCAGATACGCCGCTGAACGAGGGCGGCTCCGGTGTAAACATGCCGCCGGATGCAGACAGATCCGACGTGGGCGGAGGCGGCTCAGGCATGGGCATACTGCCAAGCGGAGGCGGTTCCGAAGCGGGCATACCGTCAGCTGCAGGCGTTTCCTGTATGGAAGCATTGGCAGCCGGGGCCGCTCCCGGCACAGAAATGTTGTCAGTTGCGTGCGTCTCCAGTACAGACATATCGCCGGAGGGGATGTCGCCGCTTATGCTGACATTGGGGATCACTGTGGCTGGCTCGGAGGAACCGCTCTCAGGCACTTCCAGAGAGGGCATTTCACCTATGCCGCCAGCAGGGCCGTTCGCAGCCAGATCACCTGCGCCATCGTTGGGAATGCCCGTAGGCATCCCATTCGTAATGATGTCCGCCGGGGAAGCGGGAGGCGTTCCATCTTCGGCCGGAGCAATCGTCGTTGTGGACGAAAAGCTGTCGTTCAGTTCCGCTGCAGGCATCCCATCACCAGGATTATCGGAAGATGCTCCGCAACCCAGTTCATCAGGGGCATTCCCGACCGACATGCCGGACAGCGATTCGTCGCCGCCAAATACAGCAGACCCGCCAGCGCCGGCCGCCGTCCCACCCGCTCCAATATTGAACGGGGGCTGTCCGGGAAGTTCCGACTCGCTGCCGGTATCAAACTGCGGTGCCATCGCATGGGGCGTCATGGTGTACCAATCCAGGCCATTGGAACTCTGGATCGTTTCGTGGGGCGCGTCCGGCTCCTGATAGTGGGCGCTGTTGTACCAGGTGGCATTGCTGCCGTCCGGATAGCTGGCCTCCAGCGTGCCCTCGCCAACCTGGCGCAGCAAAGTGCCTTCGGGCGCGTTGGGAAACGCTTCGGAAACCTGATCCGCCTCGGACTGGTCGCCGGTGAAGGGCGGCGCAGCATAAAATGCGCCCATACCTTCTCCCGATGCAACCTGATACCACTGGCTTCCATCCGCCGCACTCACGACCGTATGCGGTGTCTCCGGCCTGTCATATTGTGCGGAGCTGAACAGCTCCACATTGGACTGCCGGCCGTCCGGCCCGGTGGCAGTGGTGCTGATGTGCCCCCCAGTGATCTGTGTGTTGGAGTAGGCCATGCCAGAGGTGGGCCCGTTTGCCAGCTGCGGCATATAGGTTGGCAGACTGCGGTCTGCGATCTCCCCGGCAATCGTACCGGACACTTTGTTTGGACGGCTTGCTACGGAGGAGATGGAATCAGCAGTCAGAGTGGCGCCATTGCGGGCGGCTACCCCGCCAAAGGCCCGGCCTACAAAACCAACGCTGCCGCCTGCACCCATGCGGGAACCGCCGTCTACCACGGCATCCCGGACAAAGCTATTGGGCTTATACCGGTTGACAAATCCGGAAAGGATGCCGCCAGTTCCGGAGCCAGCGCCCGCTGCCCCAGCACCTGCGGCTGTGCGCCCCGCGCCGCTGAATGCGGAGGACGCAGTTTGCCCTCCTCCTTTGGAAAAACCGCCGATAACGCGGGCAGCCATGAGCATCTCCATGCCCATGCTGCTGCCGGTCTGAGCGACGGAAAGGCCGAGGGCAGCTAAATGGCTGTCACATTTTTGGGCTGTTTTCAGCAGTGCCAGCGCACAGAACAACCATAGGAAGATGCTGCCCTGGCCAGTAGTCAAGGCGCCGCCGTTGGCCACAAACTGCCCTACGGACGAATTGAAGGCCCGCAGGAACCAGACATTGAGTACCAGCAGCAAAAGCTGTGAGCCTACCATGCGGCACCAGGACTGGAATACGCGGGAGGTGGCTTTGGACGCGCCCATGGAGTAAGCCAGGGGCGAGGTGTAGCAGAGCACACCTACCAGAACATAACGCTCCACCGTCTCCAGCAGGAGCTTGAAATAATTCCACGCCAATGCTATCATCATGATGATCAGCAGCAGCAGGCCTACAACGGAGACCATCGACACAAAGGTGACCAGGCCATTGGTCAACGCCTGCTCGATCCCTGCGAAAGTAAAGTCTCCGGGATCCATCGCAGAATCCATAAGCGCAAGATACGGCGCCCGCGCAATATCGAGCACCATGCTGAAGATCGGCTTGGCATAGGCAACGAGCACAGCGAAGATGCCGCCCCGAACCAGCAGATGCCAAGGATTTTCAGCCTCAGTGATTGGTCCGCCAAACGCCCGGAACAGCTGCCAAATCACCACCAGAAACAGAATGGCCCAGGCGGTGTATTGGATGATATTATAGGCACTGACAACGAAAGGGAAGTATTCTTCCATCGCCGTCATGTCCGTACCTAGCGCATCCAGAAACAGGCCGGATACCGCATCCATCAGCTGTGTCATGATACTTGCGACCCAAGTTGCTATCCCTTCAAATATCCAATCTAGCATATTCAGTTACCTCATAGGAAAGCGGGGACGGCCAATCCGACCGTCCCCGCCAGGGGTGAGTGTTTGGATCAATATCCGGTACGGGGCAGCTTGGGCGTTGCAGACTTGCTGTAGACGATGGTGACCCACCTGTCAACAGCCATGACCCAGTTGCCCTGCCAGATCCCGCCCACATCCGTCTTGTTGGAGAACCGGTACTCATGGGCCAGGCCGGGTAGAACCTTACAGTAAATATAGGGCGTCTGCAGCTGGGTGAATCCAGCGGGTACGCGCCCGAACAGGAACATGACCTCTGTGACGTACTCGTTACTGGCCAGTCCCAGTGCGGCGGAGGATGCATCCAGCGTATAGTTCTTGGAGGTACTCAGATTATCGGCCAGGGTGCGGTACTCGCTGCTGGTGTTCGTCCGGTAGACGGCCTTGTAGCTGAGCCGTCCTGTCCAGGTGCCGGTAATGATCTTCTCCAGCCGGACTGCATCTGTGGGAAGCGTATCCCGCCAATAGAAATTGTCCAGCGGAACAGTGGAGTGGTTGGCGATATCCGAGAACTCGTAGCGGATCGACTGGCCGGGAACCACCTCTTTGTACCCACTCTTATGAACGGAAACATTGGTGAAGACGCTGGTATCCCGTACTTCGATCTGGACGATCTGCCCTTCATGCTCCAGGTAGACCGTGACCGCCTCGTTGTTCACGGAATAGTAGGGCGGTGCGGTGACTTCCTTCACGGTGTACCGTTCCAACGGCAGCAGCTTGGATGCCGCCAGCCCGTTCTTGTCGCTCTTGACGGTATCCACCAGGCGGTTGGCCTTGTCGTAGATCTCGAACACAGCGCCTTCCAGCGGCGTGCCAGCAGGGAAGCCGTTGATGGGGTTATCATCAGCGGATTTCTTCCAAATCTGGATCTGCCCCATGATGGGCGTGTTCTTCCAGGTGATCTCTGTGGTTTCGCCGGGCTTGATGTAGAAGGTCTTGAGCTGGGTGTCTGCGATATAGCCCTTGTTCTCCATCTCACGGATAAAGATCTTGCCGGAGAAGTCCAGGCTGTCCAGATAGATATAGCCGTTCTGATCGGTCGTTACCTGATCAATGGGTTTCTGGTTGCCATCATAGAGCAGGAAACTTACACCATAAATGCCCTTTCCGGTAACGCTGTCGATTTTGTGGATGATCAGCCCGGAAAATGGCTTGTTCGTCACGGTGAGGGTGGTCGTCTCATTGTCCTTGATGGTAAAATACTGGGGTGTGGCATCGACCTTGAAGCCCTCGGCAGCCTCGATCTCCACCGCATAGTAATTTCCGGCGTCCAGCGGAACGTGGACGCGGCCATTACTGCCTGTGGTAACGGTATCTACGAGGCCGCCATCCATCTTCCGGATCTCAAAGGTCACATTGGCAAGGCGCTTGGTCTTATCACTTTCGCTGACCTTGATCAGCTCCAACCCGCCCACGGCGGCGTTGTAGAAGGTCAGGGTCTGACCCTCGCCCGCCTTGATCTCGATGCTCTGAGGCGTGGAATCAAGGACGTAGCCATCCACCGTCTTGGTTTCCTTGGCGGTAATGACCATGCCGGGCTCCAGGCCGGAGAGCGTGATACGGCCATACTGGTCGGTCTTATAAATGCCGTTGTTGGGGCCGACGGTGGCGCCGCTGCTGTCGGTGATCAGGAACTCCACGCCGGCCAGAGGCTTGTCCGAGGTTCCCGTCACCAGCTTCTGGATGACCAGATTCTTGGTGGGCTGGTTCTTGAAGGTGATGGTCTGGGTGTCGTTAGCGTTGACCTGCACCGTCTGGGTCTTGGTGTTGGGGTCAATGAGGTAGCCGGAGATCGTCTCGATCTCCTCGACGATAACCGTCCCTGTGATGCCCAGGACCTTGATCTGTCCCTCGGTATTGGTGGTGTAGATGCCATTGGAGGAGATCTTGCCGCCGTCCAGATCCACATTGGATCCGTCCGCGTAGGTGATCTTGAACTTCACGCCAACCAGCGGCTTGCCGGTGACGGCGTCCACCTTGTTGATGATGAGGCCGCCGGCCTTCTTGTTCCAGAAGGTCATTGTCTGGCCCTCTCCGGTCTTGATAGTGATGGTCTGCGGCGTAGAATCAAGGACATATCCATCCAGCGTCTTGGTCTCCCGCGCGGTAATAGTCGTACCGGGCTCCAAATCAGAGATGGTAATGCGGCCGTCCTTGTCCGTGGTATAGTAGCCGTTATTGGGGCCTACCACAGCGCCGGTTCCGTCCGTGACCAGGAACTCCACGCCCTTCAGGGGCTGGTTCTCGGTGCCGTCCACGAATTTCTGGATCGTGAGCGTGGTCGTGGGATCGTTCTCGAAATCCAGATTGTTGCCGCCATTGCCGCCAGGAGTGGTGGTGCTGCCACCGGGGATGATCGTGCTGCCGGTATTTCCGGAGCCGCTGATGATGCTGTTGCTGGCGCCGTTCTTCACGATGATGGTCTTCGGGGTGGGATCCAGCACATACCCCTTGGGCACCTTGGTTTCAACCGCGACAACCGTGCTGCCAGGAATGAGGCCTGTTACGGTCACAGTCCCGTCGCTCCCGGTGACGTACTTACCCAGGATGGCGCCGTTGCCATCCTTCAGGGTGAACTCCGTGCCGGGAACGGGCTTGCCGGTGACGGAATCCCGCTTTGTGAGGGTGAGACTGCACAGGGGCTCGTTATAGAAGACGAGGGCCTGTGTGTCCGCCGGGTTCACCTTGACAGTCTGGATCTGGGTGGCGGCATCAATGACATAGCCGGGGCAGGGGGTCACTTCCTTCACGACCACCGTTCCGGTGACGGAGATACGGATCTCGCCCATGTCATTGGTCTTGTACCGGCCCTTGCTGGAGAGGTGGCCGTTGGCGTCGTCCACGTACCCGCCCTCGGCATAGGTCAGCTCGAACTCAGCCCCGGTCAGCGGGGTCTTGGAAACCTTGTCCAGCTTCCGGATCACGAGCGTGCCGGTACGCTGGTTGACAAAGCGGAGGGTCTGGCCCTCGCCGGTCTTGATCTTGATGCTCTTGGGCGCACTGTCCAGCAGGACGCCCTCGGGGACCTTGATCTCCCTGGCGGTAATGGTGGTTCCAGGCTCCAGATTGGGGATGACGATGCGGCCATCCTCGCCGGTGATGTACTCGCCGTTGTTGGGACCGACGACCGCGCCGCTGGAATCGGTGACCAGGAAGGTAACTCCCTTCAAGGGCTTGTCTCCGGTCTCCGTCTCCAGATACTTCTCAATCGTCAGCGTCGTCTTGGGATCGTTCTCAAAGGTGAGATCATTCCCATTACTGCTCCAACCCGTGTTGCTGGAGCTGCTGCCAGCGCCGCTGGTCAGATTGCTCGTGCCGTTCTTGACAATGATGGTCTGGGGGATCTGATTGAGCACGTAGCCGCTGGGGACTCTGGTCTCCGTGACCACGACCGCCGTTCCAGGTACGAGGCCGCCCACCGTCACAGTGCCGTCTTTGCCCGTGGTATACTTGCCGATGATGTTGCCGTTACCGTCCTTCAAAGTGAACTCGGTGTTGGGAACGGGCTTCCCGGTGACGGAATCCAGCTTCGTGATGGTCAGGCTGCACAGGGGTTCATTATAGAAGTAGAGGCTCTGCGTGTCATCCGGCTTGACCTCCACCACCTGCGTCCGGTTGGCGTCGCTGATGGTGTAGCCAGGGATGCTCTGCACCTCCGTGACTACGACGGAACCGACCACACTGTTGAGGATGATCTGGCCAGTGCTGTCGGTGTAGTACAGTCCGTTGGAACTGATCTTCCCATCCTCATCCGGAAGGAAATCGCCGTTCGTGGTGGTGATCTTGAAGGTCACGCCCTCCAGCGGGGTCTTCTTGTCCAGGGCACTGTACTTGTTGATGACCAGCTTTCCCGTGCGGGCGTTCTCGAAAATCAGGCTATTGGCGACGCCCTGCTTGATCTTGATGGTCTTGGGGGTCATATCGCGCACGAAACCGTTGGGAGCCTTTTCCTCGGTGACGATCAGCACCTGCCCCGGCTGGAGGCCGGTGATGGTAATGAGGCCGTTGCGGTCGGTGGTGTATCGGCCATTGTTGGTTCCGATAGCTGCGCCGTCCTCATCGGTGACATGGAACACCGCACCGGTCAGCGGGGTCTTGTCGGTGCTCTGCTTCAAGATGGTGAGGGAGCAGTCCCGTTTGTTCCAGAAAGTCAGCCGCTGGACCTCTCCGGCTTTGATGAGGATGTCCTGCGGAGTCCCATCCAGCACGAACCCTTCCACCGTCTTGATCTCGCGGGCCTTAACAGTGGTTCCGGGCTCCAGGCCACTCAGCACGATCTCGCCGGCCTTGTCCGTATAATACGTTCCATCATCCGGGCCGACTGCCGCGCCAGCGCCGTCCGTGACCTTGAAGGCCACGCCGGACAGGGGCTCATTCTCCGTACCCTCGATGAATTTCTGGATAATGAGGGTCGTTGCAGGCTCGTTGTCAAAAATCAGGCTGTTGGCAACGCCGGTACGAACAACGATGTTTTTCGGCGTCTCATCCTTGATGTATCCGGTGGGCGCTTTCTGTTCAGAAACCACGATGGTCGCGTTGGGCTCCAGGCCAGTGACCGTCACGGTTCCATCTGTCCCAGTGATGTACTTCCCGTTGTTGGGCCCGACGGCCTTACCCTCGCTGTCCCGAACCAGGAACTCCGCTTTCGCCAGAGGCTTCTTGGTCACAGCGTCCCGCTTCAGGATGGTGAGGGTGCAGAGGGGATCGTTGTAAAACCGGAGGGTCTGCGTATCACCAGCGGCGACAACCACCGTCTGGGGCGTGGGATCCTTCCGGTAATAATCCGGCTCCTTGTCCTCAGACACCACGTAAGTACCGGGCTGGATCTTGGACAATACGATCTGGCCATTCCGGTCTGTGGTGTAGAGCCCGTTGGAACTGGTCAGCCCCTCATTGTCCGGTACGAGTTCACCATTGGCGTTGGTGATCTTGAACCGCGCACCGGCCAGGGGCTGCTTGGTCACGCTGTCATATTTTTCGACGATCAGCGCCCCCTTGGGGGTATTCGTGATGATGACAGTCTGCGTGTCACCGTTGGAGCCGATGACTACATTGGTGCTGGGGGCGTCCATCACGTAACCCGCCGGCGCTTTTACCTCAGTCAACACCAGCGCGCCGGGTGCGAGGTTGGATACCCGAATCTCACCGTTGCTGTCGGTGGTGAACAAACCGTTCTGGGTGAGGGTACTGCTGCCGATCACGCCGTCCAGGCCCACCTCACAGCCCGCTGCCGTGGTCAGGCGGAACTGTGCGCCAGGGAGGGGCTGGCCGGTAATACTGTCCCGTTTCTGAATAATCAGGGAACCCTTGGGCTGGTTCTTGAAAGTCAGAGAGACAGTCCGGCCTTCCTTGATCTGAACCGTCTGGCTCTGGGTGTCGATGATGAAGCCGTCCGGGGCGCGGGTTTCCGTCACGACCACGCTCTTGCCGGGCTTTAAGCCCTCGATGCGGATCTCTCCGTTTTCGTCAGTGCGGTAGACGCCGTTGCTGTCGCCGATCAGCGTCCCGTCAGCGTACATGGCCTTGAACTCGGCGTCCTGGAGGGTGATGCTGGGATTGACGGAGCACACCTTCCGGATGAGCAGGATGCCGTCCGGCGCGTTATCAAATTTGACGGTGACGACATTCTGCTTGCCATCGTCCGAAATATAGACCGTCTCGGAGGCGTTGATGATGGAGTACCCATCCGCCGGATCGACCTCTTCGACAATATACGTTCCTGCCGTCAGCCCTGTCCAGATGCAGGTTCCGTTCTGTCCCGTCACCTTCTGGCCGATGACCGTGCCGCCCGTACCGCTGGTTCCACCCAGGAAACGCAGCTGGAAGGTACAGCTGGGCAGGGCCTCGTGGGTCACGCTGTCGTATTTCTCCACCACGATGGCGTTGAGCGGCTCGTTCTGGAAGGTCAGGGTCTTGCTCTCGCCGCCGTGGAGGATCACCTTCTGGGTGGTGGGCTCCTTCATCTGGAAGCCGGGGGCCGGCTCCACCTCAGTCACGGTATACTCACCGGGGTACAGTTTCTTCCCCTGCTCATGCAGGCGGATCTCGCCGCGGGCGTCCGTGATGAAGTACCCAAAGTCCATGGACGCGGGAGCGCCGGCAGATTCGCCGTTGCTGGTGTAGGTCACATGGAATTTGGCCCCCTCAATGGGAGCGCCCGCCACACTGTCCACCTTGAAGATGGTCAGCTCCGGGGCCTTGTGGTTCTTGAACAGCAACTCCTTCTCATCGCCGCCGTGCAAGGTGATGGTCTGCACCCGATCCTTGTCCTTATCCGGGAGATAATAGGGGGCCGGGACAGATTTCTCAGTGACCCGGTAAGTTCCGGGCGGGACGCGCTTGGAAACCTTACCGTCCGCGCCGGTGGTCCAGTCGTCCTGGTAGTCGTTGTCGATGCCCTCCACGGTGAACACCGTACCGGGGATAAATACGCCGGTATCCGCGTCGATTTTCGTGAGGGTCAGCAGCGGCTTCTTGTGGTTCTCAAACAGAACCTCCCGATCCTTGTTGGGATACAGGGTGACAAGCTGGTTGGCCGCGTCCTTCAGCCAAGGCTCCGGAACCGATTTTTCCGAAATTTCATAGACGCCGGGCAGCAGATTCTCCAGCGTGCCCTTGCCGTCCGCGCCGGTCTTGACCTCATTGACGCTGTGGCCGTCCGCTGCCTTCACCAGAAAAACGGTGTTCGGGATGATCTCCTTGGTGTCGGCATCCCGCTTGCAGATGGTCAGGTTCGGCCGCTTGTCGTTCTTCAGCCGGATCTCGGAGGTCTTGCCGGGGATCAGCTCCACATGATGCTCCGTCTTGTCCAGGATGTGATCCGGCAAGGTAGCGGTTTCAACCACGGAGTAGATCCCAGGCTCCAGGCCCTCCACCAGAATTTCACCGCCATTCTGGGTGGTGCGGTCGATGGAGTGGCTGGCGTCCTCGATGGGGGTGATCTTGAAGGTCACGCCGTCCAGAGGCGTCCCGTCCGCGCTGGTCTTGATGAGCCGCAGGCCGGGCTTCTTGGTGTTCGTAAACACGAACTGCGCCGTATCGTTGGGGTGCAGGTGGATGATGCGCTGGGCGTTGTCGATGATATACCCGGCGCACTCCAGCTCCGTGACCTCGTAAGAGCCCTCGGGCAGCTTGCTCAGGTCAATCTCACCGTTACTGTCAGTGGTGAACTCCTGGGGCCCATAGCTGCCATCGATGGCCCGGATGCTGAATTTCGCGTCGGAGATGGTCTTGGAGGGATCGGAGCTGTCCACCTTGATCAGCTTCATGCCGGGCAGCTTATCGTTGAAGAAAAACAGATCCTTCGTGCCGCCGCCGGCAACCAGCTCCACCTCCTGCCAGCTGGTGTCCAGGATGTGGCCGTCGTCGCCGGTGTCCACCTCAACGGCCCGATAGGTTCCAGGCTCCAGGCCGGTCAAGAGAATTTCGCCGTTGGCGTCCGTCTCTTTCCTGCCGATGGAATTGCCATCCTTGAAGATCTCAAAGGTGACGCCCTTCATGGGCTGGTGGCTCTGACGGTCATATTTCACGATCCGCAGGCCCACCTTGGCAAGATTCTTGAACACCAGGGGCCCAGCGGGGATGGGATTGCCGTTGGCGTCCAGCTCCAGCTTGATCTGCTGCACCTCGGTGGTGGACTCATAATTGGGGGGCGGAACCAGCTCCGTTACGGCGTACTCACCGGGCTTGATGTACTTCCCGTCCTTCTCGGAGGTGTCCCACCACTGGATGGGCTCCAGCTCGCCGTTCTCATCCGTGTCAAACTCATAGTCCCCATTGGTGACAGAGGAGAACTTGAAGGTGGTGGGGCCGACGCCCTTATTGGTCATGGCGTCCCGCTTATACAGGATGGTCTTACCAGGGCCGGGTCCACCGCCGCCATTCTCAATACCAGCGGCGGGGCCAACCTGGACTGCGCCCGCCTCGGTGCTGTTCTCCGGGGCCTTACAGGTCACGGTGAAGGGCGTGTCCAGCGGAGTACAGCCAGCGGGAGCGGTCGTTTCCTTGACATACAGTGTCACGCTCCCGCCGTCCTCCACGATGTTGGGGACGGACGTGCTGGCCGTACCGTCCGTGCCGGTGGTCATGGTGGCCAGCACCGTGCCGTTGCAGGCGGCATCGGCATAGACGGAGAACACCGCGCCGGAGAGGGGCCGCTGATCCTCAGCGGCGATCTTCTTCAGCTTCAGGTAGACGGGCTTTTTCTCCGAGGTGGTGGTTCCGTTGGTAAACGTCACCTTGGACTCACCGCCGCTGCTGGTGAACTTCTTGGCGGACATGTCGGCTGTACCGCCCGTGCCGGTGATGTCGGTCAGATAGGTGGTGTCATCCTCTGTTACCTCATAACGGAAAGAAGCGTCCGCCACAAAATCGATGTGAATGCTCTCATTGCCCTGCAAGGTGAATTTCAGACCGCTGCCAGTAGCAGTAACCTCGCTGGTGCAGTCCGTGTCACCTTTCTTTGCAGAGAAGCTTGTGGGACTACCTGCCGTATAGGTCACAGTAAAGCCCCACTCCTCACCGGCCGGGATAGATCCGTCAGCCTTCTTTGTCACATCCAGGGAAAGGCCTTCCGGCTCAGGCCGCTCAAAGTTAAACGGGCTGAGGATATGCAGGCCGTAGGAGCGGCGGTTATTGAAGATGGTGTCCCGGATGTCACGGGGGGAAGTGATGGAATCCACAAAGCTGTCGCACTCCTTGAATCCGTTGGTGGAGTGCAGCTCCTCGCCGGTGGGCTGGCCGCTGCTGTCCAGCGGATACTCCAGGAACTGATCGTCCTTCCGCTGGCGCATATACTGCGCCATGTTCTTGATGGTAGAGGACTGGTCGTAGATCAGGTGGTTGATGGTAGCGGGCTCGTTGTTGTAGAGCGAGTATGCCATCATCTCCCGCAGGGTATAGGCGCGGCGGTGGCCGTCCGGGTCTACGAACACGCCGCCGGTTTCAATGATGATCCGGTACTTTGTCCGCAGATTGCCGTCCGCGTCATGGACATACTCCGACCAGTTTTTCAGAGCTACATCCTCGCTCCAGCCGGGGAGGGCCTGGCCGTTGCTGCCCACCTCTGTCAAACGGCTCAGCAGGTACAGGAACGCCTTGTTGCCTTTATAGACCATGTATTCGTTGCCGGGCGTCACGGGCTTGGGGTCAGTCCCCCACATGGAGGTGTAGTCGCCATTGGCCCAGCCGGTAGACCAGCTGGAGGAGTGGCAATGGAACATCTGCTCCTTCTCCTGGTCGCTGATACCAGTCTCTGCCTGGAACTCATCTGCCGTAGTGACCCAGCGCTGGTTGTAGCCGGCGGTGGCATCGTAGGCGTAGACCGTGCCGCCCATCATCTGGGCCGCGTTGGAACCCATGCTGTTGTACTGCATGGCATTGGAGTTGAACCAAGTGATCCTGCGGCGGCAGGTGTCCGCATCCCAGTTCTCAATGCTGCCGTCGCCCCAGACCACGTTGAGGGGCGTACCTTTGACTTTCCAGCTTCCCGTGTTACTGAGGTCAGTGACCACACCCTCCGGAAACTCGATCAGCGTGAAGCGCAGGAACGTCCGCTCGGGGTCAGTCGTCCAGGCGACATCGTTCCGGCTGGGCTTCTGTCCGCCGGGACTGCCGGGGTTCAGGCCACCCGTGCCGCCGGTGGGGCCGTTGCTGGCCGGGACAGCGGCGTGTACTTTATTGGGCCGGGAAGTAAACTGCTTGAGGGCGCTGCTGGGTGTCACGCTGGGGGCCGCTTCAAAGGTATAGTTTCCGGCGGTATTGATGGGAACACTCTTGGAGTGCATCCCTTTTGCCATAATCTCCGCCATATTGGGGTCATTGAAGTGCCACCACTCACTGGAGAGGGGGATGAGGCCCGCATCTGTGCAGTATTTCTGGAGCCGCTTCGCCCCCTCAGAGGCGGCGAAGTTCTCCGCCCAGTCCTCCAGATCTGTGGGCATGGCGGTGGAACTGGCAGGCTTCCGGAAGCGGATGGCGCCCGAGCTCAGCTCGTGCATGGCGGAGGGCATATCATACTCCGTCCAGGCTTCGTATTTCCGGTATACCGTACCATCCAGACTGTACCCATACAGTTCATCCGGGTCGCCCTTGGCGAGAGTCATATCCACGGCCAGTCCCGCCTGATGGTTGGACGTGCCGCCAGCGATGAACCAGTTCTGGCCGTAGCCCATGGCGCTGGCATTCTTCATGTCCGCAGATACAGCGGCATTGCTGCCAATCAGGCTGCTGAGGCCATCCCGCACAGCGGATTGCGCTGCTGCGGGCCGGAACGCCTCGTAGATGACCAGCGTGTCGCCGCTCGCCATGGCTGCCTTCTGCACCTTTGCCAGACGCTGAGCCAGGGAGTACATACAGGGGACGATATACTCCTTCCGATCCAGCCGGAGGTTGAACTGCTTCCCGGCGTAGAGCTGGCTGCCAGTCACACCGGGGATCTCCGTGCCGTCTGCGGCGGTAAAAATACTGCCGCTGGTGTTGGTCAGGTTGTAAACGATGCTGGGCAGGACATCGGGCAGATTGACAAAGATATACTTCTTGTCAACCCAGCCGGTTTTATCTACTGAACCGCCTGTCCAGGGAATGGCTTTCCCGCTGTCATTGGAGACAAGGCCGATCTTTACCCGGTCGCCGCCGCTGTCTTCCAGGATGACGAAGGGGATCGGGGTGGCTCCGTCTGATGCGGGGACGGTGGCAATCTCCACACCGTCGCTCTCAGAATCATAGACGGGCAGAGGGAGGCCGGTGCCGTTCCAGCCGGTGGCTCCGGCAACATTTACCTCGAAATCACCTGTTGCCGGATAGGGCGATGCTACCTCCGCCGCAATGGCTGTGGCCGGAAGCATACTGATAACCGTCAGCAGAACCAGCAGCATGGAAACGGCCCGTTTCCAGTTGGCGTTGATATGCTGCGAAAAAGATTTCAACATGGGTGTGTTCCTCCTATCATAATGTTGGGGGCATAAAACAAAGGGCTGCACAATTCTGTGCGGCCCTTTGTTGGCGAATATTTGATTGTTTTGCCGGGGCTGTTCATCCGCGGGATGGGTTTCTGGTTTATGTGCATTTCTTGTCTTCCTTCAGGTAGTTTTTTCCTACGCCCCGCATCCTGTGGGCCAGGCGTTGACACTGTTTCCAGTGTATGGAACACTCTCAGGGTAGCGCGTCCATACTTCCAACCGGCAGGCCCGATTCTCGCCACGATAGCAGTCCAGGTTTTCTCTGCCATACAGGTACTCCCGGTCAGGCCAGTGAATGATGCCGCCGTGGTTGCCATCGGTGTAGTGAAATGCGTGGATCTCATTGGGAGATTCCACTGCAACCCGTACATGTCCCACCTTGCCGGTGCTGTTGTCGATTATGAATACAATGTCGCCGGGGCGGATTTGGGACAGATCCTCCAGTTGGCGTCCAGGGTTTGCTGTATCACCAAAGATAAGGGAGCTGATCATAGCGGCATAGCCGCTGCAGCCGTAATACTCACTTACCCAGTAGACATCCATAATGCGGTTGGCCGCTGTGCTGGCCACTTCATTTTTGTGCGTCCCCGGTGTCTTGTGCGTACCCCATACAGTGTCCTGGGGCCAATCCTGCTCCAGCTGCCGCAGAAGTTCCAGCACATTTTCCTCGGTCACAGGCTTTCCGTTGGCCAGGCAGCCATCGCCTGCCGCCTGGGATGCAGGAGGCAGGTTCGCCGGTTGTGCGCCGGTCAGCGCCCGATAGAGCAGCAGCGCCATATCCCCACGGGTAGTTGCGGCGGCATGGGCCGCCGGTTCACTGAGCCACCCCAGGCTGATGGCATAGGAGCAAGCGGTGCTATAGTTCCAGGCGGCCCCCTCGCTGTCCTTATGACCGCAGGCCCGAAGGATCACCGTGCAGGCTGCAGCTGGAACAACAGGTTCAGCCGCTCCGTAGCGGAGACTGTCATAGCCTGTAACCAAGCTGTTTCTGACACAATAGCCGACATATCGCTTTGCCCAGGCGGGGACATCCATAAAACTGCATTCTCGCTCAAAACTGACGGCGTTGACCGTCACCTCCTCCGCTCCGCCGCTGAGGCGAGTTAGAAGAACCGCCAGCTCCACACGGCTCAGGCCGGCCTCCAGGTTCAGATCCCCGTTCTGATCGCCGGTCATAATGCCTTGCTGCAGTAAGTAGCCGGCGGCCAGCTCCAGTTCCGTCTGCTCATCCGCTGCCTGCGCAGGACAGATCAGTAGGGCGCAGAGCGCGATGCTCATTGCTGTAGATACGATCCGTTTCATTGTAAATACCCCCTTGTGGTTGATTTACCTCTATTACACTGTGGAAGGGGAGTATTTACAACGGATGATTACGCAACTTCCCGCGCCTGAACACACCAGCGCATATCGCGGACATCCCGGACGCATGTGACCAGCGTGATGATGTTCTCGCTTGTTCGATCCAGACAGGACATATCCGTTTCGCTGACCTGCTTGACAGAGAACACTTCATACGTCCGGGTCCCAAGCTGTGTGGAATAAATGATCCTGGCGCCCATTTGCAGCGTATGGATCTGTCCGAAGAAGCTGTTCTTCCCTCTGTTGTGGGCAGCCAAAGCGACGTTGCCCTCCCAGCAGGAGGTCGCTTTGAAATGGCCTGCGCCTTTGGCCAGGTTTTCCAGGCTCTCCTCCTCATAGACCTTGATGTTTACTCCGAGGTCGGGGATCTCCAATGTTCCCAGGCTGCCATCTGAATAGTACAGGCCGTCCGGGAGCGTAAATTTGTTCTCGCCAGTAGTGGTAGCCGTCACATCAGATGTGGTGGAGCCGCCAAGCTCTGCGGGCGGGACAAAGACATCGCCGGACACACCGGCGGAGCTGCCCGCAATGCCAACCCCACCGATACTGCCGGTTCCAGCGATCCCGACGCTCCCGGTGCTCCCTCCGCCGGAACTGTTGTAATTGCTGTAAGAGACGTGGGGGATCAGGACTTCGCCTGTCCCTGGCTGGTAGGAATCGGGACTGCCAAAGGAGGGCGGGGCGAGAGAGGCGTTCTTACTGCGGTCGATATTGCTCTGCTCGGTGGGGCCGCCGCCAATCACGATTACCTCCTCGACAGAGGAGGACGGCGCAAACATGCCCTCCTCCGGCTCATCCACATCATACTCCAGCGCCAGCGCCGTCGTCGCCGGCATCGCCATCATGATCGCCAGAATAAGCGATGTGGTCATCAACAATTTCTTCATGGGATACGCGCTCCTTTCGTTTCATCCAAAAGTATGTGCCGCCTACGCCTGCGCCAAGGGCGGCCAGGACGGCAGGAATAAGAACCACTGCTCCCACGCCGCCTGTTTCCTCTTCAACAGGCTCGGGAACAGGGATGGGGTCCGGCTCCGCAGGGGGGATGGGGGTTCCTGTGAAGATGACAGTATACCGAATGACCGTTACCCCGGTTCGATACGCCTCGCCAGTGTAATCAGCGGTCGTCGTATAGCCCTTCACATAGCTGACGGTCTTGGAGCCGCCATAGGTACAGACGGCAGTAAACCGATCCCCGATCTCATAGTCGTTGGCGTTGTAGGTATTATCCGTCTGCCATTCGACTCCCTGTAGGTTCAGTGTTTTTCCGCCCTCTGTGATCGTTTTGGGCAGGTGTTCGGTATCGGCGCTGGCCAGATTGGGGTAGCGCCGGGTGACGGAGATCGGGCTGGTCTTGCTGCCATAGCCGGATGGCTCCGTGCGGATGGAGTCCAGATCGAGATACAGCGTCCCCTCAAATCCGTCCTCCGTTGTGACAACCTTCTCCTGGGGCAGCAGGCCCAGGATCGTCTCCATACTCTTGTCACTGCTCTCCACCGTCTCGGTCTGGGTCACCTTCTGCGCCTCTGACCCAATAACAACCTCGCGGAGGATGTCAGAGCATTCGTACCGGCAGTTATCCCGGTCAAATGCCTCTCGGGGGAGGGTGGAGGGGTCTGTAGTGGGCGAGAGGTCATAGACCTTCCGGATCTCCAGCGCCTCCTGATTGAGGATGATGTCCACCGGAAGCAGCGCGTCCGGGTCAGTCCAGTCCGCTGCCGCCGCCGGAAGGATCAGTGTGGTCATCAGCAGCACTGATGCCATGAGCGATATAAACGCTCTTTTCATGTTGGGTTCCTCCTTCTTTCTTAGGGCGTGTACTGGCCGCCTTCGATCAGCGGCTGCAGATACGCAACTGCGAAGCCCAGGGTGTTGAGTACGATCCAGGTAATGATGATCCGCTTGAGCCAGCTGGTGGCCTCGGACACCGCACGCTCGTTGCGGGAGATCATCCGCACAAGCAGAGCAACGGCTGCCGCAGTCACGGCCACAATGGTGCTGATCCCAACCAGCTCGCCATACACGTCTGCCATGATCGTAGAAAAGCGGGACCAGATCGTGTCGCTTGCAGCCGCAGGCTGCGCGAACAGAACCATCATGTAGCAGGTGCTTGCTGCTGCCTGGAACCAGCGTGGAAGCCGCGTGGACCACTGCCAGCGCGGCTCCTTGCGATTTTGCGCCATATTGGGTTCCTCCTCCTTTCAGCAAAATTGGCAGCAAAAAAGCCGCCCCAGCGCGAACTGCTGCCATTCGCTCCAGAAGCGGCCTACTGCCATCGCCCAGTTTTGGACGATAACAGAATACCACATTTTCATCGCCATGTCATCGGTGGCGACCCTGCCAATTTTTCGCCAATTTTCTGCCATAAAACCTGCCATCAATCGCCCTCCAGCAGCGCGAGCAATTCCAGCCAGGCATCCAGGCAGCCTGCGGGTGCGGACCAGAGCCGGATCGAGAGGATATTGACAGCCTGCTGGCGCAGCCGGTAATAGTGGCGGTCCGATATGCCCAGCCGGAACAGGAGCTCCGTGTGGGTGAGCTTGTCCGGCGTAAGGAAGGTTTGGAAGATGATATTATACATCATTTCCCCATTGCCCGGCTTGTGGCGCAGTACGGTCAGAGCATCGTTGATCCGATCCAGCAGCACCCGGGACTTCTGGATACCAAGCATACGATGCTCCAGCCTTGCGTTGCCCATGGCGATCTGCGTATCCACCGCGCTGAGCAGCGCATCCAGATCGTGCAGCGGCCGGTCAAGCTCCTCTGCGATCTTCTGTGGAAAACATTCCAGCGCCCAGACAATGTCCCGGTAATGCTTGAGCATCATCTTGGTGTTGTGATACATATTGCGGCGCAGCTCCTGCTCCGCCTCCCGTGCTTTTGGATTGATGATTGACGGATCCTCCACAAGACCTCTGCGCTCCAGCATAGAAAGGATCTGCTCTGCCTGTGGGGCCATGTCCTTTGCAGTCTGCTCACCAGAGCGGGATTCCATCAAATGTTCCATATTCAATGCCTCCTGTATCAGCTGGCGGGCCGGTTTGGGGAGCGGCCCGCGTCTTTGTTTTCGCTGCGTTTGCGGTTGGATTGCAATTACTGCGGCAGTCCTTATGAGAGTTCCTACAATACCCACACAGAGAAAAATACGCGCGCGTATTATTATGATCCGGGGATGCAACACGGCTCTCAGGCTCTGCTGGTTCTGCAACAGCCCCGCTCTCCTGCGGCACGATCCTCCGGCTGTACCAGGCAACCATTTTACATAGCCGCTGGTGGTCGTTGAGATTGGGAAAATGCGCATTCTTACCATAAATGCGTATTTCCTCTACAATGCGCACAATATGATCGGGGGTTGGCAGGGCAAAGGGCTGCCCGGCGGGATAGGCCGTATTGAAGATCAGGCAGCCAAAGGAACCTGGCAGCTTATACAGCGGGAAGGCATCCGCGTGTTTCTTGAAAAAGCGCCAGACCTTGGTCTTCTCCCAACCCCAACGGCGGCCCAGAGCCTCCAGGGTCAATACTGCGCCGTATTTGCCAAACTGGACAGCCGGCGCTATATGAGAGAACGCATTGCTGGCGTCCTGCCATACCGAATGGCACCACAGGTCCAACCATGCGTCCGACTCATCAAAGTGATAGTGCGCCTCCGCGAGACGCTGGGTAATATCGCGGGGCAGGCACAGGAAGCCATACCCCGGGGTGGCATAGACAGCTTCCGCACCCATACAGGGTTCGCCGGAACACTGGACCACCCAGTCCTTGATCTGATAGGTGAGCTTTTTTGTCTTAGGATCCAGCTCATATTCTATGTAGCCCAGCTGGGCCAGCCTGTCCATCGTCTCCAGGGCCTGCCTCCGGTTCCTGATGCCCAAGATGCTCTTGAGACCCACGATGCCGCCTGCCCAGGAGCCGGCGGTCACCTGGTTGATATAGCTGCAGTAGCGGGCCTGTCCGCTGCGGAAGGCCGCACGAGAGGCCAGCCGCGCCCAGGCGCCCATGATGCCTTTGCCGGCTGGCATTTGATCGCGGGGGAGCTTGACCCACTGGTACTTCAGCAGGCATTTCATCAGGCTGGCCTCCTTTTTTATTTGAGATTGAAAAAAGCCCCGCTCCGTGCTACACTTAGGGAGCACAAAAGCGAGGCATGAAAGATGATATATGCGTGTGACAGTCGCCTGTTTTTCGCTGATATAAGCTATATTTTCCACATCAAGTGATGAAATCAATCCATGATAAAGGAGGGAGTCCTATGTCGATCACAGGAACCGTCATCGTCCCCCACCCGCCCATCATTATCCCCACCGTGGGATGTGGGCGGGAGTCAGAGGTTCAAGCCACCATCGACGCCTACCATGCCGCCGCAAAGCAGGTGGCAGCCTGGAAACCGGAGGTGCTGATCGTCACCTCCCCTCACACGGTCATGTACGCCGACTACTTCCATATCTCCCCCGGTAAAGGTGCATCCGGCGATATGTCCGCTTTCGGCGCACCCCAGACCAAGCTGGAAGTTCTGTATGACACTGAACTGCGGCAGGAGCTGATCCGCCGGGCTGAGGAAGCCAATATCCAGGCCGGGACGCTGGGAGAGAAGGAGCCCTCCCTGGATCACGGCACGTTTCTTCCCCTGTACTTCCTCCGGGAAGCAGGGGTGGACTGCCTCATCCTGCGCATTGGCCTGTCCGGGTTTTCTCCGTTGGAGCACTACCGGCTGGGCCAGTGCATCGCCCAGGCGGCAGAGGCTCTGGATCGCCGGGCGGTCCTTGTTGCCAGCGGCGACCTGTCCCATAAGCTGAAGGACGACGGCCCCTATGGCTACGCCCCGGAGGGCCCCGTCTTCGACCGCCGGGTAATCCAAGCGATGGCAGAGGGTGATTTCCTGCAATTCCTCACCATGGACGCCTCCCTGTGCGAGCGGGCGGCGGAATGCGGCCTGCGCTCCTTCCAGATCATGGCCGGGGCCCTGGACGGCCTGGCAGTAAAGCCGGAACTGCTCAGCTATGAGGGGACCTTCGGTGTGGGCTATGGCGTGGCAGTCTTTACCGCCACCGGATCGGACGAAAGCCGCCGGTTTGCGGCACAATGCGAGGAGCTGGAACGGGTCCGTCTGGCGGAGCGGAAGGCGGCCGAGGATCCCTGGGTGCAGCTGGCCCGTCTGTCCCTGGAAACCTATGTCAAGGCCGGAAAACATCTGGAATGTCTGCCGGACGGATTGCCTGCTGACATGACGGAGCGGGCCGCTGGAGCCTTTGTCTCCCTCCATGCCCACGGCCAGCTCCGGGGCTGCATCGGAACCACCGGCCCCACCACCGCCAATGTGGCCTGGGAGATCGTCCAGAACGCCGTCTCCGCCTGCTCCAGAGATCCACGCTTTCCCCCGGTGCGGGCGGACGAGCTGGACAGCCTGGAGTACAGCGTGGACGTGCTGGGCGAACCGGAACCCATCGACTCCCCCGACCAGTTGGATATAAAGCGATATGGCGTCATTGTATCCTGCGGAAACCGGCGTGGACTGCTGCTGCCCGATCTGGAGGGCGTAGATACTGTGGAGCAGCAAATTGACATTGCCCGCCAGAAGGGCGGCATCAGCGCCCGGGAGCACTATGCCCTGGAGCGGTTCGAGGTGGTGCGGCACACATGAGCGTGAAGTGTGAGCTGTGCTTCCACCACTGTCAGCTGGAGGAGGGGCAGACCGGCCTCTGCCGGGCCAGGGCCTGCCGGGATGGAGCCATTGTCCCGCTGAACTACGGGAAGCTGACCAGCCTGGCCTTGGACCCCATTGAGAAAAAGCCTCTGCGCCGCTTCCATCCCGGCAGCCTGATCCTCTCCGTGGGCAGCTTCGGGTGCAATCTGCGCTGCCCCTTCTGCCAGAATCATGAGATCTCCATGTCCGGGGAGGACGAAATACAGACTGTGGACGTATCCCCGGAGCTGCTGGCGGATAAAGCGACGGAGCTGCGCTCCCGAGGGAACATCGGCGTGGCCTACACCTATAACGAGCCTCTGGTGGGCTATGAGTATGTCCGCGACTGCGCCGGACTGGTTCACAAGCGTGGGATGGTCAACGTGCTGGTCACCAATGGCACCATTGAGGAAGCTCCCTGGCGGCAGCTTCTTCCTTTGATCGACGCGGTCAACATTGACCTGAAGGGCTTCACCTCCGCATGGTACAGACGGTTGGGCGGCGACCTGGATACCGTTAAACGCTCCATCGCCCTGGCGGCGGAGGAGTGTCATGTGGAAGTGACCACTCTGCTGGTTCCCGGAGAAAACGACAGTACGGAGGAGATCCGGGAGCTGGCCCAATGGCTGGCATCTGTATGTCCGGAAATTCCGCTGCACCTGTCCCGATTCTTCCCCCGATACCGGATGGCAGACCGTCCGCCAACGCCCGTGGATCAGGTTTACCGGCTGGCTGAGATGGCGCGGGGGTATCTGTCATACGTCTACACCGGCAACTGCTGAAGTTCTACCCATGGAGTGTACCCAGGAAGCCGACAGGGTGGATGATATGCTCCCCTCTGGCGTCCAG
>CAOKLO010000031.1 GCA_948469375.1 uncultured bacterium | reverse complement strand
ACCGCATCAATCGCCAGCTTGCCTATGAGGAATATATGGAAGCCAAGCGGGAGTTTTGGCTTTGGGAGCGTCCGCCCAAGGCGAAATCCGACCAGGCTTGAACCTACCCCGACCGTTCTCCCGCGCCGCAGGCGCAGAGGGCGGTATTGTCTTAACAAGCAACGAATTTGCTGGGGCAAATTCAGCTTGACAGGGGCTTGCCGCCCCTATGACCCCGCAAAATGACCGCCAACCGAACAATGTCAGTTGGCGGTCATCACCGCACGTTATCCCTTAATCTTCACGCCGGTAATGCGGCTCCGGCGTGTAGCGTTCTTTTTGGTACTTCTGATATTTTTCAGAACGCTGACGTTCAAACTCCGTATCTGGCGTCAACTCGTACTCGATGGGATCATCACAAACGGCATCCATCAGTATCCGTTCAAGATACTCGTACTCGGAAAACTGGTCTAACGATGCCATCACAAAGGAATCCCGCACATACCCGGCGCTCTCGGCCAAAAGCTCCTGATCCATGTAATAGCCGTAGTGTTCCACAAAGAATGTCAGCATCATAACAACCGTCCGGGTGTTCCCCTCACGAAAGGGGTGTATCTGCCAAATTTTCGCAAAGCACCGGGACACGGCTGGCACAAAGGCTCCTCTTGAAAGAGCGTTCCAATCCTGGGCGTGAATATCCTGAAAGACAGACGCTAAATCATCACTGATCGCTTCATCGTTGCTGTACCACACGCTGCGGCCCGCAAGAAGCCGTTCCCGTTTCTCAATGTTGATGATACGAAACTGGCCCGCCCAATCGTAAAGGTCGCCAAACAAAAAGCGGTGGATGCTTTGCAGGCCCTCCGGCGTAAAGTCGTGGAAGCCCTGTTCGTAGAGCAGCATCATATTTGCGCGGGACTGTTCTGCCTCGATCAAATCCAGCGTCTTTTCATCTTTGATGGAAAGTGCGTTCCGCAGGACAGGAACATCATCATAGAGATAAGGATCAGCCATGCTTTCGTACCTGTGCGGCCAGTTTTGCGTGAGAAGCCAAGAGCGCCTGTTTCATCTGTTCGCCCGTGATCTCGCCTTTTGCCCAACTGCGGGAAAGCACTTGGGCATACCGGGAAACCGGCACACCTTCAATGGCATTGATGGCGTCAGCCGTTTTTACTGCCGCAATTCTCCGCCGAATTTGTGCTGCTGTCATATCGACCACCTCTTTTATAGGATAGCACATAATCGGCGAAAAGAAAAGACGATTTTCCAACCACTGAAAAATGATTAAGGAGGCAATATGAGAAAACGTAATTGCAGGGTGGAGATTTACTTCACCAAGACCGAACTGGAAACCCTGACAAAAAAGGTCAGAAAGAGCGGCCTGTCCCGTGAGGGCTACTGCCGCCGCATCCTCAACGGCGCGGTTGTGAAGGAGGCCCCGCCCGCCGAGCTGCCGCTGCTGATCCGGGAGGTGCGGCGTGTGGGCTATAACATCGACCAGCTTTTGAAGCGGGCCAACTCCATCGGTCTGCTGGACGTGCCCCAGCTCCGCAAGGCCCTGGAGGACAACCGGGCCGTGGAGAAGATGATCGTGGACACCTACACCACCCCCTCTGACTGATATGGCCGTGACCTCTATCTGGCCCATCAAGGGGCGCGTGGACAGGGTGATAAACTACGCCCGGAACCCGGAAAAGACCACCGAGGCCAGCTATGAGGAACTGGCGTCCCTCCATGCCGTTGATGATGTGGTGGAGTACGCCGCCAATGATATGAAAACGGAGCGCCGCTCCTATGTGTCCTGCCTGAACTGCCGGGAGGACACCGCCGCCGCTCAATTCATGGAGACAAAGCGGTTATGGGGCAAGCTGGGGGGCCGGGTGTGCTACCACGGCTATCAATCCTTTAAGGCGGACGAGGTAACGGCGGAAACCGCCCATGAGATCGGCGTCAAGCTGGCCCAGGAGTTGTGGGGCGACCGCTTTGAGGTGGTGGTGGCGACCCACTGTAACACCGGCCATTATCATAATCACTTCGTCATCAATTCCGTGTCCTGCGTGGACGGCTACAAATTCTACAATTCCCCCGCCGACTATGCCCGTATGCGGGAGGTGTCAGACCGGCTTTGCCGGGAGTACGCCATTTCCGTTATTGAGAACCCCGGCGGGCGGGCCAAGCACTACGCCGAATGGCAGGCGGAGCAGAACGGCAAGCCCACCCACCGGGGCACCATCCGGGCCGACATTGACCGGGCCATCCTCGCATCCACCACCGAGCGCGACTTTCTGCGGGTGATGGGTGAAATGGGCTACCAGCTCAAAACAAAGGGCAAGGGCGGCAAGCCGTTGAAATATCCGGCCCTGAAACCGCCCGACGCTGGCGGCTATTTCCGCTTCCACAAGCTGGGCGAGGGCTACTCCCTGGACGAGATCAAGGAGCGTATTCTGCACAACCTCCAAAAGCAAGTGCCATTCCCGGAGGTAGTGCATCGTCCGCCCCGGCGCTACCGGGTGCGGGGAAAGCCCCGGAAGAAAATTACCGGCCTGCGGGCGCTGTACTTCCGATATTGCTATGAACTTCACATCATCGTCAAACGACCGGCATCCGTCAAGCGGGTGTCTTTTTTGTTGCGTGAGGACATCGCCAAGCTGGACAGGTTGGACGCGGAAACCCGGTTTTTAGGGAAACAGCACATCGGCACTATCGGGGAACTGACCGCCCACCGGGAAATGGCATCGGCGGAGATCAACGCCCTGACCGCCCAGCGGCAGGAACTCCGTAAGGAACTGCGGCGGCTCAACCGGCAGGGCGACCCCGTGGCCGTGGGCGAGGTGAAGCAGAAGATCAGCGCCCTGTCCAGCCGGATCAGGGCGGCACGAAAGGAGGTGGTCTTATGATTTCTTCCTTCCTATGGCTTTGATATCCCCTGCGGGAAAATCATCCTTTGATTGCGCCCTGGGATACTCCGGCGGCGAACTGCTTCTGGAACAGGGCAAAAATGATCAGCACGGGCACCACGCTGGTGATCATCCCGGCGAATAGCACTGTCCAGGCGGAGGAGTACTCCGCAGCCTGGCTGAGATAGAACAGGCCGATGGGCAGCGTGTAGATGTCACGATTGTTCAGGAAGATCAGCGCCAGCAGAAATTCGTTCCAAATGTTCAAAATGTTGTTGATGGTCACCGCCAGCATGGCCGGGCCGGTCAGCGGCAGCATGATGCGGGCGAAGACGTGGAAGGGGGAGGCACCGTCGATCACCGCGGCCTCCTCCAAGTCGAAGGGCAGGCCCTTATAGAAGCTGGTCAGCACGAAGATGCTGAAAGGCAGCTGCTTGGTAACATAGACGATAATCAGCCCGTTCAGGTTGTTGAGCAGGTTCAGGCGGTTGAGCAGGTCGAACAGAGGGATGGCGATGACGAAGGAGGGCAGCATCATGCCCACCATGATGAGCGACGTGACGAAATTTTTCATCCGGAAGCTGACGCGGCCCAGTATATAGGCCGCCATGCTGGCCAAGATAATGGTGACAGTCACCGTCATTCCCGTGACATAGACGCTGTTGAGGGTATAGGTTCCGATCCTGCCGATGCTCCACGCGTCCGCATAGTTCTGCCAGAGTGGCTTCTCCGGCAGGGCCCACAGGCTGCTGGTGAAAATCTCCGCATTCCCTTTCAGGGAGCCGGAGAACAGCAGCAGGAAGGAGAGAATGTTGAACGCGCAGTGAAGGAGCAGGACGGCATAAATGAACGCCATGCCCTTTGACAACCGCCGATGTTTGATTGTATGCGTATGTTTCATTTGATTCTCCTCTGGTCGGCCGCGGGCTCAGTATTCGATGGGTTCCGCTTTGATGAACCGGTTTCCGAAGACGCTGATGAACAGGATGATGACCGCCATGACGATGGCCATGGCACACCCGTAGCTGAACATCCGGCCCTCGAAGGCCACCTTGTAAAGATAGGTGCCCATCAGCTCCGTGGAGCCGTAGGGCCCGCCCTGGGTCATTGCGAACACCACTGGGAACTGCTGCATGGACCCGATGAAAGACAGGATCAGCAGGGTGCTGAGGACCTCCCAGAGTAGGGGCAGGGTGATGCGGAAAAATATTTTCATCTCGCCCGCCCCGTCCAGCCGGGCCGCCTCCAGCAGCTCGGGCGGGATGCGGTCCAGGCCGGAGATGATCATGATGACCCATGTGGCGACGCCGTGCCAAATGGACATCACGATGACAGCCACCAGGGCGGTGGATGAATTGCCCAGCCACGCCTGGGCGAGCGAGTCCAGGCCCACGGCCCGCAAAACGGTGTTCAGCATGCCCATGTTGGGGTCGTAGATGTACCATTTCCACAGCACGGCGGCCACCACCACGGAGAGTGTCACCGGCATGAAGATGCAGAACTGGATGACCATCTTGCCCCGCTTCACCCGCTGCAAGGCCACCGCCAGGAACGTGGCGACGGGGAACAGGATGGCGCTAGAGACAAAAAAGTAGGCGAAGGTATGACCGATGGTGGAGCGGAAGGTGGGGTCCGTCAGGAGGCGCTTATAATTCTGCACGCCATGGAACCCCGTTGTACGGAAGGTGCCCTGCCAGTCCAGGAAGGACAGCTGGACCGTCTGGATCGTAGGCCAGATGAAAAAGATGGCGATCAATACCACGGTGGGCA
This sequence comes from uncultured bacterium, assembly GCA_948469375.1. Lineage (GTDB taxonomy): Bacteria > Bacillota > Clostridia > Oscillospirales > Oscillospiraceae > Enterenecus. The sequence continues at coordinate 33,243 of CAOKLO010000031.1, read as the reverse complement.
GCAAAAAGGGGAGAATCAGTTTTTTTCTGGCAGCCATAGAGTCCCTCCAATCTGAGATGATCTGTCTGCGGCGCTTCAGAAGCATGGGAATGCGCCACGTGGGAAGCGGCGGGAGCGGGGCGGACAGCGCGCCTGCCCCTGGCCAGCCCCCTGCCCGTGCCGTCGGTTATTTGAAGGCTTGCATCGCCTGGTCCACGCCAGCGATGAACTGCTCCGGGGTGTACTCGCCCATGAACAGCTTGGCCACCTCGTTATAGTAGGCGGTGTTCCGGTCAGACTCAAATTCCATGCTGAAGTGCCGCACTCGCATGGGGCCGGCGTTGGCAATCGCCTCATCCAGGCCGAAGGTCCCCTCGGGGGCGGGCACACCCTTGACCGCGGAGATCAACCCTGTCTCCTGGGCGCGCCTGGTCTGGACCTCGGCACTGGTGAAGCGCTTGACGAAAGCCAGCACGGCGTCCAGGTTCTTGGAGTCCTTGTTGATGCTCATGATGTTGCTGTGGCTGAGAATCTCTGTCTGGTCGCCCTCGCCAGTGGACACGGAGGGGAAGGCGCAGAAGCCCAGCTGGAAATCAGCGGGGATCGAGTCGGCCATCTCGGAGGACAGCCAGGTGCCCATGCAGATCATGCCGGCCTTGCCCTGGAAGAACTGCATCTGGGCGGCGGTGAAGTCCGTGCCCTCGAAACCCTTGAGCAAATAGCCGTTGTCCACCAGGGTCTTCACCTTTTCGGCGGCCCGCAGCAGGCCGGGGATCTCGCTCATGTTGCCGTCGCGGATGGCGTTATAGGCGGTGGTATAGCCCACCTCGCGGGTCATGAGATAGTCCAGCCAGGTGCCCATGTAGGGGGTGTAGGTGCCGGTGACGGCGATGGGATCGATGCCGTTAGCCTTCAGCGTCTCACAGGCGGCCGTCAGGTCATCCCAGGTCTTGGGGGGAGCGATGCCGAACTGATCAAAATAGGCCTTGTTGTAATATAGGCCCAGCACATGGGTGTCGGTGACCACGCCGTAGGTCTTGCCGTCCATGGAGGTCACGGCGGAGACGGACTCCTGGAAAGAGTCCCGCCATTCGGGGTCCGCATCCAGGTAGGGCGTCAGGTCCAGCAGGTGCTCAGTGAACTCATAGGTGGACGGCACCTGGGCGTTGAAATCATAGTAATCGGTGTCGGGGGGATTGCCGGCCCTCCAGCGCTGCTCGATGAAGGGACGGGCCTTCGTGTTGACGAAGGTATAGGTGATCTGCAAATCCGGATTCTCCGCGATCAGCTGGTCGCCCACGCCGGTGATGAAGTTGTAACCGGAGGTCCCCTCCGCCAGCATGACGCCGATTTCAATGGAGCCGGACAGTTTTTCCGCGCCCTCCGCGCTGGGGGGAGCGCTGGCGCCGCCGGACTTGCTGGGGGCGCTGCTGGCGTCCCCGGCGGGCGTTCCGCCGCAGCCGGACAATAGCATACACAGGGCAAGAAGCAGAGCGGTCAATTTCATCTTTTTCATATTAGCCTCCTATTCATGTATATGGTAATCGTTTACTGTCCTATGGTTAAACTATTTTACCCAAACTTCCTGAAAACAAATCGTTCAGAACTTCCCCTGCGGCAGGAAGTCCTGCGCGCTGTCCTGGTCCAGATAGAGGATGGCGCTGGCATGCCGGCGCAGGATGCTGGCCGGGCAGTTCTCCCCAATCTGGCCCGACAGCATCCGCCCCACTGCGGCGGCCTTGGTCTGTCCAGGCACCATGCAGAAGATCCGATTGGCGGACAACAGGGCGGGGATGGTCAATGTATAGGCCCGCTCCGGCACGTCCTCCAAGGTGGGGAAGCATTTGTCGTGTACCTGCTGCATCCGGCAGACCCGCTCCAGCTCCACCACTTTGACCGCGACGCTGTCGTTGAAGTCTGCCACAGAGGGATCGTTAAAGGCGATATGCCCGTTTTCCCCCACCCCCATGAAGACGAGGTCCACCGGGTGGTTCCGGAGCAGCTGGGCGTACCGCCCGCACTCCCTGTCCGCGTCCTCCGCCGCGCCGTTCAGGCGGAAGACAGCTTTGAAGGGCAGCCGCTCAAACACCCTCTTGTTGAGAAAGTTGGTGAACGACCCCTCCTGGCCCACCGCCAGGCCCACGTACTCGTCCATGTGGAAAGCGTTTACCCGGCCCCAGTCGATGTTCCCTTCCGCGCAGAGGGCGCGGAGGAACTCCGACTGGGAGGGCGCCGCGGCGAAGATCAGATTGATCTCTTCCTGCTCCGCCAGAAGCCCGCGGATGGCTTGCGCCGCCTCCCGGGCCGCGCTGCGTCCCATCTCATCCCGGTTAGGATAGACGCGCACGTCCAGCCGGTCAATCCAGATTTGTGTTACAGGCATCAGCAGTCCCCCTCCATAACATCATTCAAATTTTTAACGGACTTTCGTTCTATCAACTGCGGGTGCAGGTTGATCCGGCAGTTTGCCATGTTTGTGCCCATGATCTTGTCCAGGATGATCCGGGTGGCCATGGCGCCCGTATCGAAAGCGGGCTGGGATACCGTCGTCAGGGGCGGCGTCGTGTATTCCGCGTTGATGATGTTGTCGAAGCCCATCACGGACACATCCTCTGGAATCCTCACGCCGTCTGCGGCCAGCTGGCTCATCACGCCGATGGCGGTGACGTCGTTGTAGACGAAGGCCGCCGTGGGGAGGGGGGAGAGCTGCAGGAACTCCCGGGCCAGCAGCCGGCCGTTTTCATACTCCCAGGTCTTGTAGTCCTCCACCTGCACGTCGGTGGAGATCAGTTCACAGTAAGCCTGGCTGGGCCACTGGCGGACGGCCTGCTGGCACCCCCGGTAAAGGGCAGACCGGCTGGCCCGGTTCTCCAGGGGCGCCGTGAGGAAGGCGATGCGGCGGTGACCGTGCTTCAGCAGGTAGTCTACAGCCAGGAAGCCGCCGCTCTCAAAGTCGAAAGAAACGTAATCGCAGGTATCCAGCGTGGCCTCCTGGTCAAACAGCACCACATGCTTGTGCAGGCGCAGGGCCGCCTGGAGCGCCTTGGCGCTCTTGTGGATGGAAGACAGGATGAGTCCCTCCACGCATTTCCTGCGGAGCAGCTCGATGCTACCGATTTCCCTGGCGCTGTCGTTGTTGGAGCTGCAAAAAATGGGGTTATAGCCCTCTTTCCGACACACGGACTCAATGCCAGAGATCATTTGCATGTAAAACGGGTTGGTGAAGTTGGGGATGATCACGCCGATATCCTGGCTCTTCCCAATCTTCAAAGACTGCCCAATGGCGTTGGGAACATAGTTCATCTCCCGCGCGGCCTTTTTCACGGCCTCCCGTAAGGCTTCGCTCACCGGGTAGTCCGCGCCGCTCAGCACGCGGGAGACGGTGGCGGTGGAGGTATTGGCAATCCGGGCAATTTCAACGATCGTCGCCTGTTTTTTTCCGGTCGGCATATAAGCACCTCACAGAGACGTATAGAACACGTTTACTTACTTGTCTTCTTGATTATAACTTTAATTTCCACAAAAATCAAGTCATTATTTCAAAATATACAAACCTTATATATTACTATTTTTGTTACTGTAGAAAACGACGAAAATTTAAGCGTTGAAAACAGTAAACGTTTGTTGTACTATGGAGGTAAAGGGAGACAACGCTCCCTGGGGCAGCAGATTGAGCGGAGACGCCAAAGGAGGGACGGCACTATGAAGCTGATCATCATGACGGATATGGAGGGCTGCGCCGGCGTACTGAATTTCATCGACTGGGTGTATCCCCAGGGCCGGTATTATGAACAGGGAAAGGCCATTTTGACCCGGGAGGTCAATGCCGCGATCCGGGGATTCCGCGAAAATGGGGCGGATGAGATCCTGGTGCTCGACGGGCACGGATTCGGCGGGCTGGACCTCATGCGGCTGGATGAGAGCGTGTTCTACCAGCGGGGCTTCCCCGGCCCCTATCCTATCGGCATCAGCGGCGAGTATGACGCCATCGCCTGGGTGGGCCAGCACGCCAAGTCGGGCACTCCCTTTGCTCATATGGCGCATACCAGTTCCCTGGACGTGCTGGACCTGCGCATCAACGGGCGCTCTGTGGGGGAATTCGGCATAAGCGCCTATATCAGCGCGGCCCTGGGTGTCAAGCCTCTGCTGGCCTGCGGCGACCTTGCCCTTTGCCGGGAGGCCAGTGAGCTCTGCCCCCACATCTATACGGCGTGGGTCAAAAAAGGGTTGGATCCAGGTTCTGGGGACGAGTGCACCCCGCAGGAGTATGAGGCGCGCAACCTCTCCGCCATCCACCTCCACCCTGCGGCGGCGGAGCGGAAAATCTATGAGGCCGCCTGTCTCGCCGCGCGCGCCTTTGCGGCGAACCCCAGGGCCTTCAGCCTGTCCCCGCTCCACGGGCCCTATTCGGTGGAGATCGACTACCGCGTAAACTTCCCTGGGGCAAGCGCCGGCAAGCGCTACCGCCACGAGGAGGATCTGATCGCGGCGCTGAATCTGTCCTGGGAGGACCGCGCCGCGCCATGAATCGACAATGATCCGGACGGTCAAGTGTCCAAATTCATCTTCAGGAGTCTTCAATTCTGGGAGTATTTCCACTTAAGTGAAGTTCCATCGTTATGTTTGAGAATCCCTCTCGCTCTCAGCCAGTACCTCCAAGACCACCCCGGCGCCAACACGCTCTATCTCCATCTGGACAACGACGGGGTGGGCCGGGACGCGACGGAGGGCATCATGGAGGGCCTGGGGGGATAAGTACACGGTACAGGACAGACCGCCGCCTCTGGCAAGGACGTGAACGAGCTGCTTCAGAGGCGGCTGGGACTGATACAGCGAAAGGAGGAATGGAGCCGGGAGCCACCTGATCCGCAACTTCGGGGGATACGACGCCGACCGCGTGACCATCTATGATGATATTTGCGCCACGGCTAAGGGCTACGAGTATCTGTGCGAAATGGCGCTCCGCAAGGGCGGCGGTGCCCATGCAACGCAAAAAGATGACCCTTCGCTTTGACCTTGACCGCCCGGAGGACAGGCGAGCGTGGGAGTATCTGCAAGGGCTTAACCCAGCGTCCATGAACAAGGCCGTGCTGAAAAAGAGGTGTTTTCCATGCAAGGCAAACCGCCGCAGAGCAAGACCCCTGCCAGGCCCGCCCGCCGTGTTTCCCCAGCGGAGCGGGCCTGGCTTGAACAATGCCAACAGGGCCAAATAGGATGAATTTTATACCCAGCTCACCGATATTGAAAAGGAGCTGCGACACTATAAAGAGTTTTTTCAGGGGAAAGTCGTTCTGCGAAATCCCGCCTCGCATGGCGGGAAAATTCCTCGTCAGCTGGCATTCTTCCAGATATGAAACAGGCGCTTACAGTTCCTCCACGGTATACCCCAGCGCCCGCAGGCCGCCGACGATGCCGCCCGGATCCACCATGTGCCCCGCGCCCACAGCCAGGAAGAAGGTGTTCTCCCCTTCCCGCTCCAACAGCTTGGCAGCGTACTCGATCATGTTGGGGTCCCGGTCGGTAAACAGCCGGGAATTCAATTCGTCTGTGCTCTCCAGCACCGCGGCTTTATCGAAGATTTCCTCAAACGCGGCCGCATCCCCGGCTTTCCACGTCTCCATCATCGCGTCCATCTGCTTCTCCTGGTACTCCATGGCCTCCTGGAGCTCTTTCTTCTGCTCCTCGGTCATCTCGAGCGTGTCGTCGATGAGGGCCAAATTTACATAGCCGGCCAAATAAGCCTCCTGGTACTCAGGGGAGAGGGTGTCGAAGATGCCGCCTTGGAACGCATAGGTCTCCACCGCGTCGATCTGCTTGCCCGCGTTGACGGCGGCGGAATTTAAGTAGAGGTCAATGGCCATGGGCGCGCCGGTAGTGGTCTCGTCCTGGGTGGCCAGGCTCATCAGGCTATTGGCCAGCGCCCAGGGCTTGTAAGCGGCCACCGCCTCTTCAGACATTCCCAAGTCGGCAAAGACCTGCACCGTCGAGGCGTACAGCTCGGGGGAGATGTGATCCTTCAGGGTTGTGCCGTCGGAATAGGTCTGCATCGCGGCAAACTCGGCCAATCCCTCCTGGTCATTGAAGTCCAGCTCAAAGATGACCGTCTGAGCGGAGGCCAAGGCGGCGCGGAGGGACTTGTGGAAGGGGTAGACATTGCTGCGGTCCACATGGACGGTACCCAGGAGATAAAGGGTATTCTTCCCGTTTGTAACCTTCCACAGCAATCCCCGCGAGCCGGCGTCCGCCCCGTCGTACACCGCCAGCACCAGCCGCACACTCATGACCATGGCCTCCTGGTAGGTACAGGGCTGCTCCAGATTTAGGTCTCCGGCCTCATTGACGCCCTTTACCACACCCAGCTCCCTGAGAAAGGGAAGCACGCCCTCATTGATACCTTCCATCTGATAGTCGGCACAAACCTGGTAGAGGGCGTTCATCACACCGCCCCGGGTGGTATCAATGACCAGAGCGTCGTCGTCTGCCTCCCGCTGCGGCAGGCCCAGCAGCGCCAGCTTATCGGAGACGATATCGGTCATGGCTGTGAGCTGATCCTGGGTGATGGGGCTCTGGATGTATTTGCCATAGCCGTCGTCCATCAGCCCCAAGGCATAGGTGTCGGCCAGGTACTCATAGGTCCAGGGGGCGGGCTCTTGGGCTGCCTCCGGCTCCGCCGCCAAGGCAGGCATGCCCAAGCAGAGGACGAGGGCCAGAGTTAGGATCGCGGACAGCATTTTTTTCATATTGGGTTCCTCCTTAAGTATGAAAGCGGTCGATGCTGTGTAAGGGCATCGCTTCCATCAATTATGGACCCCAAATTGCGTATTGTCAACCCTGTGCGCAGACCCGTGGCACCGGCCGCTCCACGGAGGCCGGTGCCACGGGCAAAATATCACTCCTTTATACTCCCGGCGGGCGCAGGGGCGGGAGCCGGTGCGGATCTGGATTCCGGAGCGGGCGTGAGCTCCAGGTGGGTTCTGGGGCTGTCGTCGGCGCTGGGGCCGGTTTTGGCGCGGGCTTCGGGGTGGGGGCTCAGTTTTATTGGAAAACGTACAAAAATTTTACGGAATGGAGGAGGTGCGATTACAGGTCGTACTCCTTGGGAGGATTGCCGGAGAAATCGGCGATGACGGCGTGGGCCTCTTCCAGATAGAACACCTCGAAAACGGGGTTGTCCGCAGTGCGGTAGTTGGCCTTGACAATGGGGTTCTTCAGCGCCATGGTCTTGACCTCCGCGTTGTCCTCAAACACCGCCTTGCCGCTGACGCGGATCCAGGCATACTTGGGGGTGGCCACGCTGAGCTCGATGTTGGGGTTGGTCTGCATGTCCTTGTAGACGTTCTTTTTGCTGCTGGTGTCGAACCACAGCTTGCCGTCCTTCTCAAACAGGAACATGAAGGGGCGCACCTTCGCTTTGCCGTCACGGCCCACGGTGGCCAGATACTGCACAGGGTTTTCACTCAAGAATTTTACGACGTCCGTCATGATGGGGTCCTCCTCTATCAATTTTGATACTTCGTTTTATGTAATCATCATGGTTACAACGAGAATAATAGCACAGCTTTGTTGTAATGTCAACGGTTACAATGAAAATTTTTCAAAAAAAACGCGCCCCCGGTTCAAGCCAGGGCGCGTGTCATTTTTTAGGTTGAAATCGCTTTCTTTTTTTCAGAAGCGGCCCGTTTTTCTTCCGAAATACATCTTCTGGTATCCGTTACGATATCCGCTATCGTGACGCTCCGCAGCTCGTCCTCCATGGCCTGCTGCACCTGCTGGAGCCTGCCGTCCAAAATATTATGGATATTCCGGCCCACCATACACTCCGGATTTGGATTCTCATGGAAGCGAAACAGCTCCCCATCCTCAATGCACTCCACAGCCTGATAGACGTCCAGCAGCGTGATCTCCTCCATCGGCTTGGCCATAGCCAGCCCGCCGGTGCCCCGCTGCACCGTAATAAAGCCGGCCGCCTTAAACTGCTGGAGCAGCCGCCGGATGATAACGGGATTGACATTGACGCTGAACGCCAACAGGTCGCTTGTTATTTTCATCTTATTCTCATATGTTCCGATGCAGGAAAATATATGCAGCGCCATAGAAAACCTGCTTGAAATCTGCATTGCCCCCACCACGCTTTCACCATGCCGACACTTAGCCTATTTTTATCATTATAGCGAAAGAGAAACGCAGTGTCAAGCGGCGAACCGGGCTTCCATCAACCGCGTTTCCCGGAGGGAGCGCCGGGATCAGCGCATCAGCCCTAACCGCTGGACTCGTTCTCCACAATGGCGTAGCCCAGCTTGATCTCCTTGGCGGAGGTGTCCGGGTTTTCCAGCCGCTCTAGCAGCAGGGCGGCGGCGTTTGCGCCGCTGTCCTCGTAAAAATAGCGGATCGTGGTGATCGTGGGGGTGGTCACGCCGCACAGGTCGGCCCCGCCCTGCCCGGTCAGCCGGATGTCCTCGGGCACCCGCAGGCCCCGGCTTTTCAAGTGCTGCAACGCCCCCACCGCCATGCTGTCGGTGGCGCAGATCAGCGCGTCCAGCGGGCCGTAGGCATCCAGAAGCTCCCCCGCCTTCTCCCCGCCGGAGCGGGTGGAAAAATCGGCTACCGTCATATGTCCGGCCTGCTCCTCCAGCCCGGCGTCCCGCGCTGCGTCGCAGTAGGCCCGGCTGCGCTCCTGGCCCACGGCCTTGTCCTGGGGCAGCGCGCCGATATACCCCAGCCTGCGGCACCCCTTGTCGATGAGCAGGCGGGTCATGTCGTAAAAGGCATGGTAATCGTCGTGGTAGACGCAGGACATCCCCGCCAGCTGCTGGCCCACGATCACCACCGGCACCCGGCTCTTTTTCAGCATGGCGATGTGCCGGGCGGTAAACACCGTGCCGATGAGAATCACGCCGTCCACCCGCTGGTCGTCGAAGCTGTCCAGATATTCCAGCTCCCTGGCCGGGTCGTTATGGGTGTCGGCCAGCAGAATCTGAAACCCCCTGCGTTCTAGCACCGAGTCGATACCTGCCATGACGCTGCCGATGGAGAAGGAGTCGATTTTCGGCAGCACCACACCGATGGTGCGGGTCCTCCGGGTGCGCAGGGCCTGGGCCTGGGCCAGCGGGCGGTAGCCCGTCTCCTCAATGACCCTGCGAATGACCTCCTTTTTCTCCTGGGAGAGATAGCCCTGGTTCAGATAGCGGGAAACGGCGGAGGGGGACACACCCGCCAGCTTGGCGATCTCCGCAATGTTCATAAGCGCCTCCTGATCTTGAAATCTATTTCATAATCATATCGTCAAAGAACTTGAACAGGCTCCCAATCCTTTCCAAGTCTTTTTATTATAACATAAAGCGCGCCGGATTTCCAGTGCTCAGAAAAACAAACCTGCCGGATGGGCTGGACATATTCGCCAAATTTTCACCTGAAGATTTGGCAAAACCAACGGGCCGACAGCCCCTTGCGCCGCGGGCCGCTTTCTGATATCATTCTGAGTGAAATTAATTTCAGTCCGACTATGACGATAGGAGGCCGCTATGGAACAAAAGCTGATTTTTCTGGATATCGACGGAACCCTCACCGAACCGGGACGCAACGTCCCTCCCGACTCCGCCGTGGAGGCCGTCCGCCGCGCTCGGGCCAACGGCCACAGGGTGGCGCTGGCCTCCGGGCGCAGCTACGGCATGCTGTCCCCTCTGCTGCACTACGGCTTTGACGGCCTGGTGGGCAGCGCGGGGGGGTATATCATGTACGGCGGACAGGTCGTCTACGACTGTCCCATGACCCCTGAGCAGCAAAGGCTGGCTATGGACGTTTTTCTGCGCAGCGGCGTTTACCGCACGGTGGAGGGCAGGGACACCAGCTATACCGACGAGAGCTTCAAGGATTTTCTCCGTGAGACCGCCCAGGCCGAGGGTAACAGCGAGCTTTTGCGCTGGCGGGAGCAGATCGAGAACGAGCTTGGCATCCGCCCCATGGCCGAGTACCGGGGAGAGCCCATTTATAAAATCGGGTTTGTGTCCCGCAGCGCCAACGACCTGCGGGAGCCCATGCGCGTTTTGGGGGACAGCTTCCAGTTCTGCCTCCAGGGCGCAGACCAGTACGGCGCCATCAACGGCGAGCTCATCAACAAGGCCTTCAACAAGGGTCTGGCGGTGGAGCGCCTGTGCAGCTATCTGGGCATGTCCATCCAGGACACCATCGCCTTTGGCGACAGCATGAACGACCTGGAAATGATCCAGGCCGTCGGGCTGGGCGTGTGCATGGGCAACGGCAGCGACGCCCTGAAAAAGATCGCCGACGCGGTCTGTCCCCCGGTGGGCGAGGACGGGCTGTACCGCGCCTTTGAGGACTACGGCCTGATATGAAATCAATTTCAGTATTGTGCACAAAACAGAGATGAAAGTTTTGGCACACATATCAATTTACACCGACTCTCCCATTTGCTATAATACAAGCACGATATGAAATTGATTTCATTTTTGGATTCGATTTCAACAAGAATGGGAGGAATCACAATGGCACTGGACTACAGGAACTGCGCACAGGACATTTTCAGCAAGCTGGGCGGACGGGAAAACCTGGTAAGCGCCGCCCACTGCGCCACCCGGCTGCGGCTGGTGACGGTGGACAACAGCAAAATCGACATGAAGGCCCTGGAGGACGTGGACGGCGTGAAGGGTGTGTTCAGCGCCTCTGGCCAGATCCAGATCATTTTGGGCACCGGTACGGTGAACAAGGTCTATGACGAGTTCATTGCCATTACCGGCCTGACCGCCGCCACCAAGGACGAGGTCAAGGCGGCGGCCGCCGCTCAGCAGAACGTTTTCAAGCGGGCCATCAAGACCCTGGGCGACATTTTTGTGCCCATCATCCCCGCCATCGTGGCCAGCGGCTTCCTCATGGGCATCATGGAGGCCCTTACCTTTATGGTGAACAACGGCTTCCTGAGCATCGACACCTCCGGCTCTATCTATGTATTCGCCAACCTGTTCGCCAACACCGCCTACACCTTCCTGCCCATCCTCATCGCCTACAGCGCGGCCAAGGCCTTCGGCGGCAATCCCTATTTGGGTGCGGTCATCGGCATGATTATGATCCATCCCAACCTCCAAAATGCCTGGACCGTGGCAACTGAGGGTGTTTTGCAGACCCAGAAGGTATGGTTCGGCCTGTACGAGGTAAACATGGTGGGCTATCAGGGCAGCGTCATCCCGGTCATCATCGCCGTGTGGGTAATGTGCTTCATTGAAAAGCGCCTTCATAAGATTGTCCCCGCCATGTTCGACCTGTTTGTCACTCCTCTGGTCAGCGTATTCGTCACCGGCTACCTGACCCTGTCCATCATCGGCCCTATTTTTTCCTTTGTTGAACACAACATCATCGACGGTATCCAGTGGCTGATCGCCCTGCCTCTCGGCATCGGCTCCCTCATCATGGGCGGCTTGTACTCCACCACCGTAGTGGCCGGTATTCATCATATGTACACCGTCATTGACTTCGGACAGATTTCTCAATTTGGCGTGACCTATTGGCTCCCGCTGGCCTCCGCCGCCAATATGGCCCAGGGCGCGGCCACCCTGGCCGTGGCCCTCAAGACCAGGAACCAGAAAACCAAGTCCGTAGCCCTGCCCTCCGCACTGTCCTGCTTCATGGGAATTACCGAGCCCGCCATTTTCGGCGTCAACCTGCGCCACTTTAAGCCCTTTGTCTGCGGTGCCATCGGCGGCGCGGCGGGCGCTATGTACGCCTCCCTGGTCCACCTGGGGGCCAGCGGCACCGGCGTTACCGGCCTGTTCGGCCTGCTGCTGTGCCTCCATGACCCCGTCAACTACATCATTATGGCTGTCATCTCCATCGGCGTGGCCTTCGGGCTGACCTGGGTATTCGGCTACAAGGACGCCGCCCCCGCCGAGACCAAGACGCCCGCCCAAACCCAGCCCGAGCCCTCCCTCCCCGCCATCCAGTGCCGGCCCGGCGTGGTGTACGCCCCCGTGTCCGGCGCAGCCATTCCCTCTGAGCAGATCCCCGACGAGACCTTCGCCGCCGGCGTTCTGGGCCGGGGCGTGGGCATCCGGCCCGACCAGGGCGTGGTGTACGCACCCTTCGACGGCGAAATCTCCTCCGTCACCGAAACCCATCACGCGGTGGGCGTCACCTCCCCCGACGGCATGGAGCTGCTGATCCACGTGGGTGTGGACACCGTGGCCATGAAGGGAGAAGGCTTCCAGTGCTTTGTTCAGGAGGGTCAGCGGGTAAAAGCCGGCGAAAAGCTCATTGCCTTCGACCGGGATAAAATCGCCGCCGCAGGCCATCCCAGCGTAGTGGCGGTGCTGGTCACCAACTCCGACGACTATGAAAGCTTGACCATCCAGCCGGGTCCCTGCAAGGCGCTGGACCAGGTCATTCAGGTAAAGTAACCCTCTCCGCAAGAAAATCGCAAGAATTTCACATCGGTTTTGCAAGACCGCCGCAGGAAACCCTCCAAACATCCAACGCCCCGTTCTGTTACCATTGGTGATGACAGAACGGGGCGCTTTTTTTGCCCTTGAAAGGAGTTTTCCTCATGAGAAAGACAATTTTAGTGTTGTTCGGCGGCTGCTCCAGCGAGCACAGCGTGTCCCTCCAGTCCGCCCAGGCCGTGCTGGAGCATTTGGACCGGAGCAAATATCAGCCCTTAACCGTGGGCATCACCCGGGAAGGCCAGTGGCTTTGCTACCGCGGCCCCGCGTCCGCCATCGGCGACGGGAGCTGGGCGCAAAACCGGGCCGTGGTCACCCCCTGCGCCCTGGCCCCGGACCGGGACCGGCACCAGCTGCTCCTGCTGGGGGACCGGGTGAGCCGGGTCAGCTTTGACGCGGCCTTCCCCGTCCTCCACGGCAAGAACGGGGAGGACGGCACGGTCCAGGGGCTGCTGGAGCTGGCGGACGTGCCTATCATCGGCTGCGGCGCGCTGTCCAGCGCCCTGTGCATGGACAAGCGCCGCGCCCACCAGCTGGCCGCCTTGGCGGGAGTGGACGTGCCCCGGGGGACGGCCTTTGGGCGCGGCGCAGCTCAGGAGGAGTTGGAGGCAGCGGCGCAGGAACTGGGCTTTCCCCTGTTCGTCAAGCCGGTGCGGGCGGGGTCGTCCTACGGCGTCACCCGGGTGAGCCGCCCGGACCAGCTGCCCGCCGCTGTGGAGGAGGCCTTCGGCCACGACCGGGAGGTCATTCTGGAGGAGGCCGTCCCCGGCTTCGAGGTGGGCTGCGCCGTGCTGGGCAATGAGACGCTCACCGTGGGACTGGTGGATGAGATCGAGCTGTCCGGCGGCTTCTTCGATTTTGAGGAAAAGTACACCCTGAAAACCTCCGCCATCCACTGTCCCGCCCGGGTCTCCCCGGACAAGGCGGCGGAGATCCGGGCGGCCGCCAAAACGGTGTACCGCGCCTTGGACTGCCGGGTGTTTGCCCGGGTGGATTTTTTCCTCACCCAGTCGGGCCGGGTGGTGTTCAACGAGGTGAACACCATCCCCGGCTTCACCTCTCACAGCCGCTACCCCACCATGATGAAGGGCATCGGCCTGGATTTCTCCGCCCTGCTGGACAAGCTGGTGGAGCTGGGGGTACGGCAATGAGAACGATAAAGCTGTGCGGGGAGCAGACCGCCCGGGGGCCGCTGATCCTGGTGAACGCCGCCCATCCCCTGGCGGACGGCCCCGTCCCCCAGCTGGCCCCGGCGGACTCCCTTCGTCCCGGGGTTTTGATGGAGCGGCAGGCCGCCCGGCTGCTGGACGCCTGCGTCCGGACCGCCGGAGGCTGGCAGGCCATTGTTCCTGTATCCGGCTGGCGCAGTCTGGCCGAGCAGCGTTTCATCTGGGCGGACACCTGGGATAAGGAGGGGGAGGACTTCACCCGCAAATATGTGGCCCTTCCCCGATGCAGCGAGCACCAGACCGGCCTTGCCATCGACCTGGGGGAGCAGGCGGACCATATCGACTTTATCCGCCCCCGGTTCCCGGAGGATGGCCCCTGCGGGCGGTTTGGGCGGCTGGCGGCGGACTACGGCTTTTTGCGGCGCTACCGCCGGGAGAAGGAGGCCGTCACCGGCATCGCCGAGGAGCCCTGGCATTTCCGGTATGTGGGCGCACCCCACGCCCGGCTCATGGAGGACCACGGCCTTTGCCTGGAGGAGTACGGGGATTTTCTGCGGGACGGACCCAAGACCTGCACCTTGTCCAACGGCAGGCGGGTGACCGTGTCCTACCTGCCCTGCCCCGGCGGTGAGACGGAGCTGGAGCTGCCGGAAAACGCCTGCTTCCAGGTTTCCGGCCACAATGACGGCGGCTTCATCGTCACGGTCTGGGAGGCGGCGTCATGAGCGCCCGCGTCCAGCGCCCCGCCCTGGACCGGTTCCGCCTTCCCGCGGCGGTGCTGGTGGTGTGCATCCACACCGGACCGCTGACCAGCGTCAGCGAAGGGTGGGACTTCTGGCTCACCAGCGTGCTGGCCCGGACGGCGGTGCCCTTTTTTCTCATGGTCACCGGGTACTTTCTGGCCCGAAGCGATTGGAAAAGCACCGGACGCTTTTTGAAAAAAACCGCGCTCACCTACCTGGCGGCGGTGGCCCTCTATCTGCCCCTGAACCTGTACAACGGGGGTTATAAACCGCTGGAGTGGCTCCAAAAGCTGCTGGCCGAGGGAACGCTGTACCATTTGTGGTATTTTCCCGGGGTTATCCTGGGCGTATTCATCGCCCGGGGGCTTTCCCGGCTGGGACAGCCCGCCGCTCTGGCCATCGGCGCGGCGCTGTACCTCATCGGTCTGGGCGGCGACAGCTATTACGGGCCGGTTTCCGCCCTGCCCGGTCCGGCGGCCTTCTATAACGCGGTGTTTACCCTGTTCGGCTACACCCGCAGCGGTCTGTTTTACGTTCCCCTGTTCCTCCTGCTGGGGGCGGCGGGGCGGCGGTGGAGTCAAACCACCTCCCTGACGGGACTGGCCCTCTCCCTGTCCGCCATGACCGCCGAGGGCTTCCTGCTCCGGTATCTGGAATGGCCCCGGCATGACAGCATGTATCTGACTCTGCCCCTGTGCATGATCTTCCTGTTCTCCCTTCTGCTCACGCGCAATCAGGGGGTGGACCGACGGGCCCGCCGCCTGTCTCTGCTGGTCTACCTGCTCCACCCCTGGTCCATCGTACTGGTGCGGGGCGGGGCCAAGGCGCTCAAGCTCACCCCATGGCTGGTGGATAACAGCGTGGGCCACTTTGCCGCCGTTCTGGCCCTCACCCTTGCGCTCGCCCTGGCTCTGGACGCCCTGCGGCCCATCCGTCCCTCTCCCACGAACCGGGCCTGGAAGGAAATCGACCTGGACGCGCTCAGGCACAACGGGTCAATCCTGCAAGCCCGCTTGTCCCCCGGCTGCCGGCTGATGGCGGTGGTCAAGGCGGACGGCTACGGCCACGGCGCGGCTGTTGTGGCCCGTTGCCTGCAAAAAAGCGGCGTTCGGGCCTTTGCCGTGGCCTGCCTGACCGAGGGGATCGCCCTGCGCCGGGCGGGAATTTGGGGAACCATTTTGGTTTTGGGCCACACCCCGGTGGAGGAGGTCCCCCTTCTGCGCCGCTGGCGGCTGGTCCAGGCGGTGGCGGACGAGGCCCACGGGGCCGCGCTGAACGCCGCGGGCGCGCCGGTCCGCGTCCACCTGGCCGTTGACACGGGGATGCGCCGCCTGGGCGTTCCGGCGGAGGACGGCGCATCCCTGGCCCGCCTGTGGCGGATGAAAAACCTGCGCGTCGAGGGGCTCTTTTCCCATCTGTGTGTCTCCGACCGCCTGGACCGGGCGTCTATGGAATACACCCGCGCCCAGCTGGCCCGGTTTTATGAGGCGGCGGACCGCTTGCGCAAAGACGGCCTGGACCCCGGCAAGCTCCACATCCAGGCCAGCGGCGGCATTTTGAACCTGCCGCCCCAGCCCTGCGGCTATGCCCGGGCGGGGATCGCCCTGTACGGCGCGGGCAGCGACGGCGCCTCTTCCGCCCTGGAGGCGGAGCTGCGCCCTGTGCTGTCCCTGCGGGCCCGGGTGGCCTGCGTGCGCACTCTGCGCCCCGGCCAGGGAGCGGGCTACGGCCTGGCCTTCCAGGCGGAGCGGGACACCCGGCTGGCGGTGGTATCCATCGGCTACGCCGACGGCCTGCCCCGGGAGCTGGCTCAAAACGGCGGGCGGGCGCTGCTTCATGGGCAGTCCTGCCCCATGGTGGGGCGGATGTGCATGGACCAGCTGTTTGTGGACGTCACGGACCTGCCCCAGGTCCGCCCCGGGGACACCGTCACCCTCATCGGCCGGGATGGGGCGCTGACCATCCGCGCCGAGGAGGCGGCCCGGCGGTGCGGCACCATTACCAACGAGCTGCTGTCCCGGCTGGGCGGACGGCTGGGACAGGTGGTCCGGCAATAGCGGGAGACGCTGCCCTTCGGCAGCGTCTCCTGTTCCATACAGAATTTGGCGTTCAGTCCTCAAACCGGGCCTCCCAGCGCTTCTCCGCCAGGGCCACGGTGACGCCCTCCCAGGCGGTTTTGCGTACCACCAGCCGCCAGGCCCCCATCATGGCGGCCCGTTCGCACACATTGTCCACCCCGGTGACCCGGAGGACCCGTTCAGAGGGTGTAAACTCCCCCTCCAGCGCCCCCAGCTCCTGCGTGCTGTAGAACGCCGCCGGCCAGCCCTGCCGGGCGCAGTAGTCCAACAGCCCCGGCTCGTCCCGCTTCAGGTCGATGGAGGCGGCGCATTGGATGGCCCTGGGATGGATGCCGTTGTCCGCCAACACCCGCTCCACTGCCGCCTGAATGCGCTCCGCGCCGGTCCCCCGGCGGCACCCCAGGCCCAGATGGAGCACCGGGGGCACCAATAAAAGGGTCTTGTCAAAGGGCCGTTTCTCCCGCCAGGAAATGCAGATGCCCACCTCTCCCCAAGTCCCCGCCTGCGTACCGGGGGGCAGCTCCCCCACTACGGGGAACTCGCAGCACAGCGGCACCGGTCCCTCCAAAATGGCGGCGGAGACCGCCTTGGCCGCGGACATGCTGTCGATGAACAGCCCCTCCCGGGCGGCCCAGGCGTCCACGGAAAACCTGTGGTTGATATCCGTGGCCGTGGTCACCACCGCCGCCGCCCCCAGCGCCCGGGCCAGCCGCTCCGCCAACGCGTTGGCCCCGCCGATGTGTCCGGACAGCAGGGGGATGACAAACCGCCCCAGCTCGTCCACACACAGCACCGCCGGGTCGGTGCGCTTATCCCGCACGTGGGGCGCGATGGAGCGCACCGCGATCCCCGCCGCTCCCACAAATACCATGGCGTCCGCCCAGGCGAACACCGGCCCGGTAAACTGCCCCGCGGGCGGCGTGATGGGCCGGAACTCCCCGCCCGCGTATTTTTCCGGGGCATAGCACCGGCACTGGTCCTCCGCTGCGCCCAGCGCGGTCCTTATCCGCGCGGCGGTGTCCCGCCCCCGGCGGCTGTAGGCAAATACGGCCAGCTTCATGTTCCCCTCACTTCCATTTCCGGCGGCGCTTCCCACGGCCTCCCATTGATAAAAGAGCGGTCCGGCGAGACCCCCTATTGCCTCGCCGGACCATATTCCTCCGGGAAAGGAGGGCATACTAGAGCTTTCGGGGGAAGAAACCGGGGTTACTGGCACAAACCCGGCACCGAAAGCGCGCTTTGAAGCCGCCTGATACCCCGGACAGCGCTCCGGGAAGCGAGATGTGAAAAGGACGCGGCGGACCATATGTCCGCCACGCCCCGTTTTTTACGTGTACTCAAATCAAAACCCGTCCCTTGACCAACCGCCTGGGACGCGTTTTCTGTCGCCTGTCTTCTGACTTATGCGTTGGGGCCCGCCCTGGGGCGGCCTGCGCCTGCTGTCCTGCCTTCTCCGGGGAGTCCCGAATGGCTGCCTCCTGCTTCGACAACAGACTCCTGCAATTACAGCAGCGGGAGCTGTACTGGATTCCAACCAGTTTCCTCTCCATACCCGCCGGACGGCGGGCTGTGGAATGCGACAATCAACTATGAAATTTGTGAACTTTCTATGCCTTGATTATACACCATTGTCAAGGGAAGTCAATAGGACCTCCAAATTTTTTGGGCGCGGCGTTCCCCGCACAGCAGGGGTTTTTGCCTCCGCGCAGCCGAAAAACCCACAATTTCCCTTTACAGCCGGGAAAGTATATGGTACAATATGACCAATTTTATAATGCGCCAGCTGCAGCCGCCCCGGCGGCCCATGGAATAGGGTGAGAGTCCCTGCGAGTCGGTCACTGTGATGCTCCCAATGAAGAGGAGATAAGTCAGATACATGGCAGCTTGGTTTCTTTCTGCCGAAACCGGAAGAACACATCCTGTTCGGCCTCGCCTGATTTGGGCGGGGCCTTTTACGTGCCGGTTTTGGCGTTGATTTGCCCGGCCGCTATGGCCTGAAAGGAGGCGGAAGGGGTGGACGCGGAGCGGTTTCCCCATTATGTGCGCAGCGGACGGTCCATGCTGCGCTGCGGCTACACCACCGGCACCTGCGCGGCGCTGGCGGCGGCAGGAGCGGCAAGGCTGCTGCTCACCGGACGCGCGCCAGAGGCCGTCTCGCTGACCACCCCCAAAGGGATCGAGGTATCGGTCCCCTTGGCGGAGGCGGAGCTGCTGGAGGACGGGCGGACCGCCCGGTGCGCCGTGAAAAAGGACGCCGGGGACGACTACGACGTCACAAACGGAATGCTGGTCCGGGCGGCGACGGCAAAAAGCGCCGTCCCGGGAATCTGCGTTGACGGCGGCGAAGGGGTGGGCCGGGTGACCAAGCCTGGCCTGGACCAGCCTGTGGGGACCGCCGCCATCAACCGGGTGCCCCGGCAGATGATCGAGGAGCAGGTGCGCCGGGTCTGCGATGAATTGGGCTTCGGCGGCGGCATGGAGGTAATCGTCTCCATCCCCGGCGGCGCGGAGACCGCCGCCCGTACCTTCAACCCCGTGCTGGGGGTGGAGGGCGGACTGTCCATTCTGGGCACCTCCGGCATCGTGGAGCCCATGAGCGAGCAGGCCATTGTGGACACCATCGCCCTCCAGCAGAGGCAGGCCGCAGCCGGGGGAAGGGCCGGCTTGATTTTGACCCCGGGAAATTACGGCGAGGATTTTTTGAGAGATACCGGGCTGGACCGGAAGGGCGTCCCCGTGGTGAAATGCTCCAATTTCATCGGCGAGGCGCTGGACATCGCCGCCACCCTGCATTTTGAGCGGGTGCTGCTGGCGGGCCACATCGGCAAGCTGGTCAAGGTAGCCGGGGGCGTCATGAACACCCATTCCCGTTACGCCGACTGCCGGATGGAGCTGTTCTGCGCCCACGCGGCCCTGCGGGGCGCGGACCGGACCCTGTGCCAAGGACTGATGGACGCCGCCACCACCGACGCGTGCATCGCGCTGCTGGATAGCGCGGGCCTGCGCGCTCCTGTGGTGGACAGCCTGCTTTCCGCCGTCCAGCTCCACCTGGAGCGGCGGGCGGCAGGGGCCTACCAGGTGGGGGCCATCGCCTTTTCCAACGTATACGGCCTGCTGGGCCGGACTGGGAGAGTAAAGGAGATATTGGAACAATGGAAGTAAAAAAAGGCGTGCTCTACGGGGTGGGCGTGGGTCCCGGGGACCCGGAGCTGCTGACCATAAAGGCGGTGCGGATCTTGCGGGAATGCCCGGTCATCGCCGTGCCCCAGACCAAAAGCGGCGAGACTCTTGCCCTGGACATCGTGCGGCAGGTCCTGCCCCTAGACGGCAAGACCATCCTGCCCCTGTATTTTTCTATGGAGCGGGACAGGTCTTTGCTCCACGCTGCCCACGAGAGGGCGGCGGACGCCGTTCAAACCCGCCTAGACGCGGGGGAGGACGTGGCCATGCTCAACCTGGGGGACGTGTCCATCTACGCCACCTGGGGATACATCATGGATATCGTCCGGGCCCGGGGCTATGAGACGGTTATGGTCCCCGGCGTGCCCAGCTTCTGCGCGGCGGCCTCCCGGCTGGGAACCACCCTGGTGAGCTGGGGGTCCCCCCTCCACATTATCCCGGTGGGAAAGGGGCCGCTGGAGCCCCAGCTGAAGCAGTCCGGCGGCAAGGTGCTCATGAAAGCAGGGCACAACTTCCCGCAGATCATAGCGGCATTGAGGGAGACCAGCCAGCTGAACCTGGCCGCTCTGGTGGAAAACTGCGGACTGCCCAATGAACAGGTGTGCGCCGACTTGAGCCAGTGCCCGGAGGATGTGGGCTATTTTGCCACCGTTATCGTAAAGGAGAAATAAACATGGTACATTTCGTGGGAGCGGGCCCCGGAGCCCCGGACCTCATCACCCTGCGGGGCGCGGAACTGGTGAAGCGGACCGATGTGGTCATCTACGCCGGGAGCCTGGTGAACCCGGCCCTGCTGGGGCTGGCCAAAGAGGGCTGTAACATTTACAACAGCGCGGAGATGACCCTGGAGCAGGTGCTGGACGTGATGAAGGAGGCCCAGACCAAGGGTCTGGACCTGGTGCGCCTCCACACCGGCGACCCCTGCCTCTACGGGGCCATCCGGGAGCAGATGGACCAGTTGGACGCGTTGGACATTCCCTGGGACGATACGCCGGGCGTATCCAGCTTCTGCGGCGCGGCGGCGGCGCTGGGGGCAGAGTACACCCTGCCCGGCGTCAGCCAGACCGTCATCATCACACGTATGGCCGGGCGCACCCCGGTGCCGGAGCGGGAGCACCTGGAACAACTTGCCTCCCACGGCGCGTCCATGGCCATCTTTCTGTCTGCGGGGATGCAGGAGCAGGTCCAGGCGGCGCTGCTGAAGGGCGGCGCGTACACCAAAGACACCCCCGCCGCCATCGTCTATAAGGCCACCTGGCCGGAGGAGAAGATCGTCCACTGTACCGTGGGCAATCTGGCCGCGGCCGGTGACGCGGCGGGCATTTGGAAAACTGCCATCATCCTGGTGGGCGGTTTCCTGGGGCAGGGCTACGAGCGCAGCAAGCTCTATGACCCGGCATTCACCACGGAATACCGGCAGGGAACCGATTCTCTCGCCGACGGAGGTTGAGACCATGGCAAAGCGAGTATACGTGGTGGGCCTTGGCCCCGGAGATCAGAAGTATTTCACCGCCCAGGCAAGGGCCGCTTTGGAGGATGCCCAGGTGCTGTGCGGCTATACGGTGTATGTGGATCTGGTGTCCGGCTTGTTCCCAGATAAGGAGACCTACGCCACTCCCATGCGGCGTGAGATCGACCGATGCCGCTGGGCGCTGGAGACGGCGGAGGGCGGCAAAACCGTGGCCCTGGTGTGCAGCGGTGACGCGGGGGTTTACGGCATGGCGGGGCCGGTGCTCCAGCTGGCCCCGCAGTTCCCGGAGGTAGATGTGGAGGTAATCCCCGGCGTGACATCGGCTCTGTCCGGCGGGGCCCTGCTGGGCGCGCCCATCGGGCACGATTTCTGCGTCATCTCCCTTTCCGACCTGCTCACCCCCTGGGAGGTCATCGAAAACCGATTGCGCCGCGCAGCCCAGGGTGATTTTTCCGTCGTCCTCTACAACCCCGCCTCTCACAAGCGGGCGGACTATCTGCAAAAGGCGTGCGATATCCTGCTGGACGCGGGCGTCAGTCCGAACACCGTGTGCGGCTGCGTGCGCAACACCGGCAGGCCGGGGGAGGAGTCCCGGATCTTGACCCTGGCCGAGCTGCGGGATACCCATCTGGATATGTTCTCCACGGTGTTCATCGGCTCCTCCACCACCCAGGCAGACCATGGGCGGATGATTACCCCACGGGGCTATGAGAAGAAGCAAAATCTATGAGGTTTGTGATATTCAGCGGCACTACCGAGGGGCGGCGGCTGTCCCATGCGCTGGCCCGGCTGGGAGGGTCGGTCACGGTCTGCGTGGCCACCGAATACGGCCGGGAGGAGCAGGGGAACGCGCCGGGAATGACCGTCCTGTCCGGACGGATGGATCCGCCCGGGATGGCTCAAGCGGCATCGGGCGCTGACCTGTGCGTGGACGCCACCCACCCATACGCCATCCAGGCCAGTCAAAACATCCGTGCGGCCTGCAAGGAGGCTGGGACACCTCTTTTGCGGCTCCTTCGGGAGGAAAGCGCTGTCCCGGAGGGCGCGAAGCTCTTCGCCTCCGCCTCTGAGGCGGCGGAATGGCTGAAAACTACACAGGGAAACCTCCTCCTCGCCATCGGGGCCAAAGAGCTTGGCGCATTTGCCTCTTTGGGTGGAGAACGTCTCTATCCCCGCGTGCTCCCGCTGGCCTCCAGCCTGACCGCCTGCGAGGCGGCGGGGGTGCCCGGACGAAACATTCTGGCCCTCCAGGGTCCCTTTTCCCAGGAGCTGAACGAGGCGCTGATCCGTCAGTATCACATTCGGTATTTGGTCACTAAGGACGGAGGCCGCACCGGCGGCTTTGAGGAAAAGGCCTCGGCGGCTCAGGCCACGGGGATCACGCTGGTCCTTATCCGCCGCCCGCAGGATGACGGGTTGGACTATGAATCCGTATTCAACAAATGCAGGGAGATGATGGGATGCAGGTGATCTTAGCCTCTCTGGGCGGGGGCCGTCCAGAGACTATGACGGCGGAGTGTGCCGACGCTTTACAGCAGGCCGACTGCATTCTGGGCGCAAAGCGCCTGCTGGAAAACCTGCCTCAGGGGTGCACCGAAAACCGGGTGGCCGCCATCAAGCCCCAGGACCTGCTGGACGTCATCTCCTGCCAGCAGGGGGACTGCGTCGTTGTGTACAGCGGCGACGCGGGGTTTTACTCCGGAGCCCGTGGACTGCTCCCCCTGCTGAAGGAAAAAAATATTCCCGCTTGGGCCCTGCCCGGCGTCTCCAGCGTTCAATTGCTGTCCGCCCGCCTGGGGCGGCCCTGGCAGGATTGGGAGCTGGTGTCCGCCCACGGGATGGACTGTAGCGTTATCGGAGCGGTCAGCCGGGGAAAGCCCGCGTTTTTCCTCACCGGCGGGGCGCTGGGGCCCGCTGAGATTTGCCGGCGGCTGACCAATGCCGGGCTGGGTTCTTTGCCTGTCACCGTGGGAGAAAACCTGTTCAACCCAGAGGAAAAAATCACGTCAGGCACGGCGGAGGAATTGGCGGGACAGACGTTCCCCTCCCTGTCCGTCCTGCTGGCGGAGGCCGCGCCCCGGTTCAACCGCCGCACCCCCGGCCTCCCGGACGAGGCGTTTTTGCGAGGACAGGTACCTATGACCAAGCAGGAGGTTCGCGCCGCCGCGCTGTCCAAGCTGGCAGTGCGTCCCACCGACACCCTTTGGGACGTGGGCGCGGGCACCGGGAGCGTCAGCGTAGAGCTGGCCCTTGCCGCGCTGGAAGGACAGGTGTTTGCCGTGGAGTGCGAGGAGGATGCCTGTGCCCTCATCCGCGACAACAAGCAGAAATTTTGTGCCTGGAATTTACATTTAGTAGAGGGATGCGCCCCAGAGGCGCTGGCGGACCTCCCCGCTCCGGACGCAGTTTTCATCGGTGGCACCAAGGGCGGCATGGAGCAGATCGTGGACCTGGTGCTGTCCAAAAACGAAAACGCCCGTATCTGCATCTCCGCCATCGCGGTGGAGACGCTGTCCGCCGCCGTCGCCGCGCTGACCAAGCACGGCCTGGAGGCCGGCGTCACTCAAATCGCCGTCAGCCGAACGAAACCGGCGGGGAAGCTCCACCTGCTGATGGCCAACAACCCCACGTTTTTAATCACGGGGGAGCGCCATGCTTGAGCTGATGATTGCCGCCCCCGCCTCGGGCAGTGGAAAGACGGTGCTTACCTGCGCCCTGCTGGCGGCGCTGAAAAAGCGGGGGCTGAACCCCTGTGCCTTCAAATGCGGCCCGGACTACATCGACCCCATGTTCCACCGCTCCGTGCTGGGAGTGGACAGCCACAACCTGGATCTATTCCTTTCCAATGAGGACACGGTACGGAGCTTGTACCATCATTACGGCGCGTGCCACAGCTCCGCAGTGGTGGAGGGCGCCATGGGATTTTACGACGGCCTGGGGGGCTCCACCGACCGGGCCAGCGCCTGGCACACGGCGGACACGCTGGGACTGCCCGTCCTGCTGGCGGTGCGGCCCCGCGGGGCCAGCCTGACCCTGGCGGCACAAATCAACGGCCTGAGGACTTTCCGGGACCCCAGTCACATTGCGGGCATCTTCCTCAACGACTGCTCCCCCATGCTGTTCAAAAGCCTGAAACCCACGCTGGAGCGGGAAACTGGGCTTCCCGTGCTGGGATACCTGCCCCACCTGGAGGAGGCCGTGTTGGAAAGCCGTCACCTGGGCTTACAGACCGCCGGGGAGATCAAGGACATCGCCGCCCGCATCGACCGCGCGGCTCAGACGCTGGAGGCAGCCATGGACTGGGATAAACTGTCCGAGGCGTGCGGCCGGCGGATGGACTGGGAGACCGTCCCCCGCGTTCCTGCACAAAACCGGGTCCCCATCGCCGTGGCGCGGGATGAAGCGTTTTGCTTCCTGTATGAGGAAACGCTGGACGCTTTGAGGGACGCGGGCGCGGAGCTGCTGTTTTTCAGTCCCCTGCACCACAAAGCGGTGCCGGAACAGACCTGCGGGCTGTACCTGCCCGGCGGCTACCCGGAGCTGTACGCCGCCCGGCTGGCCCGGAACGAGTCCATGCGGCGGTCGGTCCGGGAGGCCGTGGACCGGGGTATGCCCACCGTGGCCGAGTGCGGCGGGTTTCTCTACCTGGGACAGACCCTGGAGGGGACGGACGGCGCGGCTCAGCCCATGGCGGGAGCTCTGCCCGGGGAAGGAATACGGACGGAACGGCTGGTGCGCTTCGGCTACTCCGAGCTGACTGCGGACACGGACAGCCTCCTGTTCCGCAAGGGCGAGTCCGTCCCGGTCCACGAGTTCCACTATTGGAATTCCACCCAAAACGGGGATTGCCTCACCGCCGCTAAACCCCTGACAGGCCGGAGCTGGCGGTGCGGCTTCACCAATGAGCGGCTGTACGCCGCTTTCCCCCACCTGTACTTCCCCGGCCGCCCTTCGCTGGCCCGGCGGTTTGTCCAGGGGGCAATGCTGTATAGAAAGGAACAGATCGACTATGAGAAATGCTGACGCCATCCACACCGTGCAAGAGCTCTGCGCGACCGTCCAAACCCGCTCCGACCCCCGGGAGGAGGAGGCCCGGCAGGCCGCCCACCGCCAATGGGCCTCTATTGCCAAGCCGCTGGACAGTTTGGGCCTGCTGGAGACGGCGGTGGAGGACATCGCCGCGCTGACCCTGAATCACAACATCGACATCTCCAAGCGCAGCCTTATTCTACTGTGCGCCGACAACGGCGTGGTGGCCCAGGGCGTCACCCAGAGCGACTACACCGTGACGGCGGCGGTGGCCCGGAACGCGGGGCAAAACCGCTCCTCCGTGTGCAAAATGGCCCAGGTGGCCAACTGCAGGGTGGTGCCGGTGGACATGGGAATGCGGGACCCCGGCCCCATCCCCGGCGTGCTGGACCGCCGCATAGGCAACGGAACCGGCGACATCACCCAGGGCCCGGCCATGACCCGGGAGCAGGTGGAGCGGGCCGTTCTCACCGGCGTTTCACTGGTGTCGGAGCTGCGGGACCAGGGCGTGACCCTGCTGGCCACAGGGGAGATGGGCATCGGCAACACCACCACCAGCAGCGCCGTGGCCAGCGTTCTGCTGGGCCGGCCCGTCCAGGAGATGACAGGCCGGGGCGCGGGTCTGTCCGACCAGGGGCTGCGGCGGAAGCTTTGGGCCATCGAGACGGCCATCGCACGGAACAAGCCAGACCCCGACGACCCGCTGGACGTGCTGGCGAAGGTGGGCGGCTTTGATATCGCGGGGATGTGCGGCATTTTCCTGGGCGGCGCGCTGTGCCGGGTGCCGGTGCTGATGGATGGCTTTATCAGCACTGCGGCGGCGCTGTGCGCCCTGCGGCTGTGTCCGGAGTCCTCCAGGGCTATGTTCGCCTCCCACGTCTCCGCCGAACCGGCGGGGCGGCTGGTTTTGGACGCCCTGGGCAAAAAGCCCCTCATTGCGGCGGGAATGCGCCTGGGCGAGGGCACCGGGGCGGTGGCGGCCATCCCCCTGCTGGATATGGCGCTGTCGCTGTATGCCGACGGGACTACCTTCGATACCACCGGCATCGAGGCGTATACGCCCCAGGGAGGCTGAGCGTGTTTACCTTGGTAGTCGGAGGCGCGGCCAGCGGAAAGAGCGAGTACGCGGAGAGCCTAGTCCTGCTCTCGCCCCACCGGCCCCGCTATTACATCGCCACCATGGAGCCCTTTGACGGCGAAGGCCTGGCCCGGGTGGAAAAGCACCGCCGTATGCGAGCGGATAAGCAGTTTGAGACGGTGGAGCGCCACGTCAATCTGCCCGACCTGCGTCTGCCCAAGCGGGGCGTCGCTCTGTTGGAATGCGTGGGCAACCTGGCGGCCAACGAGCTGTACAGCCCCGGCGGGGCCGGGACGGTGAAAGGCGCGTGGCGGGCCATCGTCATGGGCGTGCAGGCCCTGCTGCTCCAGTGCGAGGACCTGGTGGTGGTGAGCAACGAGGTGTTCACCGGCGGCATGGACTACGCCGAGGGCACAAAGGACTACATGAGAGTGGTGGCGGGGGTCAACCACGCACTGGCCCAGTACGCAGACCAGGTGTGCGAGGTAGTGTGCGGCCTGCCGCAGTACTATAAGGGGGCGGCGGGATGATCGCGCTGGAAACCATTCTGGTGGCCTTTGCCATGTATTCCGCCATCCCGCTCCCCCGCCCGTCGTGGAACGAAAAAAATATGCGCTACGCCATGTGCGCCTTTCCGTTGGTGGGCGCCGTATGCGGGGCCCTCTGGTGGGGCTGGGGGACGCTTTGCGCCTGGCTCAACATCCAGCCCCTGCTTCGTGGGGCGGGGCTCTGCCTCATTCCCGTGCTGGTCACCGGGGGCATCCATCTGGACGGCTATGCCGACACCTGCGACGCCCTGGCAAGCTGCGCCCCCCCGGAGAAAAAGCAGGAGATTTTGAAGGACCCCCGGTGTGGGGCCTTTGCGGTCATCCGGCTCTGCTCCTATTTTGCGGCCCATCTGGCGCTGTGTACCGCCCTGCTGCCCACAAAGACGGCGCTGTGGTGTATGGGCTTGGCCTTTGTGCTGGAGCGGGGACTGTCCGGGCTGGCGGTGACCCGGTTCCCGCTGGCGAAAAATACCGGGTTGGCCCACACCTTCGCCACAGCGGCGGACCGTCGCATGGCAAGCCGCATTCTCATGCTGGAGTGCGCCCTGTCCGGGGCGGGAATGATTGCCCTGGGCGGCATCACCGGCCTGGCGATGGTTTTGACGGCGCTGATCGTGTTCTGGCGCTATTGGATCACGGCGGTCCGGCAATTCGGCGGGCTGTCCGGCGACCTGGCCGGCTGGTTTCTCCAGCGGGCCGAGCTCTGGATGCTGGGGGTAATGGCAGCCTGTCAGCTGTTGGAGGCAAAATTTTTATGATTTTCATTACGGGGCCGCTGTACAGCGGCAAACGGGAGTATGCCTGTTCCCTGCTGAACTGCGGCAGGGAGGATTTGCAGAAACGCGCCGTCTGGGATGTGCAAAGCCTGGCGGCGGACTGCGCCGATTTGAACGCTCTGGCGGACAAGCTGGCCGAACGCGAGATGGTCATCGCCACGGAGGTGGGCGGCGGCGTGGTGCCCATCGACGCCGGGGAGCGTGCCGCCCGGGAGGCGGCGGGACGACTGAGCTGCCTGCTGGCCCAGCGGGCGGAACGGGTAGTCCGGGTGTTCTGCGGCCTGCCCATGGTGCTGAAATGAAAATTTATCTGCTGCGCCACGGGGAGACGGCGTATAACGTTCAAAAAAAGTATCTGGGCCTGACCGACTTGTCCCTGTCCGAGCAGGGCAGAGGAGCGCTGGTCCGGGCCGGCTTTGAGCCGGAAACGGTCTATGTCTCACCCCTGCGCCGGACGGCGGAGACGGCGGAAATTTTATTCCCCAAGGCCCGTCAAATCACCGTTCCCGGCTTCCGGGAGATGAATTTCGGAATTTTTGAGGGCAAAAGCTACCGGGACATGGAGCGCCTCCCGGCCTACCGGGAATGGGTGGAGGGCGGCTGTGTGGGCCAGATCCCGGAGGGGGAGTCCATGGCCGTGTTCTCCGGGCGCACCTGCTCCGCCTTTGAAGCCCTGGTAGACCGGACCCTTGAGGCGGGGGAGGAGCTTCTCGCCATCGTGGCCCACGGCGGCACCCAGATGGCGGTGATGGAGCGCTTCGCCCTGCCCTGCAGGGACTACTTTTCCTGGCGCGGTCCCCTGGGCGGCGGCTTTGTGCTGGACGCCGGGTGCTGGCGTGAGAAGCGCGTTTTGAACCTTTTAGACACAGTTCGATACACGAGAGGCGAGAGATCATGAAATTCAACCCTGCCATCCCCTGCGGCTTTGCCCTGGACCTGCTGCTGGCTGACCCTGGGTGGATGCCCCACCCCGTGGTATGCATGGGCCGGGCTATTTCGGCGCTGGAGGGCTTTCTGCGCCCCCGCCTGCCCCAAACCCAGGAGGGTGAGCTTTTGGGCGGGGCCACTTTGGCCGCGGCGCTCTCGACGGGGACCTTTGCCTTCACAAGCGGCGTGTGCGCCCTGACCCGGAAGCTCCACCCGGCGGCGGGCTTTGCGCTGGAAACGCTGTGGTGCTGGCAGGCCCTGGCCCTCAAGGGGCTGGCGGTTGAGAGCGCACAGGTCCAGAAGGAGCTAGAGCAGGGCGACCTGCCCGCCGCCCGAAAAGCCGTGGGCCGCATCGTGGGCCGAGACACCCAAGCGCTGACTGCGGAGGGAGTCACAAAGGCGGCGGTGGAGACGGTGGCGGAAAACTTCTCCGACGGCGTGGCCGCGCCGCTGTTCTATATGCTGCTGGGCGGCGCACCGCTGGCGCTGACCTACAAGGCGGTGAATACCATGGACAGCATGGTGGGATACAAAAACCACCGCTATCTCTACTTTGGCCGAGCGGCGGCCAAGCTGGACGACGCGGCCAACCTCATTCCATCCCGGCTGGCGGCGCTTTGCTGGGTGGGCGGGGCGTTTCTCACCGGGCAGGATGGGAAAAACGCCTGGAAAATTTGGCGGCGGGACCGGCGCCGCCATGCAAGCCCCAACTCCGCCCAAACGGAGTCGGCCTGTGCTGGCGCTTTGCGGGTACAGCTGGCGGGACCCGCATCCTATTTCGGGAAAGTGGTGGACAAGCCCACCATCGGCGACCCGGACCGGCCTGTGGAGCCCCAGGATATCACGCGGGCAAACCGGATGCTGTACGCGGCGGGCGGGCTGGCTCTGGCGGGAGGATTGGCGCTGAAGGCGCTGGCCTGCCGTTGGCGGAAATGAGGGGGCGGCTTATGGAACAAACGCTGACCCACGGCGGCGACTGGGCGGGCTATGAGGCGGAGTACGGCGGGAAGCCGCTGGATTTTTCCGCCAACATCAGCCCGCTGGGCCTGCCGGAGGGTGTACGGAAGGCTGTGGCGGAATCGCTGGCGGACGCGGCAAGCTATCCTGACCCTCTATGCCGTTCTCTTCGAGGAGCCATTGCCGGAGCGGAACAAGTGGACCCGGACTGGTGCCTGTGCGGCTGCGGGGCCGCCGACCTCATTTACCGGGTGGTTTTGGCGAAAAAGCCCCGGCGGGCCCTGGTCACCGCTCCCGCCTTCGCGGAATATGAGGCGGCGCTGGATTTGGTGTCGTGCCAAACTGTCCATCATCTGTTGAGCAGAGAGAACGGCTTTGTGTTGGAAGAGAATTTTTTGGACGGCATCACGCCGAACACGTACATGGTGTTTCTCTGCCAGCCCAACAATCCCACGGGTCGAACCATCTCCCGCCCGCTGCTCACCGCTGTGCTGGAGCGCTGTCGCGAAACCGGCGTACTGCTGGTGGTGGATGAGTGCTTCTGCGATTTCCTGGACGAGCCCGGTGCGTACACCATGAAGGACCGGCTGGGAGAATATCAAAACCTACTCATTTTGAAGGCGTTCACCAAGCTGTACGCCATGGCGGGGCTGCGGCTGGGCTATTGCCTGTGCAGCGATTCGGCCCTGCTGGACGCTATGGCCCGCGCGGGCCAGCCCTGGGGGGTGTCCGGTCCGGCCCAGGCGGCGGGCATCGCGGCATTGAGAGAGACGGCATATGTTCAGACTGTGCGGGCACTGATTTCCCAGGAGCGGCCCCGGCTGGCCGGGGAACTGGCCCGGCTTGGCTTCCAGGTGATTCCGGGCGAGGCAAATTACCTGCTCTTTTTCTCCCCCAAGCCCCTGCTCGCCTCCCTTCGGCGGCGGGGCATCCTGCTCCGGGACTGCGGAAATTACAAGGGCTTGTGCGACGGCTGGTACCGCGCGGCAGTGCGCGGGCGGGAGGACAATATGCGGCTCATCGCCGCGCTGGAGGAAGCTGTGAAGGAGGAGAGCCTATGAGCCCAGCCAAACGCATCATGGTACAGGGCACCATGTCCGGGGCGGGGAAAAGCCTGCTGTGCGCCGCCCTGTGCCGCATCTTTGCTCAGGACGGCTACAGGGTGGCTCCCTTCAAAAGCCAGAACATGGCGCTGAACAGCTACGTCACCCGGGACGGGCTGGAGATGGGCCGGGCCCAGGCGGTCCAGGCCCAGGCCGCCGGGGCGGAGCCCGACGTGCGCATGAATCCCATTCTGCTCAAGCCCAGCAGCGACACGGGCAGTCAGGTCATCGTCATGGGCGAGGTGCGGGGGCACATGGGGGCGGCGGAGTATTTTCGGTATAAAAAGCAGCTGTTTCCCCAAGTGCTGGCCGCCTTTGACAGCCTGTCAGCCGAGAATGACGTCATCGTCATTGAGGGCGCAGGCAGTCCGGCGGAGATCAACCTGCGCTCGGATGATATCGTCAACATGGGCCTTGCCCTGCGGGTAAACGCCCCAGTGCTGCTGGCCGGAGACATCGACCGGGGCGGCGTGTTTGCCCAGCTCTATGGCACGGTGGCCCTCCTCCAGCCCGAGGAGCAGGCGCAAATTGCCGGACTGGTCATCAACAAATTCCGGGGGGATTTGGAAATTTTGCGCCCCGGCCTGTCCATGCTGGAGGAGCGCACCGGAAAACCAGTGCTGGGCGTGGTGCCCTATCTCAAGGTGGACGTGGACGACGAGGACTCCTTAGCCCCCTGCCTGACCCAGGAGGATTCCCACAAGCCGCTGGACGCGGCGGTGATACGCCTGCCCCGCATCTCCAACTTCACCGACTTCACACCGCTGGAGGAGCACTCGCAAATCGGCGTGCGCTATGTGGACGACCCTCGGAAGCTGGGCAGTCCGGACATCGTCATCCTCCCTGGCACCAAGAGCACCATTGGCGACCTGCTGTGGATGCGGCAGAACGGGCTGGAAGCCGCGATTCAAAAGCTGGCCGCGTCCGGCACGCCGGTTTTGGGCGTTTGCGGCGGGTATCAAATGCTGGGCGGCGTCATCCGCGACCCGGAGGGGGTGGAGCAGGCTGGCGGCGGAACGGTGCGGGGTATGGGCCTGCTGCCCGTCGAGACTACGTTCCTGCCCGAGAAGTCCCGGACCCGTGTCCGGGCCACGGTGCTGGCGGGCCCGCTGGCAGGGGCCGGACTGGACGGGTACGAAATTCACATGGGCTGCACCGAGGTGCGGGGGACTCCCTTCTGCGAGCTGGAAAACGGCCGGACCGACGGCTGTGTCCAGGGCAGCGTTTGGGGGACCTATCTCCACGGCCTGTTCGACAGCGGAGAGCTGGTCCAGAAGCTGGCGGCGCTGCTGTGCCGCCGCAAAGGGCTGGCGGTGGAGACGGCTCAGGCGGTGTCCCACACCGCCTACCAGCAGACCCAGCTGGACCTGCTGGCGGACGGTGTGCGGCGTGCGCTGGACATGGAGAAAATTTACCGGATCATGGAGGGTTCGTGAATGGAACTGGACGTGGTATACAAGCTGCCCTCGGACATCGAGCGGGAGAGCATGCGCATCATCGGCGAGGAGCTGAGACGGCTGGGAATCACCCTCCAGCCCGAGACAGAGGCGGTGGTGAAGCGGGTCATCCACACCACGGCGGATTTTGACTACGCCCAAAGCCTGCGCTTTACCGGCGGCGCGGTGGAACAGGCGGCGGAGGCGTTCCGGGCCGGAGCCGTGGTGGTAACGGACACCAACATGGCCAGGTCCGGGGTGAGCCGGGCGGCGCTGTCCAAGCTGGGCGGGGCGGTCCACTGCTTTATGGCCGATTCCGACGTGGCCCAGGAAGCTAAAGCCCGGGGAAGCACCCGGGCGGCAGTCTGCATGGAGAAGGCGGCCAGGGAGTTCCCCAGCGCGGTGCTGGCTGTGGGCAACGCGCCCACGGCGCTGCTGGAAATCTGCGGGCTGATGGAAAATGGCCTGCGCCCCGCCCTGGTGGTGGGGGTTCCGGTGGGCTTTGTCAACGTGGAGGAGAGCAAGCGGCGGGTGTTCCAGGTCTGCCGGCGTTACGGCGTCCCCTGCATCGCCGCCATGGGCCGCAAGGGAGGCAGCAACGTGGCAGCCGCCATCTGCAACGCCATTTTGTACACGGCGCTGGACGCCGTGGACCCGGCAAGGCGCCAGGAGGCGCTGACATGACGCGGACGCGGGGGCTGGTCCACCTCTACTGGGGGGACGGCAAGGGAAAGACCACGGCGGCCATGGGGCTGGCCCTGCGGGCCCTGGGCAGCGGACGGAGCGTAGTCATCGTCCAGTTCCTCAAGGGCGGGCAGAGCGGGGAAATCCCCCTTTTGCGTTCCCTGGGAGCGCGGATTTTCCGAGGCAAGGCGGGGACGAAGTTCTCTTTCCAGATGAGCGAGGAGGAACAGGCGGAGACGCTGGCCCTGCAAACGGAGAACCTGAGGCAGGCGCTGGCCTGCCGGTGCGATATGCTGGTGCTGGACGAGGCCTGTTCCGCCTGGCAGACC
This sequence comes from uncultured bacterium, assembly GCA_948469375.1. Taxonomy (GTDB): domain Bacteria; phylum Bacillota; class Clostridia; order Oscillospirales; family Oscillospiraceae; genus Enterenecus. Next base: position 310 of record CAOKLO010000031.1, on the reverse strand, counting down.
GGGCTGGTGGATCAGGAGCTGCTGAAAAAGGCGGTGCTGGAACGTCCAGATGGTCAGGAAGTGGTGCTCACCGGCCGGAATCCTCCGGAATGGCTGCGGGAGGCGGCGGACTATATCACCGAAATGCGCTGCTGCCGGCATCCCTTTGAGCGGGGCATTTCCGCCCGGGAGGGCGTGGAGTTTTGAGACGGCCAAAAAAGGACTGCCCGCGAGGGGCACTTCGTAAAGAAGTTCACAAGGAAACCCGCCAACCCCTGTAATATCAGGGGTTGGCGGGTTTTTCTGTCTGTTTTTCCCTTATGTTTTCCCT
>CAOKLO010000030.1 GCA_948469375.1 uncultured bacterium | reverse complement strand
TATAGGTGTACAGCGGGAGGCCGGTTTTGATCAGCAGGTTGGTCAGCTCCAGTTTCCAGAGGGCGCCCAGCTGGCTGGCGCAGTCCGGGTTCCCAGCGTGGGCGGGGCGGTTGACAATGACATGGTCGCTTTGAATGGTGATGATCCCCCAGTTGCCGGGCACCTTCCGCTCCGCCGATTGGAGGTGGCGGCAGCCGACGACGATATAGCATTGCTCAAAAAAGCGGTCGTAGGCCTTTATTTGACGACCCAGCCGTTGGTAATTGTCCAAATCGCTTTTGATCTCGTAGCCCGTCAGGCAGTCTGTCACCGCCATCAGGTCGCACACCGCGTCGCCGATGCTTTTTTCCTGATAGATCCGGATCTCACGGTTGGTTGCCCTCAGATAGGCGATCAAAATGTTCTTGATTTCTTGCGCGTTCATACCGGCCTCCCCACAGCTGTTTTTCCAAAGCATTCCATACAATGCTGAATACAAAAAGATTGGGACAATGTTCCCCGTCAATGAACAGCACCTTGGCCTCAATGGAAACGCCCTTGTAGCTTGTAGCGGGGATCGGTGAGCAGGGTCTTGGGAACGCGGTAGAAGCTGTACTGCTCCGCTTCCGCGCCGTAGTAGTAATCCAAATGTAATGACATGACCAATTCCTCCAAACATGAAAAAAGCCCCCGGCAACTGATTTTAGTCAGTTGCCGGGGGCTCATATCTACGATAGATTCTCTTTCATATTATGCGCTTTCCATCCGTCCAGCAGGGAGATGATGACCTCCTCGATCTGGCTGGATGTATAGGACGGCGGGAAATAGTGCTGTAAACGGTCTTTCTTCAACGTGAACTGGGTCAGAACGGGCTTTGTCTCGGACAGTATGGCGTCAATGACAGTGATGGTCAGAGTGCCGTCCTTGCTGTACTGTTTCATGCGCACAAGCTGACTTTTGGCAGGGATCACATTCAGCTTGTTCATGACAGTGAAAAGGTCTGTTTGCTCATTTTGCGGAAGAACTGCGATAAAATCTGCGGTGACGCTCACAGCCAGCTTGTCCTCGTCTACCATAGCCAGCAGAGGTGGGATCAGCTTTGTCAACGCTATGCTATGGTGCGAACAAGCTGCTCAAAGCCTTTCAAAGAAAGATAGTGCGCCTGCATGGGAACCAGCACCTCGTCAGCGGCAGCCAGGGCATTGATGGTGAGCATACCCAGGGAAGGGCAGCAGTCCAGCAGGATCACATCGTACTGGTCCCGGACTATGTTCAGATATTCCCGCAGAACGGTTTCCCGGCTCATAGTGTTCACCAGCGTGACCTCCAGGCCAGACAGCTCGATGTTGGCGGGAAGAAGGTCCTCTCCCTCCAACGCGCCCCTTTCCCATGTGGCGGTTGTGTTAAAATGCGTGCCCGATGTCCGTCCGGTAGTGCATGTTCTGGAACGAGATGGGCTTGGCGGCGGTATAGGCGTTGGCGATGGCCTGCTCCAGGGTGCTACCCTGAGCGGTGACGCCCAGCACACGGCCCCCGCTGGTGACAATCTGACCGTCTTTCTCGGCGGTGCCTGCGTGGAACACGACGGCAGACTTGCCCGCCTCCTCCAAGCCGGAGATGGGACAGCCCTTTTTGTAGTCCAGCGGATAGCCGCCGGAGGCCAGCACCAGACAGCAGGCGGCCTGATTTTTCCACCGGATATCCAGTTTGTCCAGCGTTCCCTCACGGCAGGCGATGAAGATGTCCATCAGATTGCTCTCCAGCAGGGACAGCACCGCTTGACACTCCGGGTCGCCGAACCGGGCGTTGTACTCTACCACGCGGGGACCGTCCGGGGTGAGCATCAGCCCAAAGTAGATGACCCCATGGAAGGGCCGACCCTCCGCCTTCAATGCGGCTACAGTGGGCTGAAAGATCTCCTCCATACACCGCTTGGCTACCTCGGCTGTGTACTGGGGCGGGGGAGCAATGGCCCCCATGCCGCCGGTGTTGGGGCCTTTGTTGCCGTCATAGGCCCGCTTGTGATCCTGGCTGGCGGGCATGGTGGATACGTGTTCCCCGTCGGCAAAGGCCAGCACCGTCACCTCAGGGCCGGTCATGCACTCCTCGATGACCACGGTGGAGCCGGATTCGCCGAATTTTTTGTCCGCCATCATTTCCCGGGCGGCGGTTTTGGCCTCGTCCACGGTGGAGGCCACCACCACGCCCTTGCCCAAAGCCAGCCCGTCCGCCTTCACCACGATGGGGGCGCCCTGCTCCTCAATATAGGCCAGTGCCTTGTCCAGGTCGGTGAACGTCTCATAGCTTGCGGTGGGGATGTGGTATTTTTTCATCAATTCCTTAGAAAATGCCTTGCTGGCCTCGATAACGGCGGCATTCGCCCTGGGGCCGAAGGCGGGGATACCCGCCTTCTCCAGCGCGTCCACCATGCCCAGGGCCAGGGGATCGTCCGGGGCCACCACCACGAACTCTATGGCGTTGTCTCTGGCCCAGTTCACCATGCTGTCCACATCGATGGCTTTGATGTTGACGCATTTTGCCACTTGGGCGATGCCCGCGTTGCCGGGGGCGCAGTACAGCTCCGTCACGTTAGGCGATTGGGCCAGCTTCCAGCAGATGGCGTGCTCCCGGCCGCCGCCGCCTACCACCAATACTTTCATACGTTTTTACCCCCGTTTTCCAGGGCTGAAGGTTCAATCAGCCCATACTGTTGATACATGGACAGCATATATTGACAGGTCATTTTATTGCTCCAATACTGCCGGAAGGTGGCGGTTTTTTCCTTTTTCTCCGCCTTCAGCCGCTCCATGCGGGCGGTCAGCTCACCGTAGCTTTTCTGAACGTCCGCCAGCATCCGCTCAAAGGCGGCCAGCCGTTCCTGTTCGCTCATGCTCAATGGTGGAACAGCCGCATCCCGGTGAACGCCATCACCATATCGTGCTTGTCGGCAGTGGCAATGACCTGGTCGTCCCGGATAGAGCCGCCGGGCTGGGCGATATACTTTGCCCCGGACTTGAACGCCCGCTCCACATTGTCCCCAAAGGGGAAGAAGGCGTCGGAGCCCACCGTCACGCCGGACATCTGGGCAATCCAGTCCTTTTTCTCCTGTTCGGTGAGCACCTCCGGGCGCACCTGGAAGGTGTTCTGCCACACGCCCTCGGCCAACACGTCGTCGTGCTCGTCGGAGATGTACAGGTCGATGGCGTTGTCCCGGTCGGGGCGGCGGATGCCGTCCACAAACTGGAGGCCCAGCACCTTTGGATGCTGCCGCAGCCACCAGATGTCCGCCTTGTTGCCCGCCAGACGGGTGCAGTGGATACGGCTCTGCTGGCCCGCACCTACGCCGATGGTCATGCCATCCTTTACGTAGCACACCGAATTGGACTGGGTGTATTTCAGCGTGATGAGGGACAGCAGCATATCGTGTTTGGCGCTTTCGGGCAGGTCCCTGTTGGTGGTGACGATGTTCGCCAGCATTTTTTCGTCGATGGCCAGGTCGTTGTACCCCTGCTCAAAGGTGATGCCGAAAATATTCCGCCGCTCGATGGGGGCGGGGGTGTAGTCCGGGTCGATCTTGACCACGTTATAGCCGCCCTTGCGCTTGGTCTTAAGGATCTCCAGCGCCTCGTCGGTGTAGCCGGGGGCGATCACGCCGTCGGACACCTCCAGGGCCAGGAACCGGGCGGTATCGGCGTCGCACACGTCGGACAGAGCCGCCCAGTCGCCGAAAGAGCACAGCCGGTCCGCGCCTCGGGCGCGGATATAGGCGCAGGCGATGGGGGAAAGCGCACCCTCGGGGGCAAAGTAGATGTGCCGTTCCACGTCGCTCAGGGGCAGGCCCAGTGCCGCTCCAGCAGGGGAAACGTGCTTGAAGGAGGCGGCGGCGGGCAGGCCGGTGGACTTTTTCAGGGCCTTGACCAGCTGCCAGGAGTTCAGCGCGTCCATGAAATTGATGTACCCCGGCTTGCCGTTGAGAACTTCAAGGGGCAGCTCGCCATCCTCCATAAAAATGCGGGCGGGCTTCTGGTTGGGGTTGCAGCCGTATTTCAGTTCCAGTTCGGTCATAGTTAAGCCTCCTCAAAATTGGAATTTTGATTAACGTACCAAGGTAAATCCGGCATTTATTGCTTCACCGCAATAGCGAATGGCATCAGATAACGTCAATGCAGCGCCGGATAAAATCAATGCGGCGCCGATGATGGCAGCACCAATAATGACCGCGCCAATGAGCGTTTGCCAATCCTTCATCTTGAAGTCCTCTCCTCCATAAACGTTTGCTTTACCAGTGCTTGTTGATGATGGAAGTCTCGTCGTCCCCGGTTTCCAGGTCGATGTACCGCACGAACAACGACACCTTGTTATCCTCGTTCAGCGCCAGCCACAGATCGTTTGCCAGCGTCTCCGCGTCGGGGGCGGTGACGGACACCATCCGGGGTTCGCCCTCAAAGGAGGGCAGGGGGTCCCCGTCCCGCTCATAGGTGTGGATGAAGTGGCCTGCCCCCGCCTTGGGGGCGTCGTACTCGTAGAAGTACCGGCAGGCACAGGAGGGGTCGCCGTCCAGGCTTTTGAGGATGGACAGGTCGTAGGAGCCGTTGGGCTTCACCACGCCGGAGATGCGGGGGGTATAGTTGGGGCCGTCGGGCTCGAAGGTGCGGGTGTTCAGAGCGTGGCGGTAGCAGTGGCCCTGCAAAATGTTGTCCCGAATGGTGTCGGTCTGGTCGCCGTTGGTAACGATGGTGATGCCGTTGTCCATCCGCCGCACGGGGTGGTATATGATGAGGGAGGGGTCGGTCATTTTGGACTCGTCGAAGGCCTTGGTGCGGATGCCGTCCTCCGTCTCCTCAAAGACGCGGTTGCGGCTGTTCTCGCTGCGGCCCATGATGAAATAGGCGATGACGGCATATTTGTTGTGGTTGTCGCGGCCGATCATAATGCCCCGGCCGGGGTAGGGGTTGCTCTGTAAATACTCGTTGACGTCGATCATTGCAGACACTCCTTTGATAGATTCAGCGGCTTCAAAATCCGGACGGTGCGGCCCTCCACCCTCAAGCGGCCCTGGCAGAACAGGGACACCGCCCGGGGCAGGATCACCCACTCCGCCTGCTCCATGATGCGGCGCTGGAGGGACTCCGAGGTGTCGCTTTCCTCTACCGGCACCGCCTTTTGCAGCACGATGGGCCCACCATCGCACTCTTCGCTGACGAAATGGACGGTGGCGCCGGACACCTTGACTCCATATTCCAGCGCTTTCTCGTGGACGTGGAGTCCGTAGTACCCCTCGCCGCAGAAGGAGGGGATGAGGGCGGGGTGGACGTTCAAAATGGCGTTGGGGTAGGCCCGCACCATCTCCTCTGTCAGGATGACCATGAACCCGGCCAGCACCACCAGGTCGATGTCCAGCGATCTGAGCTTGTCCACCAGGGCCATGGTCATGGTCCGGCTGTCGGGGTAGTCCTTCCGGGCCACCACGTAGCCGGGGATGCCGGCCCGACTGGCCCGCTCCAGGGCGTAGGCCCCGGGCTTGGAGGCGATGACGGCGGCGATCTCCCCATTGACGATCTCCCCCCGGCGCTGGGCGTCGATGAGGGCCTGAAGGTTGGTCCCGCCGCCGGAGACCAGCACGGCGATGCGCTTGGCGCTCATACCAGCTCCACACCTCCGTCGCCGGAGACCACCTCGCCGATGACGCGCATACCCTGCCCCTGACTGTTGAGGGCGGCCTCGGCCTTGTCCACGTCGTTTTTGTCCACGATGAGCACCATGCCGACACCCATGTTGAAGGTGTTGAACATATCCCGCTCAGGGATATCTCCCGCCCGCTGAATCATGCGGAAAATGGGGTCGATCCACAGGGCGGACTTGTCAATTTTGGCGGCCATTCCCTTGGGCAGGCAGCGGGGGATATTTTCGTAGAACCCGCCGCCGGTGATGTGGCTGACGCCGTGGACCCGGGCGGCCTCCATGGCGGCCAGCACGGGCTTGACGTAAATCTTGGTGGGCTGAAGCAGTACACCGCCCAACTCGCCGCCCAGCTCCTCGCTCCACTGGTCCAGCTTGGCGTGCTCGATATCCAGTACCTTGCGCACCAGGGAGAAGCCGTTGGAGTGCAGGCCGTTGGAGCCCAGGGAAATGATGACGTCACCGGCCTTCACCATGGAGGGCTCGATCATCTTTTCCTTGTCCACAATGCCCACGGCGAAGCCCGCCAGGTCGTAGTCGTCAGGGGCCATGACGCCGGGATGCTCGGCGGTCTCGCCGCCGATGAGGGCGCAGCCAGCCTGGACGCAGCCCTCCGCCACGCCGGAGACGATGGAGGCCACCTTTTCCGGGTCGTTCTTGCCGATGGCGATATAGTCCAGAAAAAACAGGGGCTTGGCGCCGCAGCATACGATATCGTTGACGCACATGGCCACGCAGTCGATGCCGATGGTGTTGTGCTCGTTCATAAGCTGAGCGACCCGGATTTTAGTGCCCACGCCGTCGGTGCCGGACACCAGAATGGGTTCCTTCATACCGGCAAGGTCCGGGGCGAACAGCCCGCCGAAGCCGCCGATGCCGCTGACCACGCCGGGGATCATGGTGCGCGCCACATGCTTTTGCATGAGCTGGACGCCCTTGTACCCGGCCTCAATGTCCACGCCCGCAGCGGCGTAGGATTTTGAATGTGAGTTGTTCATTATATGACCTCCATGCAGCTGCGCCTCGCCGCGTCACCGCAAAGTCCGCTCGGCTCCCGCTTCGCTGGGCTTCGGTTTGGCAAAGGGACGACGGCTCGGACGCACTTATTCCTTACCTGTCCAGCAATAGGTACACACCTTGTCCCGGTCGATGCCGATGGCCTCCAGCAGGCCGTCCAGGGACTGGTAGCCCAGGGAGTCGAAGCCCAGTTTGTCGCAGATGGCCTTGAGCATACACTGCCCTCGCTGGGTAGTTCCGTCAGCGTACTCCTCCAGGTGCTCCTGGCCCTCGTCACCCTCCAGCTCCTGGACGATGCTCCGGGCCAATAGCTCCATGTCGGAGTTGCTGCGGGAGAAGTTCAAAAACTTGCAGCCGTACATGATGGGGGGGCAGGCGGAGCGCATATGGACCTCCCTGGCCCCCGCGCCGTAGAGGAAGTCCACCGTCCCCCGCAGCTGGGTGCCCCGGACGATGGAGTCGTCCACGAACAAAAGCTTTTTGCCCTGGATCAGCTCGGGGACGGGGATCTGCTTCATCTTGGCCACCTGGTTGCGCACCTCCTGGGAGGCGGGCATGAAGGACCGGGGCCAGGTGGGGGTGTACTTCACGAAGGGCCGGGCGAAGGGCTTGCCGCTGGCGTTGGCGTAGCCGATGGCGTGGGGCACGCCGGAGTCGGGCACGCCCGCCACCCAGTCCACGTCGGGCAGGCCGCCCGCCGCCTTTTCCGAGCGGGCCATGATCTCGCCGTTGCGGCAGCGCATGACCTCCACGTTCTGCCCCTCGTAGTTGGAGTTGGGGTAGCCGTAGTAGGTCCACAAAAAGGCGCAGATGCGCATCTTGTCCCCGGCGGGGGCCAGGGTCTCCCAGCCGTCGGCGGTGACCCGGACGATCTCGCCGGGGCCCAGCTCGTAGGCGTTGTCATAGCCGATCTTGGTGCAGGCGAAGGATTCAAAGGACACGCAGCAGCCCTCGCTGTTCTGCCCGATCAGCACCGGCAGGCGGCCCAGCTTGTCCCGGGCGGCCACGATGCCGTCGGGGGTGAGGATGAGGATGGTGGACGAGCCGTCGATGACCTGCTGGGCGTACCGGATGCCCTCCACCAGCGAGTCCTTCTGGTTGATCAAAGCGGCGGTGAGCTCGCAGGCGTTCACCTTGCCCGAGCTCATGGCCATGAACTGCCGGGCGTGGCCGTTGAAGTAGTCCTCCACCAGCTCCTCGTCGTTGTTGATGATGCCCACGGTGGAGATGGCGTACAGCCCCAGGTGGGAGCGCACCAGCAGGGGCTGAGGGTCGGTGTCGCTGATGCAGCCGATGCCGGAACAGCCGTGGAATTCCGTCAGATCCTTCTCGAACTTGGTGCGGAAGGGGGTATTCTCGATGGAATGAATCTGCCGCTGAAAGCCGTCTTGCTGGTCGTAGATAATCATGCCGCCCCGGCGGGTACCCAAGTGGGAGTGGTAGTCCACGCCGAAGAAGATGTCAAGGGTGACGTCGCGCTTGGAAATCGCGCCAAAAAATCCGCCCATCGCTTATTTCCCCATGAGGCGGCGGCTCATCTCCTGGTAAGCCCCCTCCACGTTGCCCAGGTCCCGGCGGAAACGGTCCTTGTCCAGCTTCTCGCCGGTCTTGGAATCCCAGAAGCGGCAGGTGTCGGGAGAGATCTCGTCGGCCAGCACGATGGTCCCGTGGCTGGTCTTGCCGAACTCCAGCTTGAAGTCCACCAGGGTGACGCCGCAGGCGGCAAGCTCCGCCTTGAGGAAGTCGTTGACCTGGAAGGCGTACTTCTTGATGAGCGCGATCTCCTCCCAGGTGGCCAGCTTCAGGGCCACGGCGTGGTGGTCGTTGATGAGAGGATCGTGCAAATCGTCGTTCTTGTAAGAAAACTCCACCGTGGGTGCGTCGAACACGATGCCCTCCTCCACGCCGTAGCGCTTGGCAAAGGACCCGGCGGAGATGTTGCGGATGATGACCTCCAGGGGGACGATGTCCACCTTCTTTACGGCGGTCTCACGCTCATTCAGCTCCTCCACAAAGTGGGTGGGAACCCCCGCTTTCTCCAGCTGCTGCATGAGGAAGTTGGTCATCTGGTTGTTGATGGCGCCCTTGCCGGTAATGGTGCCCTTTTTCAGCCCGTCAAAGGCGGTGGCGTCGTCCTTATAGGACACGATGACCACGTTGGGGTCCTCGGTGGAAAATACTTTCTTGGCTTTGCCCTCATAGAGCTGCTCGATCTTATTCATTGCTATCATCCTTTCTGTTGACTGGGTAGACTGTCAGATATTCTTCCTGATGCTGGGAAAAATAAAGCGATTGAAATGCCTGGAAATCCTCCACCAGATTGTTGTGCTCATACCAGAAGCGGCAAGTCTGGATTACCTGTTTGTCATCCATATCACTGACTTTTTTCAGGTGGTAACGGGGACTTTTTTGCTTTTGAGGTATGCCCGGGCGACATCGGCGTACAGTCTGTAAAATTGACGCCGCTCTTCCTTTCGGCTCATGTCTCCAGTTCCTTCTGGAGCTTGGCCTCCTTCTCAGAAATCTGCGCGGCCATCTTCTCTCGGGCGGCGTCCAGCTTGGCCGCCAGCGCGTCGTCGGACACCGCCAGAATCTGGGCCGCCAGCACGGCGGCGTTTTTGGCCCCGTTGATGGCCACGGTGGCCACGGGAATGCCGCTGGGCATTTGAACGGTGGCCAGCAGGGCGTCCAGCCCGTCCATGGCCCCGCCCTTCATGGGGATGCCGATGACGGGCAGGGTGGAGTTCCCGGCGAAGGCCCCGGCCAGGTGAGCGGCCATGCCCGCTGCGCAGATCAGCACGCCGAAGCCGTTGGCGCGGGCGCTTTTGGCGAACTCGGCTGCGGCGGCGGGGGTGCGGTGGGCGCTTAAAATATGGGCCTCATAGGGAATGCCGAACTCTTTGAGCTGGGCGCAGGCCCCCTTGACCACCGGCCAGTCGGAGTCGGAGCCCATGATGACGGCGACTTTTTTCATGCTTGAGTCCTCCTTTGGAAAAATGAAACAGGCCGCCGCGCATAAGCGGGCAGCCTGCTTTGCTCAAGTTCAGTATTTGGGCGCAATGATGCCCTGGAGACGGAAACCCGGACGGACACGACAGAAACGCTCCAATGCAGGCACCTCATTTCCAAATAGTTAAGTCTATTTTAGCTAAAAAAGAACGGGAAATCAAGGGCTTTTCCCATTTTCGTAGGCTTATACAATCCGCTGCGGCGGGGAAGGGCTGTCAATGGCGAAAACCTCAAAACAGCCCGGTGGCCTCCAGAATGGTGGACACCTGCGCGGCGCGGCTGGTCCAGGAGGACTGCCGGGCCAGCTCCCGCCGCCGCCGGGGGAGGGAGGGGTCCTCCCCAAGGGCCGCCTTGCACCGGCGCAGGAAGCCCGGGCCGTCATAGGCAGTGGAGATCAGCTCCGGGATGGCGTCGGGCACGCTGGGGTCCAGCACGGTGACGATGGGCCGTCCCGTGGCCAGGTACTCATAGACCCGGCTGGGCACCACGTCGCTTCCAGGGCGGTCAAAGCGGACCAGGTCGAACAGCAGGTCGCAACGGTACAGGTAGTCAGGCACGTCCAGGGGGTTGACGGCCCCGGTGAGCACGATATTGTCCTGCCCCCGCAGCTGCTCCGCTGCGGGCCGGGTCACCCGGCCCATGAGCACAAAGGTCCACTCCGGCCGGTGCCGGGCCAGGTATAGCAGGGGCTCCAGGTCCACCTGCCCGGTGACGCTGCCCAGCCGTCCCAGCACCCGCTGTCCGGGGAGGCCGGCCAGCTCGGGCGGGATGGTCCGCTGCTTCTGCTGGAACAGCACCGGATTGACCCCGTTGGGCAGCAAAGCGATGTTGTCGCTGTAGGGGGACAGCCGCCGGGTCAGGCCAAAGGAGGCGGCGAACACCACGTCGGCGTTGCGGGTCAGGTCGCTTTCCCAGTCCAGGAAGTTCTCGTTCCAGAAGTATTGGCAGTCGTATACCACACCCCGGTAAGCCAGCTTGTCCAAAAATTGGGCGTGAAGGGGGGAGGAGCACCACAGCAGCGGCTCACGGAAGTGGTGCTTGTCCATCATCTCCTGAATGAAATCCGACGCCTTGTCCAGCCTGCGCCGCTGGAGCACGGAGGTATCCTCCGGGTAGGGCAGGGGGGTGGGCAGGGTGTATACGGTGATGTGGGCGCGCACCCGGCGGCCCTGCTCGGGCATGGGCGCGCCTTTTTTGGGGGCGGGCTCGAAGAACAAAATCTGCGCGTTTCCCAGACGGGCCAGCAGCTGCTGGGTGCGGTCCGGGCGGGCCCGCCAGGGCTTGTGGGCCAGGCAAACGATCTGCTTCATGGGTCAACCTCCAAACCGGTCAGCAGCCGGGCTGCGGTCCGGCTGTTCTCCCGCTCCAGCCGGATGAGCCGGGCGGTTTTTTCCGCCAGCGCCTGACTGTCCTGACGACGGGCTGCGGCGGCGTCCACCAAAGCGCACAGCAGCTCCGGCGTGACCTGGTCCAGCTGGGTGTAAAGGTCCTGGCCCGCGTCGTCCAAAAAGGCGCTGACCTTGGGGTCGTACACCACGCCCACCAGGGGCACGCCGTGGACGGCGGCAAAAATCAGGGCATGGAGGCGCATGGACAGGGCCACATCCATCCGGGCGGACAGGGCGATGGCCAGCTCCGTACTGGGGCAGGAGGTTAAGAGGTTGGCGGGAGCGTATTGGAGGTGCGCGGCCACCTTTTGAGCGGCGGCGGCGTCCGGCCTGCCCTCGATGGGGATGAACACGGGGATGAGGTCATAGCGCTGATAGGCGTAGTCCACCGCGGCGGCGAAGGCGGACGCCTTGTCGTCAAACCCCGGCCAGGGCCGGACGGTGACCCCCAGATAGCGCTCCCCCTTCTGAGGGTGGAGGCCGATTTCCTCCAGCAGAGCGTCCGCCGCCTGGGGCGGCGCGGCGGGGAGGGTGACGGCGGGGTCCGCCGCCAAAACCACCTGGGGACGGCTGACGCCCAGAGCCCGCAGCTCGTCGATGGAGGCGCTGTCCCGGGTGGTGATGCTGTCCACAAAACGGTCGATGACCCGCCCGGTTTTGCGGCGGTTCCGGGGTGTGCGGATGGGGCCGATGCCGCAGCCGTACATCATCACCTTGCAGCCCAGCCGCTTGGCGGCGGACAGGGTGAACAGGTAGAACCACAGGGAGCGGTGGCTGGTCACGTCCTGAACCAGGGAGCCGCCGCCGTTGATATACAGCGTGCTTTTCGCCATTTTGCCGCAAAAAGCGGGGAGGTTAAACGTATAAACGGCCCCCACCCGGTGGCGCAGGCGGGTGGTTTTGGGCTTTCGGGTCATGATCCAGATGGGCAGGTCTGGGTCCAGGGTCCGCATTTCGGTGACAAGGGCGGTCAAAATGGCCTCGTCTCCGGCGTTGCCCCGGCCGTAGGCTCCGCAGATCACCACGCCGTCCCGTCTGCGCTGGACCTTCCGCTTCTGGCGCCGGAGAATGGCGTTGTAAATGGCCAGCTGACGGTAGATGGTGCTCTTGATGGAAAACTCGGTCCGGCCCTTCTCCAGCAGCTGGCTCCCCAGACGGCGGCGCAGGTCTGCGTCCCCAGCCAAGGCGGCCAAGTGGCGGCCCAGGGCCTCGTGGTCCCGGGGCTGAAACAGCAGGCCGGTGACATGGCTCTGGATGAGGAAGGGCACGCCGCCCACCTGGCTGGCCACGGTGGGCAGGGCAAACCGCGCCCCCTCGGTGAGGGCGTAGGGGAAGGTCTCGGACAAAGAGGTAAGGGTGTTGATGTCCAGGGCGTTGTAAAAGCTGTCGGTGTCGGTGAGCCACCCGGCAAAGCAAACCTCATTTGTCACGCCCAGCTGGTTGGCCAGCTCCTTTAACATGGCCTCGTCCTGCCCCTCTCCGGCGATGATGAGGCGCAGCTGGGGCTGGGTTTTGTGGGCGATGGCGAAGCCCCGCAGCAGGGTGCCCATGTCCTTGACTGGATTCAGCCGTGCGGCGATGCCCGCGATGACCACGCCGTCCGGCCAATCCAGCCCCAGGCTGTCCAAAAATTCCCGGCGGGTCAGGCTGGGGGCACGGGGGGTGAAGTCGATCCCGTTGTAGATGGCGAACATCTGCTGGGGGTCAAAGCCCCGGCTGATGAGTAGGTTGCCCATGGCGTCGGACACGCCGATTTTATAGGGGATGCGCCGCAGGGCCCAGGCGTTGAGATTGCCATAGGTCAGCGCGGACAGGGGGCGGCCCATATAGTCCAGCTTTGGGTCGGAGTGGACGGTGGTGACCACGGGCAGGCCGGTTGACTTGCGCAGCAGCGCGCCCATCAGGTTGCCCCGGGCGCCGTGGCAGTGGATGATATCGTAGCCATCCCGGGCGATTTTCTCCCGCAGAGGCTTCAGCGCGGACAGGGGATTGCGGCCGGCCATCACGTCCACATGGATACCCAGCGCCCGGGCCTCCTGGGTGAAGGGGCCGTCGGTAAAGCAAACCATGTCGGCCTGAATGTGCTGGTTCAAGCCCTGGAGCAGGGAGTGAACGTGGGTTTTCGCGCCGCCGGTGTCGCCGCCGCTGATGAGGTGGATGACTTTCATAGGGAACCTCCCATAAAAAACTTGCTTTGGGGCAAGGAATGGGGTAAAATGACAGAACGTATTTATTATACATATTTTTGACCGGATGGTCAAGGTCAGGAGGGACAAGGATGCCGGATTTCATTCAGCAATTCGACGAGCAGGCGCTGGTGTGGATCGCGGAACACATACGCTGCGCCCTGCTGGACCCGTTCATGAAGCTGTACACCCAGCTGGGCAACACCGGGATGCTGTTTATCGTGCTGGGGGTGCTGATGCTGCTGTTCAAGCCCACCCGGAAGGCGGGCTTTTCCGCGCTGTGCGCCATGCTCATTGGGCTGGTTGTGGTGAATTTCACCATCAAGCCCCTGGTGTCCCGGCCCAGGCCCTGGCTGGTCATTGAGAATTTTGCCAATCTGGTGCCGGAGCATGACCCAAATTCCTTCCCCTCCGGCCACACCAACGCCGGTTTTGCCTTTGCGCTGGGGGTGTGCATGTCCGCGCCGAAGCGGTGGATGAAGATCACGGCGGTGTGCATGGCCGCAGTCATGGGCCTGTCCCGGCTGTACGTCGGGGTCCATTTCCCCAGCGACGTACTGGCGGGAGCGGTCATCGGCTCCCTGTGCGGCCTGCTGGGGGCATGGGTGGTCGGGAAAGCGTGGGAGCATATTCAGGCTCGTCCGCAAGCTCCAAAATGACTGCCTGAGCCAGCAGCAGCCCCGCCGCTGCGGGCACCCACATGGCGCTGGCGGGGACGGACCGCCGCCCGGTTGGCGGGGCCTCGTTCCCATCCTCGGCGGAGCGGGCCAATTCCGGAGAAAAAACCACTTTGTGATGGAGAATGCCCTGCTTCCGCAGCTCCTTGCGCACCACCCGGGCCAGGGGGCAGCCCTCAGTCTGGGAGATGTCGGCAATGCGAAGCTGCTGGGCATCCCGCTTGTTGCCGGTGCCCAGGGCGGAGATAATGGGGACGCCCCGGGCGTGGGCCGTCTTGATCAGGTCCAGTTTGCAGCTCACAAGATCGATGGCGTCCACAATGTAATCGTAAGTTCCGGCGAAGAATTCCTCCCGCCGGTCCGCCTCGTACCGGATGGCCAAGGGGTGGAGAATACAATTGGGCGCGATATCGCGAAGGCGCAGGGCGGTGGCCTGCGCCTTTTCCATGCCCACGGTGGACCACAAGGCGGCGTTCTGGCGGTTGAGATTGCTCACCGATACCGTATCCTGATCGGCCAGGGTGAGCGCTCCCACCCCGGAGCGGCACAGGGCCTCGGCGCACCAGCCGCCCACGCCGCCCAGACCCAGCACGGCCACATGGCTGCGGGCCAGCCGCTCCATGGCGGGAGCGCCCAGCAGCATCTGAGTACGAATAAATTGCTCTTCCATTATATCAGCTCCTAAAAACAGAGGCCGGACGCACTTGTCCGGCCTCTGCTGCGTATTTTGTTATTTGCCCAGGTAGTCGGCCCCGTCGGTCAGCGCGGTGGGATAGCCCTCGGACAGCTCGTCGATCCAAGTCTGCTGGGCCTCGCCGGCCAGGGCGCTGCGGGCGGTGCCCATCCATACCGGCTCGTTCTCACCCACGTAGAACATCAGGTGATAGGCCCAGTACTTATTGGTGTCGGAGTCCGCCGCGCTGTGCTGGACCACCCCGGTGTCGCCGGGCTGATGGTCTTCAAAGGTCCAGCTGAGGAACTCGGGCACCAGGGAGGTGTTGTTGCTGGCGATGCGCTCCACCAGGTCGTCGCCCACATCCTCGGTGTTGTACTTCTCAGCCAGGGCGGCGAAGGCGTCCTCGCTCTTGTCCCCGGCGTTCCACTCGGCCTCAATGGCGTCCATCTTCTCCTTGG
This sequence comes from uncultured bacterium, assembly GCA_948469375.1. Classification (GTDB taxonomy): domain Bacteria; phylum Bacillota; class Clostridia; order Oscillospirales; family Oscillospiraceae; genus Enterenecus. The sequence continues at coordinate 23,469 of CAOKLO010000030.1, read as the reverse complement.
CGGCGGCCCAGGCCTCGTCGGTGGGGGCGACGGCGTTTCCTTTCTCGTCCGTGGTGCTCTCAGCCAGAATGGCGATATGACGCACGTCCCGAGTAGGCTCATCCACCAGATAACGGCCATGGAAGGAGATGACGTAATAGCCGTTTTCGGTCTCCACCAGCTCACACTCGTCCTCGCCCAGGGCAAACAGCTGCTCACTGAAGGTGCTGTTGACGCTGCTGGCGCCAACCACCTTGTTGTGGTCGGTGTTGGTGGTGGCGGTCAGCTCATACTTGTCAATCTGGGACTGGAAGGTGGAGCCGCCCTCCACAGCCTTCAGGGCCTCCTCGGCCTTCTCCTTGGCGTCGGCCTGGGCCTCCTCCTTCAGCTTGTTCAGCTCGTCCTCTTCCAGCTCGTTGCCCTCCTCGTCCTTCTCGCTGACGGTGGCAATGGGGAAGTAGAGGGAGGAATACTCAATGGTGTCCAGGCTGTCCTTGTTCTCCTCATAGTAGGCGTCCAGGTCGGACTGGGCGTAGCTGTCGAACAGCTCGGCGTACTTGTCGTTGGCCGCCAAGCCAGCCATCTGATAGCGGGTGTACAGGTTCTCCAGAATGCCGGAGGTCATATAGGGACCGTACATGGCCCGCAGGTAGGCGGAGTAGGTGTAGCCGCCGGAGGTGGCCTGAGCCTTGACGCTGGTAATATAGGCGTCCACAGTCTCCTTGACCTCGGCCTCGGTGTGGCCCATGTTCACGGCCTCCTCGGCCAGGGCCTTGTGCTGCTGGGCGTTTTCCAAGGCCTGCTCCATGAAGTAGTCCCGGTAGGTCTGGCCCTCGGCCTCGTTGAACTGCTCGTCGTCGGTCTTGGTGGTGTCAAAGGTGCCGATGCCGTAAGCGGCCATTTGGACGGTGTAGCGGCGGGCGTCGTAGTAATAGAAGCTCAGCTCTGCGGTGGACAGGGTCTCGTCGCCCACGGTGGCGGCGGAGGCCCGGGCCTGGAAAAAGCCGGAACGCCACACCAGCAGCGCGGCCACCAGCACGGCGATGACGGCGGCGATCACGGAGTAGATGATGACGGTGCGCCTGCGAGCGGCCTGCTCCTGCTGGACCCTGACGGCCTTCTGGTCGGGCCCCGCGCTTTGGCGCTGCTTTTTCTCTCTGGATGCGCTCATGGTATATCAATCCTCTCAGTATTTCGTGTAGTGACGGGCGGCCCGGCGGGCATTTTCGGGAGAAGATATCCACCCCCCGCAGAGCGCTGCCCAATATTATAGCATGGGAAAAGACCGGTTGCAAGGCCAAAATGGGGCCTTTCATGAAAATTCACAAATGGGAAACAATAAAGAGGCGGAGGGGCCGAGGCCCTTCCGCCTGGTTGCGTTTATAATAGAACCCCCGCTGTGGCCGTGCCGCCCCATTAAAAACCTGCACAAGAATGCAGGTGGGTCGCCTCCGCTTGGTTTTACCGCTCCCAACGTCCAGGTGCCTCCGAAGAGGGCCGGGAGGTCTGCGAACCACCGCGCGAGGGGGCGTCCCGTTTTAGAAATGTGGGTTTTAACAGGGCAAGGTCACGTAGTTAGAACCCAGCAGGGGTATTCTATCTTTATTCCTCTTCCTCGTCCTCGAACAGCTCCTCCAGGAACTTTTCGTAGACGGCGTTCAGCTCCTGCTCATCGTCCACGTCCGCCAGCAGGGACTCGCCGTCCTGCTCGATGACCTTCAAAAGGATCAGGCCAAAGTCCTCGTCGTCCTCGTCCATGTCCGCAGGGACAAAAGCCATATACTCCTGGCTGTTGTACTCCAGTGTGCCCAGATGCTCCAGTTCAAATTCATTGCCCTCGTCGTCGGTGATGGAGACGAAATCCGGGCCGTACTCTTCACTCATGGCCTTGCTCCTCCTTTTGTGGGGTGCCTATGCCCCTATTGTAACGGGTGCGGAGAGAAAATGCAAGAGGGAACATGAAATTTCCACGCAAAATGATTGAGGCGGCGGGTCCGAAGCCCGCTGTTTTGCATAGGGTGGACAAACCGGGCCGAACGTGGTATAATACCAACGATTACCGTATGAAATTCAAAATACGGCGTCGTGAGAGAGGGACCCGCGCTGTGCCCCTTTGCACAGCCTGAATACATCGGAGGGATCTCAAATGCCAGATATGAACCAAAACCGCGCCCCAGAACGCCGGGAGCCCCAGCCCCAGAACGGCGGGCAGCGCCAGGCGTCCCGGTCCAAGGCGCGCAAGCCGCGCCGCCGCCGGCCCATTTGGCTGACCGTCATCGTCCGCTTTTTCCAGATTATCGGTACCCTGCTGCTGGTGGGAGTTATCACCGGCAGCTTTATGGCTTGCTTTGCAATGGTCTATGTGAAGACCTCAGTGCTGCCTAAGGCCGGCCTGGACCTGTCCGCCTATACCCTCAACGAGAACTCGGTCATCAAGTATGAGGACAAAAACACCGGAGAGCTGGTGGAGCTCCAGACTCTGGTGGGCGACGAGAACCGGGAGATCGTTGAGTACAGCCAGATTCCGGAGGATTTGATCAACGCCTTTGTTGCCATTGAGGACAAGACCTTCTGGGAGCACAGCGGCGTGAACTGGAGGCGCACCGGCGGCGGCCTGCTCTATATGCTCACCGGGCGCAGCATTCAGGGCGGCTCCACCATCCACCAGCAGCTGGTTAAAAATCTCACCGGACGGGCCGATGTCACCGTCAACCGGAAAATCCTGGAGATTTTTACGGCCCTGGAGCTGGACCGCAACTACGACAAAGAAGTCATCCTGACCCTCTATATGAACCGCATTTACCTGGGCAACGGCTGCTACGGCGTTCAGGCGGCGGCTCAGTACTACTTCGGAAAAAACGTGTGGGAGCTGGACTTGGCCGAGTGCGCCAGTCTGGCGGGCATCACCAACAACCCGTCTCTGTATGCCCCCAAGGGGATCGTGGAGGTGGTGCGTTTCACCTGCCAGGACTGCAAGGATTATTACCTGACCGAAAAGCCGGACATATGCGAGACCTGCGGAGGAACCCGTTTTGACAACGGCGCGGTGTGGACCAACCGGGAGTACAACAAATCCCGGCAGGAGCTGATTTTGGCCCAGATGGCTGACCCGGAGATTTCTCCCAACGGCGCTTATATCAGCGAGTCTGAGCGGGCGGCGGCGGCCGCTGAAACCCTGGTGTTCACCTGGGACAGGTCCAGCCAGGAAAATCCGGACGGCGTGGAGGACAAAAAGCCCTCCAGCGTGGACTCCTGGTATGTGGAGGAGGTCATCCGGGAGGCCACCCAGGCCCTGATGGCGGCGACGGGCCACGACAAGAAGGCCTGTGAGGACCGGGTGCTCGGGGGCGGGCTGACCATCATTTGCGCCTATGACCCGGAGGTCCAGGCGGCGGTGGACGCCGTTTACAACGACCCGGAGGTGCTGGCGGGCTATGTGTCCAGAAACGGCCAGCAGGCCATGTCCAACATCTCCATTGTGGACAATTCCACCGGCTATGTGGTGGCCATCGGCAGCACGGCGGAAAAGACGGTGAACCGGGGCTCCATCTGGCCCGTGACCAGCTGGCGCCAGCCCGGATCGTCCATCAAGCCCCTGTCCGTCTATGCCCCGGCCATTGAGATGGGGCTGATTACCCCCGCCTCCACGGTGGACGACAACCCCTTCCTGCTCAACGGCTCCGTGTGGCCGCTGAACGTGACGGCCACCTATAAGGGCCTGACCAGCGTGCTGGACGCGGTGACAAACTCTCTGAACACCTGTGCCCTGCGGACGGTGGACCTGATCACGCCCCAGGCATCCTACGACTTTATGGAGAACAAGCTGGGCTTTACCTCTCTGGAGCCCTATTATGTGAACAGCATCGGCGAGGTCAAGTCGGACATCGACCGCAGCCCGCTGTCCATGGGCGGCCTGACCTGGGGCGTGTCCACCTTTGAGATGGCCGCAGCCTATGCCACCTTCCCCCGGAACGGCGAGTTCAAAAAGGCCACCACGGTGCTGGAGATCTGGGACTCCAACGGTAATATGCTGCTGGACAACAAGCCGGAGCCCACTTATCCCATCAAGCCGACCACCGCCTATTATATGAACTCCATGCTGACCAACGTGGTCAACTCCGGCACCGGCTATATGGCAAAAATCCCGGGCCAGACCGTGGCGGGCAAGACAGGCACCACCAACAGCAAGTTTGACCTGTGGTTCTGCGGCTACACCTCCTACTACACCGGCGCGGTGTGGGTTGGCTACGAGAAGAACGAGCAGATCAACGACAACGGCTCCCGGTATGGTCCGGCCATGAAGCTGTGGCAGAGGGTGATGGCCATCCTCCATGAGGGAAAGGAGAATCAGGCATTCCCCGTGCCGGGTACGCTGAACACCTATTCCATTTGCATTGACTGCGGCAAGCTGGCCACCTCGGCCTGTGCCAACGACATTCGGGGCAGCCGGGCCCAGTCCTTCCGGCTGTTTCCCGCCGACGCGCCCAGCGGGGCCTGTACCTGCCATGTGCCGGTGGAAATCTGTGTGGACAGCCCCATCCTCAACGCCAACGGCGAGCCCATCGGCCGCTATCACCTGGCCGGGGCGCACTGTCCGGCGGAGAGCGTCAAGACGGTGTATATGGTGGAATACGAGCGGGAGCTGGCCTCCTCATCCGTGCATATTGGGGACGCCAGCGCGCTGATGAGCTATTACGACAGCATTCCGGAGGAGCGGCGGTACTGCTATGTGCACGGCGAGGGCTGGGAGCCGGATCCGCCGGAGCCCCCTGAGACGGACGAGCCCCAGCCGGGAGCGTCGGAGGACCCGTTCCTGCCGCCGGTACAGTCCTATGACCCCTTTGTCCCGCCCACGGCGGAGCCTCAGCCCAGCATGGAGCCGCCGGTGGTCAGCGTCGAGCCCATCGTGCCGCCCACCGACCAGCCCTATATCCCGGTGGACCAGTGGGGAAATCCCATGTGGCCCGACGGATAGCGGGGAAAACCGAGTTGTTTTGGCCGTCCGCCAGCTATGCTGGCGGGCGGCCTTTTGTACGCCGGGGCTTTATTGCGTTATTCCGCCAAAGAAAAGAGCGGTGAAGAAGCAAGGTTTGGTGAAAAAGCAGGGAGGTTGACGATTGCCAACACCGCAAAGTCATGATATAGTATAAAAAAGTTCTAAATAGTAAACTTTTTTTCAGCTTGAGGGCCGAAATGACCGGGGTTGTGGGCAGGGCCCGAAGGAAGGAATGACGATATTATGGTAAATGTGGCAGTATTAGGATTTGGCACTGTGGGCTCCGGCGTGGCCGAGGTGCTCACCGGGCACGAGAACAGCATTGAGCGCAAGGCGGGCGGGCTGATTCGGCTGAAATACATCCTGGATGTGCGGGATTTCCCCGACAGCCCTTTTGCGGACCGCTTTGTGAAGGACTTCGCCGTCATTGAAAACGACCCCGAGGTGGACATTGTGGTGGAGACCATCGGCGGGGCCGCCGTGGCCCTGGACTTCACTCGCCGGGCCTTGGAGGCGGGCAAGAGCGTGGTCACCTCCAACAAGGAGCTGGTGGCGACCAGGGGTTACGAGTTGACCCAGCTGGCCAAGGAGAAGGGAGTGTGCTACCTCTTTGAGGCCAGCGTGGGCGGCGGCATCCCCATCATCCGGCCCCTGTCCCAGTGTCTGGCGGCCAACGAGATCCTGGAAATTTACGGAATTCTCAACGGCACTACCAACTATATCCTGACCCGGATGATCCGGGCGGGGCTTACCTTTGACGCGGCCTTAAAAGAGGCTCAGGACAACGGTTATGCCGAGCGGGACCCCTCCGCCGACGTGGAGGGCCATGATGCATGCCGGAAGATCTGCATCCTGGCGGACATCGCTTTTGGGCGGCACATCAGCCCGGACCAGGTGCCCACCCAGGGCATCACCGGGGTGACCTTGGCCGACGTGGACTACGCCGAGAGCGCGGGCAAAAAGATCAAGCTGCTGGGCCGGGCCATCCACGGGGAGGACGGCCGGGTGTGCGCCTATGTGGCCCCCCATCTGGTGGACCAGTCCGACCCGCTGGCCGGGGTGGAGGACGTGTTCAACGCCATTTCCGTCCGGGGGGACGCCATCGGCGACGTGATGTTCTACGGCCGGGGCGCGGGCAAGCTGCCCACCGCCTCCGCCGTGGTGGCGGACGTCATCGACGTGGCCCGGAACATGGGCCACCGCAAGGCCATGAGCTGGGAGCCGGGAGGCGAGGACGCCGCCTGCGGCGCCGAAGCGCTGAAAAGCCGCTGGTATGTGCGGGCGGCGGCCACGGCGGACGAGCTGCGCACCCGGTTCCCGGGCTGCAAGCTGCTGGCCCGGCGGGAGAGCGGCGGGGTGGAGTCCGCCTGCCTCACCGAGGGCGAGCTGACCCAGGGGGCGCTGGCGGAGAAGCTGGCGGGGCTGGAGGTGTCCAATACCCTGCGGGTGCTGGACTGACCAGAAGCGCGGAGAAGCGACCGAGCGCCCTGACCGCTTCGCAGCGTGACAACGAAGAAGCGCGGAGAAGCGGTCAGTGAGGGAGCTTGGAACGGAGCGAGGGCAAAAGCGGAGACCCGCGAAGCGGGGCCGGGTTTTGCCTGAGTCGCAGTGAAAGCGACCGAGCGCCCTGACCGCTTCGTAGCGTGACAACGAAGAAGCGCTCAGAGGCGGACCGCATAAAATGGAGCGTCGGGCCCCGCGCCCGGCGCGGCCCAAACGGCATGGAAATTCCGTGAGAGGATGAACAAACTATGGCATTGATCGTACAGAAATTCGGCGGGTCCTCCGTGGCGGACGCGGATAAGATCCGCAATGTGGCCCGCATCATCACCGATACTTATCAAAAGGGAAACAGTGTGGTGGCGGTGCTGTCCGCCCAGGGAGACACTACCGACGACCTCATCGAAAAGGCGGGGGAGATCAACCCCAGCGCCTCCAAGCGGGAGCTGGATATGCTGCTGTCCACCGGCGAGCAGATCTCCTGCTCCCTGTGCGCCATGGCCATTGAGCGCATGGGCTTCCCGGTGGTGTCCCTCACCGGCTGGCAGGCGGGCTTCCGCACCAATTCCGGCTATGGCAACGCCCGTATCAAGCGGGTGCAGGGGGAGCGCATCCGGGCGGAGCTGGATAAGCGGCGCATCGTCATCGTCACCGGCTTCCAGGGGCTGAACAAGTATGACGATATCACCACCCTGGGCCGGGGGGGCTCGGACACGTCGGCGGTGGCCATCGCCGCGTCGCTGGGCGCCGACCTGTGCCAGATCTTTACCGATGTGGACGGCGTGTACACTGCCGATCCCCGTCTGGTGCCCACCGCCCACAAGCTGGACGAGATCACCTACGACGAAATGCTGGAGCTGGCCACGCTGGGGGCCCAGGTGCTTCACAACCGCTCGGTGGAGATGGCCAAGCGGTACAGCGTGAACCTGGAGGTGCTGTCCAGCTTTTCCGGCAAGCCGGGTACGAAAGTTAAGGAGGTCGTCAAGATTATGGAAAAATCCCACATCAGCGGCGTAGCCAAGGATAAGAATATCGCCCGTTTGGCCCTGGTGGGCCTAGAGGACACCCCGGGCATCGCCTATAAGATTTTCTCTCTGCTGGCCAAGAACAACGTGAACGTGGACATCATCCTTCAGTCCATCGGCCGCAGCGAGACCAAGGATATCAGCTTCACCGTGGCCAAGGCCGATATGGAGCTGGCTCAGAAGCTGCTGGAGGAAAACCGGGAGCGCATCCGCTTTGACCATATCGACGTGTCGGACAACATCGCCAAGGTGTCCATTGTGGGCGCGGGCATGGTCAACAACCCCGGCGTGGCTGCCGCCATGTTCGAGGCCCTGTTCAGCGCGGGTATCAACATCAATATGATCTCCACCAGCGAGATCAAGGTGTCGGTGCTGGTGCACATCAGCGACGCGGACCGGGCGGTGCAGGTGATTCACAACCGCTTTTACGACGAGTTCAACGGCGCACAGTAAAAAGCCGTGACAGACCGGACCGAGAGGTCCGGTCTGTCTTTTTGTCCAATTTCACGGGATGGAGAGAGGGAAACCTGCTGCAATAAAGGGGCTGTGCCCTGAAGACGGACGGCAGCCTGTGAAAGATCGGCGAAAGCGGCCTCAGAGAAAAGCCGGTAAAGTGGGCCGTTGAGAACGAAATCACCAACGGCACCAGCAGGACCTCCTTCTCCCCGAACGAAACCTGCTCCGCCGCCCATATCCTGACCTTCCTGAGGCGGTCCCAGGGCTCCCCGGCTGGACGCGGTGAAGCTCCAGCCGGGGGCCTGTTTGCGGTGATTCATACAAAAATCACCGGGTTGATGTATTATCGAGCTGCTGCGCAAAGACTTCTGCGTGGAGTTAGACGATGCCTATTTTGGCGCACCCAAATCAAACGGGAAACAGGGCCGTGGAACAGAGAAAATCAGCGCACTGGCCACAGTGTCCCTCTCAGAGCATGGGCATCCCCGTTTCTTCAAAATCCAGGTTTCCAATCTGGATGCCCCGGCAGTGAGTGCCGTTGCCCGGCGTACCGTTCCTCCTGGCAGCGAAATCCGCAGCGATGCCCTCGGGTCTTTTCGCGCCGCGCTGCGTGAGGGGTATGCCCACCATTACCAGGTCTTTGCCAAGGGTAGCGGCGCTTTGCGCTGGGTACACACCCGGATCTCCAATTTAAGGGCTTTTCTCCAAGGAACCTACCATGGCCTGGGCAAAAAGCATCTGCAAGGCTACTTTGATGAGTTCTGCTTCCGCTTCAACCGTCGCTTTTGGCCCAACCTGCTTTTCCCCAGGCTTGTCTGTGCCGTGGCTGCTTCCAACATCTTGGGTTATGATGACTTATCACGATAATCACATTGCCTATTGGCTGTACAACGGCGGACCGATTCCGGGCGGCCGGACATTTACCGACCAGGATGTCGCCGCGGTGGAAGAGCTGAGAGGGCGGCTTTCTCAGGAGAAGATCGATGAAAGCCTTATTTTACTTCATGAAGGATGGCAATGAGGGCAAAAGTAAGAATCTGACCTGATTGGCAAAGGGCTCACTGTCATATGCCCAGGGTAATCCGTAATCATTGTTATGGGAGAGGGAGATTTGATGGGGCGGGGCTGCATTTGCTTTACAACGGGTGCGCCCACCGCAATGGTCACGATTTTGATTGACAGGGCCGCTCCAACATATTACAATGAAATCCCACATAATTTTTGATTTACATAAAAGTGGAATCGATCGACAAGGAGTGGCGAATATGAAAGCAGCAAAACAATTGATATCCGGAGCGCTCAGCCTATTGCTCGTGTGCTCCCTCTGCCTGACGGGCCTGCCCGCCGCCAAAGCGGACACGGCTCAGACAGGCGGAGCCCTCACCGGCTCCATTGGGCTTACCCTCCGCTTTGACCTGCCTCAGACGAAGGAAAACGCCGCCGGACGGAATATCGTGTTCCGGGTAAGCGGCGGAGGAAAAGACATCTCCGTTCCCCTTCCGAATGGGACGGCGGACATCCCCGTCGAAGTGGACAACAAGGACGGCGTCCCGCTGACCAACGAGACATATGTGGGCTATTATAAGGTTGAGCTCAGCGGACTGCCCGCCGGGAATACCTATGATATCACGCTCACCGGAAACGGCTATAAGGACTTCCATGTCTCCACAACGCTGGAGGGCTACTCCAAGCACCTCATTGTGGGCACTGGGGACGGCACCTTTTCCCTGGGCGACATGAACGGAGACGGTCAGGTGAATCAGGCCGACCTGACCGCCATGGACGCCAAGCTGGACGGGAACGACACTGCGTTCGACCTCGACGGGGACGGCAAGGTGGACGTCACCGACCTGACCTACGTCAATCATAACGTGGGGGTCTCCAGCGAGCCCACGGTGCTGGACACCGCCGCCATTGTCTCCGCGAGCCTGGAAGCAAAGAACCTCACGCTGGAGGGCGGCACTGAGGCCGACCTGTTCCGGGACGGGGGAGAGGTAAAGCTAACCCAGAAGGACGGCGCGGCGGCGCTGACCATACCTGTGGTGTTGGGATCCGCTGTGGAGATCAGTGAGATCAGCATCACCTGTCCTGACGCCGCGGGCGCAATCCAGAAGGGGCAGGTCCAGGTGGAGCCTGCCGACGGCGCCCCGTTCTCCGTGCCCTTTGACGCCGCTCCCTCCGCCCAGGCCCACGCCATCGGCAGGACCGTAGGGGAGCGGGTGATTACCATCGACCTGGGCAGGCGCGTGCCGGTGAAAAAGGTCACCATCACCGTCACCGCCACCCAAGACAACACCGGCTTTGCCGTGGTGCGCAAAATCGAGTTTTTGAAGGACATCGTGCCGGACAATCCGAAAAGTGAGCAGCTGCGCATCCTGTCCGCCGTTCCTGGGAACGGGCAGGTGACGCTGGCGTGGACCACCGTGCACAATATCACCGGATACGTCATCCGCTATGGCGCCGGCGATCAGCTGGACCAGCAGATGCCCGCCGGCTCGACCCAGGCCACGGTCACCGGCCTGGAAAACCTGAAGGAATACAGGTTCCAGGTCACTGCCGTCAACGGTGATTGGAGCAGCGGCGCGTCCCCGGTGGTGTCCGCCACGCCCCAGCCCAGCAGCCCGCCGGGCGCACCCTCTAATATCTCCGTCACCCCCGCCGACGGTTCCCTGCGGCTCAGCTGGGGCAAGACAAAGGACGCCACATATTATCAGGTGTTCTACCGGGAGAGCGGTCGGAGCAGCTTCACCCAGTACGGGGGCGACCTGTCCGTCACCTCCACCATCATCACCGGGCTGACCAACGACGTCGCCTATGAGGTGGCCGTGAAGGCGGGCAACAATAAGGGGACGGGCCCCTATTCCGCCACCGCCTCCGGCACGCCCCACCGGGAGGAGCTGGATATGCCCGACCTGCCCGCTGAGGATCGCATCGACAGCAGCCTGATCGAGTCGGTGGTCATGGCCAACTCCAGCAATGTGAATCGGGAGCTTTGCCCCAGCTTTGCGCCCATGCAGGTGGTGGACGGCAGTGCCGCCACCTATTGGGTGGCTAAGGACTGGCCGCTGGACAGCCACTTTACCTACACCTTTAAAGAGCCCCAGGATATGGACTATGTGGTCCTGGTCCCCTATCTGGCTGGAAATTACAAGTATGCCCTGAGCTCATACACTGTGACCGCCAAGGACAGCCAGGACAATGTGCTGCTCCGGGAGACCCTGTACCATGCCCCCGCCATGGACGCGCAGAAAAACTATCTGGTGCTTCCCTTCACTTTGGTGAAGGGGGTCAAGTCGCTGTCCATTTCCCTCAACGAGCGGGAGGGCAACGGCTGCCGGGTGAGCATCTCCGAGATGGCCTTCTACACCAGCGACGGCCTGACGGGAGACATTGCGGACCTCTTTACCGACGGCAGCTTCTCCGCCCTCAAGAGCGGCGTGACCCAGGAGCGGATCGACAGCCTGTCCGAGCGGCTGGAGGCGAGGCCCGATTTCTATCTCAGCTTCCTGCGGGACGAGCTGGCCCTGGCACAGAAGCTTTTGAACCAGGAGCAGAACACTCTGGGCGTGGTGAAGGATGACTTCCAGAGCCGCAGCGGCAGCTTGGACGCGCAGTATGGCCAAAGCGCCAGCGACCTGCAGCCTTTGGGCGTCACCGTCAGGGCGGGAGCCACAATTGCCGTCTATGCCCAGCTCCCCACCGATGAGCCGGTGTATGTGGTCCCCACGCAGTATTTCGGCGAGTCCGGCATTTGGCGGGGCGCGGCCATCCGGCTGGTGAACGGCCGCAACTATATCACCGTGCCTCAGATCGGTTCTCTGAAGGACCCGCGGGGCGGCCCGCTGTACCTGACCTACGCGGGAAGCGATCCCGAGGCCATTAAGATCCACGTCCGCACCAACGAAAACGCTTTTGCCATGCCTGTGTTGGAGCTGTCCGGGTGGTACGGCATGAGCGACGCGGAGCGCAGGAGCGCCATTCAAGCCTATCTGACCGAGCTGCAAAACTATGCGGCGGCTCTTGGCTCCGCCGGTCTGGATGTGGATGTGCGCAACGCCACCGAGATCTCCACCCCCAGCGTGCTGCTGTCCATCCCCGCCTCCCAGGCGCTGGCCGGGCTGAACGGCAAGGAGGATAAGGTGCAGGCCCTGTACGACAACGTGCTGGCCTGGGAGGACGTGCTTTTCGTGGCCAACAAGGTTCAGGGCATCATCCCCTCCGACACGGCTCCGGGCAGCTACCAGTATCCCATGACCACCCGCCAGAATATCCGGTATATGCGAATGTTCGCCGGGGCCTTTATGTACGCCGCCGGAAACCATGTGGGCGTGGGCTGGGGCTCTACCACCGGGCTGGTCTGCGGCCGGTCTGTGTCCGAAACCGGAACGGGGAATGCCAACAGCCTGTTTGGCTGGGGCATCGCCCACGAGATCGGGCATAACATGGACAAGCTGGGCAAGGCGGAAATCACCAACAACATCTACGCGCTGGCCGTCCAGGCCTATGACGGCGGCGCCATGGCCCTGCCCACCCGCTTGACCAACAGCAACATTTGGAAGGGCGTCTACGACAAGACCTCCGCCGGGCGGCCCGGCTCCGCCGGAAGCGTGTTCGTCCAGCTGGGCATGTACTGGCAGCTCCATCTGGCTTATGACGACGCCGATTGTCCCCTGGATTTCTATAACCGGTTCTTTACCGCCTGGAAGTCCGGAAAATATGCCTCCGGCTATACCTATGACGAGAAGGTGGCCGTTATCGCCTCTAAGACCGCCGACAGGAATCTGATCCCGTTCTTCACCCGCTGGGGCATGACCCTGGGCGAGGATGCGGTGGCGGTCATTGAGGAGCTGCCCAAAGAGGAGCGGGCCATCTGGTATCTCAACGACAACTCCTACGCCGCCCGGCTGAGCGGGGCTAAAGCAGCGGAGATGTCCGCCACAGTGACCGCTGAGATGAAAGAGAATCAGGCCGTTTTGACCATTACCTGTGACAGCCCGGACGTTCTGGGCTATGAGATCCTCCGGGACGGCAAGCCCACCGCCTTCGTCCTCAAGGCTGCCGATGGGGCCACTGTCTACACCGACGACCTAGGCCCCGCCAACAATCTGACCTATACCTACAGCGTGATCCCCGTGGACCAGCTGGGTTACATGGGGGAGGAGGCCAAGGCGGACGAGGTGCGCGTTGCCTACGACAAGGCCATTGCCGACACGCTGTACACCGTGAGCACAGGCGATGGCTGTGTGGAATTCACCATGAAGAACGCTCCCGTATCCATCACCGGCGTGAAGATCACCGGGGCGGAGTTGTCCGGCGAGTACACCGTAGAGGTCAAAAACGGCGGCTCCGGCTGGACCGTGGTGAAAACGGGTGAGCTGGCCGAGGAAGGGACAGTGGCCTACTTCACCAAGCCGGGGGCAGACCCTGCCGCCGACGCCCGTATTTGGACATACGATGTGACCGCGGTGCGGGTCACGCTTCCCCAGGATGCGGCGGGCGCGGAAATCATCCTCCTGGATTACCCCGGGGACCGGGTGGACTTTTATGAGGGGGCGATTGCGGGTACGCTGGCCCAGGACTACACCTATACGGACGCCGACAACCAGCCCCAGACGATCAAGGCGGGTACGCTGGTCATTGTGGGCATCTACCGCGGCGACCCATTGTACAATTACGTGGAGATCCAGGGCCGCTACGACGCAACCCCGGAGGCCGGGGAGGATAAAGAGGATGGCACAGCCTCTAATGAGCGGCCTATGAACGGCTATTCCCTGCTTTTCGCCGAGATCCCCGAGGACGGCGAGGTGAGCGACATCAGCAACGGCTTCTGGATCTTTGTGCCCGACCTAGAGGCGGAAAAGGAACTGATTCAGGCGGCTGCCAGCCAGTCCGGACAATCCATATCTCAGGGCGCCGCCGCCCGCCTATGCCCCATGGAGATCCGGGCGCTGCTCCGGCGTACCGACATCCCCGACAGCGCAGTCAATGAGCGCAACACCAGCCGGACGCTGTGGGTCAGCTTCCCCGGCTATGACAGCCCCGACTTTGACAGCCTGCCCCAGATCAGCCTGACGGCGGACGGGGCCGCCCAATGAGGAGGTTCACAGCTATGAAACGTCGAGCGATTTCCCTGCTCCTGGCCGCGGTATTGTCCGCCGCCCTGCTGGTATGCCCAGCGGCGGCGGCCTCCGTCCCCTGGGTCCAGGTGAACGAACAGTCGGTCATCATTCAAAACCTGTCCGAATCCTGGAATGGGGTGCAAATCACCCTGCAGCTGAGCAAACAGGCACAGTCCAGCGATTTTACCTTTGACGCCGCTTTGTCCGGCGTCCAAACCCATACCGCCTGCACCACAGACGGGAACAGCCTGACCCTTTACGTGACGTCCCAGACCACGCTGGGCCAAGGCGGCTCTCTGCCTTTGGGCGCCCTATCCGGCGATGGCTTTACGGTACAAGGCGTTTCCAACCTGCGTTTGACAAGCATGGGCTCCAGCTCCAGCTATGACGACACGAAAACCACCATTTACGATAATGTAGGCACCAGCGGCTCCAGCGGCGGTTCCAGCGGGAGCTCCGGCGGAAGTTACTACCCGGGCTCCGGCGGGAGCGGCGGTTCCGGCGGGGGCAGCTATTCGGTGGGAGCAGTCTCCGCCACGGGAGGGACCCTCCGGCTCAGCTCCACCCACGCGGCCAGGGGAGAGACCGTCACCATCACCGCCACGCCCAACGCAGGCAATCAGCTCCGTTCGCTGACCGTCACCGACAGCACAGGCCGGACGGTGGCTGTCACCAGCCTGGGGAACGGCAAGTGGTCCTTTGTCATGCCTGCCTCCGCCGTCACGATCACGGCCGACTTTTCCCCCGCCCAGTCCGGGGCCCTGCCCTTTACGGATGTGGGCCAGAACGACTGGTTCCGGGACGCCGTGTCCTATGTCTATCAGGCGGGGCTGATGAACGGCACCGGTCAAACGCTGTTCAGCCCCGGCGACACCACCACGCGGGGGATGATCGTCACCATTCTTCACCGCTACGAGGGCGCTCCAGCAGCGGGCGGCTCTGGGTTTGGGGACGTGGCGCCGGGGGCCTATTATGCGGTCCCGGTGGCCTGGGCCGCCGCCACTGGAGTGGTCAACGGCATAGAACCCACCCAATTCGGGCCGGACCTGGCCATCACCCGAGAGCAGATGGCGGCGATTCTTTACCGTTATGCCCGGCAAAAGGGTCTGGACGTGAGCGGCCGGGCCAACCTGGCTGTCTATGCCGACGCCGGACAGGTGAGCTCCTATGCCGTAGACGCCATGGCGTGGGCGGTCCACACCGGGCTCATTACCGGCGTGAACAGCTACACCCTCCAGCCCGGGGGCTTCGCGACCCGGGCCCAGGTGGCTACCATCCTCATGCGGTTTTGCGCGTATGCGGAGCGCGGATGACCCTCGTATGGCCCTTGAGGATAATCTGTCGGCTGTAAGAAATGTGAAGGCTGCGTTTTGGCCTTGCTTCCGGACTGCAATGTAGATTCTTTATGATAACCCCTCCATGATATACTGAGATTCAGTATTGTCATGGAGGGGCTGTCCTGTTCAGAGCGGTAATTTAGATTCCATAAGCAGAGCGCGGCATTATCCATACGCATCGAAAATTCTTATTTCCAGACATGTGGTGGAAATTCGCTGGGGGAAGGGAACCTATGTGTGCGATCATGTGGAATGGTATGTAGACGTCTATGAGGGCAAAATGTCCAACACCCTGATGGACGAGCGGTACAAGGAAAATCGCGTCCACGCCGAGCGCCCACCGGGCGGCGCTTTCCGGCACCTTATTTTCCCGTGATTTTGTTGGAGAATTTCAACGAAACGCTCTTTTCAAATCCCCTCCTTCGTGGTATGATATCGCAAAGGAGGAGGTCGCCATGAATGTGCCCGAGCACTACGAAACCGACATCCTGTTCTTTTTTGACGGAAAGCCCGACCGGCTGGCGATATATCAGGCGCTGTTTCAAAGGCTGAGCGCGGCCTTCCCCGAAGCGTCGGTGAAGGTGCAGAAGAGCCAGATCAGCTTTTACGGGCGCGGCCTGTTCGCCATGGCTTCCCTCCCCAGGCGGAAAAAGGACCCTGGAATTGTGGTGAGCTTCGGTCTGGGACGGCGGGCTTCGTCCCCGCGCATCACCGCGGCGGCGGAGCCCTATCCCGGCCGCTGGACCCACCACATCGCCGTGATGGAAGAAACGGAATTGGATGATGAGCTTTTGAGCTGGCTGAAAGAGGCCTGGGAATTTTGTCAGACGAAAGGGAGGAAACGCCGATGATCCGCATCGCCATCGCCGAGGACGACCCAAAGTGCTTTGCTCAGCTGGAGCAGTTCATCGGCGACTACGGCCGGGAGACGGGCCGGTCGTTCCAGATCACCCACTACGACAACGGCGAGGACCTGGTGGAGCGCTATAGGCCGGAATTCGACCTGATTTTGATGGACGTGGAAATGCCCTTTATGGACGGCATGACGGCAGCGGGCTATGTCCGGGAGAAGGACCCGGAGGTGGTCATCGTGTTCGTCACGAACCTGGCCCAGTATGCCATTCAGGGCTATTCGGTGAACGCGCTGGACTATATCCTCAAGCCACTGAATTATTTTTCCTTTTCCCAGCGCTTGGGCCGGGCGCTGCAATACGTGAAGAAAAAGGATGACGCATGTCTTACCGTGGCGGTGAAGGGCGGCGCCATCAGGCTGGAAGTTGACAGCATCTACTACATTGAACGTCTGGGCCGCCAGCTGATGTTCCATACCCGGTCGGGCATACATGCCTCCACCGCCACCCTCCAGCAGGTGGAAAAGGCCCTGGAGGGCAAGGGCTTTGCCCGGTGCAACAAGGGCTATTTGGTGAACCTGGAGCATGTGGACGGCATTCAGGACGGCTGCGCCGTGGTCCAGGGGGACAAGCTGCTCATCAGCCGGGGCCGCCGCGGCCCGTTTTTGGAGGCGCTGGCCGACTGCGTGGGCGGGGTGGGCCCATGAGCGGCGTCTATCTGTCCGACATTCCCCGGCTGGTCACCGCCATCGCCGAGTGGGGAGCCTGTCTGGTTGCCTATCTGCTGTGCGGCCGCAGCCGCACCCAGCGGCTCAGCGGATCGCGCCTGTGGGTGACCCTGGGGCTGGGACTGGTGGTCCAGTGCCTGTTTTTGGAGCTGACGGACGGGCTGCGGATCATTTTCTGGCTGCCCTGTATGATCATGGCGGTGGGGCTGATGTTCGCCCTCATCGCCGCCTGCTGCGACCTGCCCCTGGTCAGCGTGGGCTACTGCACCGTTCGGGCCTTCCTGCTGGCGGAGCTCGCCGCCTCGCTGGAGTGGCAGCTCTACTCCTATGCCCTGTACACCCTGGGATGGCAGGAGGCGGGGCTGAAGAAGGACGTGCTGTCCGCCGTCATGGTGGCGGGAGTGTATGCCGCCGTTTTCTTTTTCATGTATTGGATGGAAACCCGCCGCCCGGACCCACTCACCGTCATGAATTTCCATCTCAAGGAGCTGTGGAGTCCCATTCTCATAGCTCTGGCCTGCTTCTTTTTGAGCAATCTCAGCTTTATCAACAGCGGAATTCCCTTCACCAGCTCGATCCTTACGGAGATCTACAATATCCGAACCCTGGTGGACCTGGCGGGGGTAGCAATGCTGTACGCCTACCACGTCCAGCGGTGCGAGCTGCACATGCAGCGTGAGCTGGACGCCATTCAGAATATCCTGCAAAACCAGTACAACCAATACCGGCAGTCCCGGGAGAGCATCGACGTCATCAACCACAAATACCACGACCTGAAGCACCAGATTGCCGTTCTCCGGGCGGAGACGGACGACGCCAAGCGCTCCGCCTACCTGGACGGGATGGAGGAGGAAATCCGGGACTACGAGGCCCAGAACAAGACGGGTAATTCGGTGCTGGACACGGTGCTGACGGGCAAGAGCATGTACTGCGCCCGCCACGGCATTGAGCTGACCTGCGTGGCCGACGGGGCGCGGCTGGCGTTCATGGACGTGATGGACATCTGCACCATTTTCGGAAACATTTTGGACAACGCCATCGAATGTGAGCTGGGCATCGAGGATAAGAAAAAACGGCTGATTCACCTGGCGGTGTACGCGAAAAAGGACTTTTTGGTCATCCGCTGTGAGAACTACTGTCCCGGGCGGCTGGAGTTCCAGGACGGCCTGCCCGTGACCACCAAGCAGGACAAGGCCTATCACGGCTACGGCATCAAGTCCATCCGCCACACCGCGGGGAAATACGGCGGCACGGTGACCATCCACGACGGGCGCGGCTGGTTCGAGATCAACACCGTGATCCCCCTGCGGGCCGAGTAGGGGCATCCAGACGTCTCAAAAATTTTAAGCATCGTTGTACCGCGACCTGCATATACTGACTTGTATGGGCTGAAACAGAGCCGAAGCAGTAGATAAAGGAGCGATTGTTATGACAGAAAAACGCGGGACTGCATGGAGCGCGGAGCCCCAGCCCCAGGATGTGGACGACCTGATTTTTTGGGGTCAGACCGGCCCCCAGGTCAGCCAGCGGTAGACCGCCGTGACCCCGCATTGCGGGGCCGCGGTGGTTTTTTCGTTTTCGCCCTTTACATTTGGCCCCGCATTCTATATAATTGTACGGAAAATAACGGCAGACGCCGCGGAAGGATGAAACAGCGATGCTTCAATTTGATGAATACCGGGTGAAGCTCAACAATCTGAAGCCCGAGCTGGAGAAGCTGGGCAGGGCCCTTGACCTGGAGGCCGCCAAGCGGGAGCTGGACGAGCTCCACGCCCAGTCCGCCGCCGACGGCTTCTGGGACAACGTGGAAAAGGCCCGAAAGGTCCAGCAGCGCATCAGCAGCCTGGAGGGGAAGGTGAACGCCCAGGCCAAACGGGAGAGCGCCTGGGACGATTTGATGACCCTGTGCGAGATGGGCAACGAGGAGGAAGACGACTCCCTAATTCCCGAGGTGGAGGGCGGCTATGACGCGCTGGTCAAGGAGATGGAGACCGCCCGCCTGTCCACGCTGCTGTCCGGGGAGTACGACAACGCCCCGGCCATCGTGTCCCTCCAGGCGGGGGCGGGAGGCACCGAGGCCCAGGACTGGGCCCAGATGCTTTACCGGATGTACACCCGCTGGGCGGAGCGCCACGGCTTTACCTACACCGTTCTGGACTACCAGGACGGGGACGAGGCGGGCATCAAGTCCGCCGCCATCCGCATTGAGGGGGACAACGCTTACGGCTATTTGAAGAGCGAGCACGGCGTCCACCGCCTGGTGCGCATCTCTCCCTTTGACGCCAACGCCAGGCGGCAGACCTCCTTTGCCGCCGTGGAGGTCATGCCCGAGCTGGACGACAGCGTGGAGGTGGAGATCCGGGACGAGGACATTGAGCGCCAGGTGTACCGCTCCTCCGGCGCGGGCGGCCAGCACATCAACAAAACCTCTTCCGCCGTCCGGCTGATCCACAAGCCCACAGGCATCGTGGTATCCTGCCAGACGGAGCGGTCCCAGTTCCAGAATGAGGCCACCTGTATGCGGATGCTGCGCTCCAAGCTGATGCAGATCAAGGAGCAGGAGCACCTGGACAAGATCTCCGACATCAAGGGCGTGCAGCTGAAAATCGAGTGGGGCAGTCAGATTCGGTCCTATGTATTCATGCCCTACCAGCTGGTGAAGGACAACCGCACAGCCTTTGAGACCTCCAACGTGAACGGCGTCATGGACGGCGACCTGGACGGCTTTATCAACGCCTACCTCACCGCCGCCGCCACCGGCAGCTGGGCTACAAAATAATGGGAGCGGGCCCCGGCCGGAGAGCCGGGACCCGTTTTTTGTCGGAAAGCCTTGTAGAGAAATTTGGATAAAGTAAGCAAATATGGTTGAAAAAACGGCGGGAAGTTTGTATAATAGCAGGTACATCCGGTCAGCCTGTTGGAAGAAGGGCGGAGCGGATGAAAGAAAAGAAGGGAAAGGTGAACCAATGAAAGCAAAAAGCAAGCTTTTGGCGCTGTTGCTGGCTCTAGTGATGGTGTTCGGTATGGCTATGCCCGCCTTCGCGGCGGACGACGCAGCCACTCCGAGTTCCGAACCCACCACCACTGAGGCCCCGGCAGAGAGCGCCGAACCCAAGGAGAGCGAACCGGTGGAGTCCGCTGATCCAGAGGCCAGCGAGGCCCCCCTCGCGGAGGCCCAGAAGATCGTCATCCTCCACACCAACGACGTCCACGGCGGCATCGCCGGGTACGCCAAAGTGGCGGCGCTGAAGGCCAAGTATGAGGCCGAGGGCGCTTTCGTCCTGCTGGTGGATGCGGGCGACTTCAGCCAGGGCGACCCTGTGGTCAGCGTCTCTGAGGGCGCCACCGCCGTGGAGCTGATGGACCTGGCGGGCTACGACGTGGCCACCCTGGGCAACCACGAGTTCGACTACGGCTATGAGAACCTGAAGAAGATCACCAAGGACGCCAAGTTCCAGATCGTGGCCGCCAACGTGCTGTACAACGGCAAGGTGGCCTTCAAGGACAGCGTGACCTTCACCACTGAGGACGGCGTGAAGATCGGCGTGTTCGGTCTGGAGACCCCCGAAACCGCCACCAAGGCCCACCCCGCCAAGATCAAGGGCGTGACCATCCCGGCGGGCAAGGAGATGTTTGACATCGCTCAGAAGCAGGTGGACGCCCTCAAGGCCGATGAGTGCGACTACATCGTCTGCCTGGGCCATCTGGGCATCGACGACGAGTCCAAGGGCAACCGTTCCGTGGACCTGCTCAAGGAGGTCGAGGGCATCGACCTGTTCATCGACGGCCACTCCCACTCCACCCTGGACAAGGTCCAGGCCGCTGAGGGCGTGACCGACGGCAAGGTGGGCGACACCGTCATCACCTCCACCGGCACCAAGCTGGCCAACGTGGGCGTGGTCACCATCACCAAGGGCGAGGACGCTTTTGAGACCAAGGTGGAGAGCGTGTCCGCCGAGACCCTGACCGACGAGGTCAAGGAGGTGGCCGACCGGGCCGCCGCCATCCAGAAGGAGATCGACGACGACTACGGCGCCGTGTTTGCTGAGACCGAGGTCAAGCTCAACGGCGACAAGGACCCCGGCAACCGTACCCAGGAGACCAACCTGGGCGACCTGATCTGCGACGCGCTGGTCTGGGGCGCCAAGGAGAACGGCGAGACCGTGGACGCGGCAATCACCAACGGCGGCGGCATCCGGGCCACCATCGAGGCGGGCGACATCACCAAGAAGGACGTGAACACCGTGCTGCCCTTCGGCAACACCCTGAGCATCGTCAAGGTCACCGGCGCTGAGCTGCTGGAGGCCCTGGAGGCGTCCACCTACTGCACTCCCACCGCCATCGGCGGCTTCCCCCAGGTCAGCGGCATCGAGTTCACCGTTGACACTGAGCAGGAGTTCGACGAGGGCGACCTGTATCCCGGCTCCACCTACCACAAGCCCGCCAGCATCAAGCGCGTGACCATCCAAACCGTGGGCGGTAAGGAGTTCGACCCCGAGGCCACCTACGCCATCGCCACCAATGACTTCATGGCCGCCGGCGGCGATACCTATTATGCCTTCTCCGCTGCCTCCGTAAACTACGACCTGGGCCTGCCCCTGGACGAGGTGCTGATGGACTACATCAAGGAAGAGCTGAAGGGCATCGTCACCGCCGAGGCGTATGGCGAACCCGCCGGGAACATCACGGTGAAGCTCCCCGCCGAGCCTGAGCCTGAGCCCGAGCCTGAGCCGGAACCCGAGCCCCTTCCCGAGCCCGAGCCGGAGCCCACTCCCGAGCCCCAGCCCGAGGGTACTTATACTGTGGTCAGCGGCGATAACCTGTCGAAGATTGCCAAGGCCCAGTACGGCGACAGTTCCAAGTGGACCGTTATCTATGAGGCCAACAGAAACGTTATCAAGAACCCCAACCAGATTTGGCCTGGACAAATCTTCGTCATTCCCGCAGCATAATCAAAGCACAAAAAGAGTCCCGGCCAGATGGCCGGGACTCTTTTATATTCCAATAAACGTTACGGATGGACGATATGCAGGGCCTTGAGAGGG
The DNA here is from genome assembly GCA_948469375.1 of uncultured bacterium. GTDB lineage: Bacteria > Bacillota > Clostridia > Oscillospirales > Oscillospiraceae > Enterenecus. The sequence goes on along the minus strand of CAOKLO010000030.1, from coordinate 1,433 downwards.
ACCTCCTCCTGATAAATGCCCAAGCTGTTGACCAAGGCCAGCACAGATTCGTCGTTCAGCTGCCAATAGGGGCTGATCCACTCGCCCTCCAGGGAGCCGGTGCTCAATGCCGTGTCAAAATTCATGCCCACGGCCTGGGTGCCGAAGTACACCATGTCATTCAGCGGCATATCGGCGCGGACATATTGGCTGAAGGTGTTGATGAGGGCGGTGACATTGCCCACGTTGGACGGGGTGATGGTCTGCTTGGCCAGGGCTATAAGGAAAGCCCGCTGGGTGGCGGTGCGGCCGATATCGGCGTTGGCATAGCAGTTCCGGCAGCGCATGACGCCCACGGCCTTTTTGCCGTTGAGCAGCTGATAGCCCGCAGGAATGTGGATGTACAGGTCCTGGTAGGGGTCCTCGTAGTCCATGTTCACCGGCACGTCGAAATACACCCCGCCGATCTGATCCACAATAGTGGAGAACGCCTTTAGGTTGACCGAAACCCAGTAGTCAATGGGCACGCCCAACAGGTCGCGTACCGCTTCCGCCACTGCCTCCTCGCCGCCGGCATAGGTGGCATTGACCTTCTGATACTTGCCGCCGTAGTACACCACCGTGTCCCTGGGGATGGAGATGAGGGAAGCCCGCTGGGCCTTGGTATCGAACACGCCCAGCATAATGGTGTCGGTGCCCCCCTGATCGGCTACGCCCAGCAGCAGGCAGGTGTACACCCCTTCCCGGCGGTTGAGCACCAGGGCGTCGGGATTGGGCGCGGCGGAGCTGCCGGCGCCGTCCGGCGCCGTGCTGGAAACGGAGGGGACCTCGCGGCGGTCTGGGTCGATGGTGACCTGGCGGTCCACTGTGGGCTCGGGGGCGAAAATGTTCAGGGCGGCGTACCCTGCCACCACGATCAAGGAAAGAATAAACAGCGTGATGTACAGGCCCTTGGCCAGGCGCTGGAGGAAGGGGGGCTTGCGTTTGGCCGCCCGTTTAGGTGATCTGCTCATGAAAAGGCATCCTTTCAGAACCGGAGCGTGTCGAACGCCCGCGCATTATGTCAACTTTATACGTCTTCCTAGTATAGCGGAAGCCGCTGAAAAAAACAAGAGGGAGTAGATTAAGAAATGGTAAACAATGACCATGCGCAGCTGAATTTTTGAAAGTTATACTTCTGAACACAGTACCTGAAACCATGCTGTCGCCTACAAAAGAACAGCGAGTAAAAAGTAGAAGAAAATATGGGGCTTGTGGGCAAGGTAATCGGGGACTGCGTTCACACATTGGACAAGGACTGCATCTATACCTATGATGATCTCCTTCGGATTGGGTGTATTGGCCTGTGCAAAGCGGCCCAGACCGACCAGTCCGGACACAAGGGCGCATTCTCCGCCTAATCCGTATGATGGGCCAGCCCGGCATATAGACCAGGATAGCAAAAAAAGTCGAGT
>CAOKLO010000029.1 GCA_948469375.1 uncultured bacterium | reverse complement strand
TGCCGATCATTGAACAGGATATGAATTTGAGTTTGGACAATGATAAGCAAGTTGAGACCGCAGCCCTATTGGTCAAGCGCGGCAATTAAACGCTATAACACGGAAAAAGGACCGGCGGGAGGATTTCCCGCCGGTCCTTTTTTCAGTGCACTCTCGCGCCCCGCTCACAGCGGTTGCCCCAGGAGTCAATCAGCTGATCTCCCCGGTACACGCAGATGATCTCACAGTGGTTGGAGCACCCGCCACAGCTGGCCTCCCGGGTGCGGAACTCCATGTTCTCGATGGCGAAGTCAAACTCCTGCCGTCCGCTGCCCCGCCGGGCCAGGATGGCCACACCCAAAGCCCCCATCAGGTGCCCGTTGGGGTCCACGATGACCTTACAGCCCAAGGTGCGCTCAAAGGCAGCGACGACGCCCTTGTTTTTGCTCACGCCCCCCTGGAATACCACCGGGGAGACGATTTTTTTGCCCTTGCCCACGTTGTTCAGGTAGTTGGCCGCCACCGCGTTGCACACGCCCGCGATGATATCCTCCCGGGGGTGGCCCATCTGGATCTTGTGAACCAGGTCGGATTCGGCGAACACGGTGCACCGAGCGGCGATCTGGGTGGGGTGGGTGGAACGCAGGGCGTAGTCCCCGATCTCCTCCACCTCGATGCCCAGGCGCTTGGCCTGGCTGGACAGGAAGGCCCCGGTGCCCGCGGCGCACAGGGTGTTCATGGCGTAATCCACCGCCACGCCGTTCTCCACCAGAATGATCTTGGAGTCCTGGCCGCCGATCTCCAAAATAGTGCGCACCTCGGGATAAAAGGTGGTGGTTCCCACGGCGTGGGCGGTGATCTCATTCTTCACCATCGTGGCTCCCACAATGGTTCCCACCAGCTTCCGGGCGCTGCCGGTGGTGCCCGTGGCCACGATCTTGTACTTCTCCTTGTCAAAGCCCTGCTCCAGCAGCCGCACCAGCTCTTTCACCGCGCCGATGGGGTCGCCCTGGGTCCAGATGTACTGGCTGGACAGGATGTTGTTCTTCTTGTCGATGATGACGCCCTTGGTGGAGATGGACCCCACGTCAATGCCTAAATACGCATGTTCCAACTTAGAGTACCTTCTTTCTCATCTCAATCATATCATAAAACGCCTCCAGCCGGGTCATGAGCCCCACATCGCTGGTCTGGGCGTCATAGGTCAGGTAGAGCACCGGGATTTTGTAATCCGCGCTGATGTTTTGCAGCACCGGCATCACGTCGATTTCCGGCGTGCAGGTGGCGGATTTGATGTGAACCAATCCGTCGTATCCCCGCTCGGCGCACTCCCGGGCATACCAAATGTTGGCGGTGGAGGTGGGCCCCATATCATAGGCGCACAGGTCCTGAATCTTCACCCGCAGGTTTTTCTGCCCGCTGCCGTAGCGCAAAAACTGGTTGGTAACATTCATCCAGCGGTGAACCTCCACCCGCATGTCGGCCAGCTTCTGCTCCAGCTCCAGGTTGGAGAAGGCGTCCATGGCAGTGTAGAACTCGCCCACAATGCCCACCCGCAAGGGCCGCTGGGGCTTATTCAGCGGCACGGACTGCATCGCCCGCTTGGCGGACCGGTAGCCCCCCTCTACGTCGCTTCTGCCCTGGGCGGTGTACATGGCGGTCAGAAAGTCCTGATACGCCCGCTTATACTGGCCGTCGGCAGCGTCAAAGCCGCAGTTTTTGTAGTATTCGCAGGTGAGCTCGTCCACATACTCCACCATCCGGACTCCCTCCATGAACTGGGCCAGGAATCGGGCCGGGTTGGCTTTGGGATTGAACCGCTTTATAATGCGCAAATATTCCTTCTTCTTGCCCATGTCGTAGTCGGACAGGTTGATGAAGTCAAACTGATAGCCCAAATCCCGCAAAATCTGCTCCAGAAGCTCCCCATAGTACCCCAAACGGCACAGGCCGTGGGTCATGAGCAGGGTATCCGCCCCTGCCTCCAGCGACTCGATCATGCTGCCCAGCATGGTCTTGAAGGGCGTGCACACAAAGTCAGGGCTGTACTTGGTGCCCAGCTCCATGGTCCGCTTGGTCAGCACCGGCGGCATGACGTATTTGCACCCCAGCGCCTGCTCCACAATGTATTTGAAGGCACAGTTGTACTCCGCGTACCGGGGAAAGGAGACGTTTCTCGTTTTTGCTTCGGCCATTACAGTTTCCCCTCCTTAAAGCGGATGATATCGATAAAGCTCTCCAGACGGGTCTCCACCCCGGCGATGCCGCTCTGGCTGTCCAGCACCAGATTCAGAATGGGCACGCCCTTGACCCGGCGGGTAATCAGCTCGTTGACCATGGCGTCCGGCCCGCAGGGGAAAGCGCTGAGCAAGATAATGCCGTCCACGTCCTCCATGTGCATGGCGATGCCGCCCAAAATCTCCCGGTTGATTTCCCACTTGCAGGTGGGGGACAGCTCCCGGCTGTGCTTCAGCGCCGCCTCCCGGTCCACTATATCCGCCCGCAGGGGAATCACGCCCACCCGCTTCAGGTAGTCGCTGACCGGCTTGCCCATATAGGGGTCCTCCGCCACATAGCTATGGGCGGCAATAAGCACCTTCATATTCTCCTTCTTATACTGCTGCTCGTACTTCTGCACCCGTTCCTTGTGCTGGCTGAGCTCTGCCTTTTTTGCCTGCTTATAGGCCCGCTTTACCGCTTTGGCGGAGCACCCCAGGGCCTTGCCCATTTCCAGAAAGGCCTCCTCCTCCCCCTTCTTTTTCATCTCCTCGTCCACCTCATAGGACAAAAGCTTCTGCCCGGAATTGCGGAACACGTTCCGCACCAGGTCGGGGGTGGATTCAAACCGGGTGCACATGCTCCGGTGCCGATCAAAGCTGCTCACCCGGGGCACCAGGATGTAGTCGCACTTTCCCACCAGCGCCGCCACATGGCCCAGGTAGATTTTCAGCGACAGGCACGCCTCGTCAATGGCCAATGCCGTTCCCTGCTCCAGGATATCCCGGTTGGTGGGAACGCTCACCACCGTCTCCATTCCCAGTTCCTGAAAAAAGGTGCGCCACAGCACCCGGTAGCGGTAATACAGCATGGCCCGGGGCAGCCCGATTTTGATGTTTTGTTGTTCCATAGCCACATCCTCATATCTTATCTGTCGTATTTTCCCGGCGGCCTTCCCGCCGGAAAGCTCCCCATGGTGGATTATTTTACTCCTAATCTCACCTGTTGACAAGAGTCTTTTCTACTAGACTTTTCTGCTCTAATATGCTATCCTATCAGGCAGAAAAACATGATTTGAGGGAGAGGCCTATGAAATTTGTCATGTCCTACAGCTGCGGCAAGGACAGCACCCTTGCCCTCCACAAAATGATTGAAGCCGGACACGTTCCCGTCTGCCTGCTGGTCATGGTGAAACGGGACGCGGACCGCTCCTATTTCCACGGTGCGGATATGGATATGCTTCAAAAATATGAGGCGGCGCTGGGGCTTCCCATGATTCTATGCCCGTCCGCCGGGGAGGATTACCACACCGCCCTGGAGCGTGGACTTCTCAGGGCCAAGGGCCTGGGCGCGGAGGGGGCCGCTTTCGGCGACATCGACCTGGAGGGCAACCGGGCCTGGGAGGAGGCCCGATGCCGCAACACCGGCCTGACCCCTTTGTTCCCTTTATGGCAGCGTGGACGGGAGGACAATGTGCGCGAGCTGATCCGCCTGGGCTACCGCTGCCTTATCAAGAGCATCAACCACACCCTCCTGCCGGAGAGCCTGTTGGGGCGCTGTATTGATCCGGACGCCATGCGCCTTATGAAGGATGCTGGTATCGACGTGTGCGGGGAAAACGGCGAGTATCACACCTTGGCGGTGAATGGGCCCATTTTTAAGACTCCTCTGGATTTTCAAACCGGAGAAATCCTGCGTTTCGGGGATTATTCCGTGATAGACGTGAAATAGGAAACGCCAACCGGCACAATCTGCCGGTTGGCGTGTTTTTAATCCTTCCCATTCTTGGTCTCCAGCGGCTTAGCTCCTCTCATCCTGCGGTACAGCTGCTCCAGCACCTTTCGCAAGGGAACAAAGAGTATCAGCGCGATCACAAAGTTACCGATGCAATGGGCGATATCAAAGGGGATGCAGTTGACCCACCAGGTGACCCCATAGGCCCAGCCGCCGGTGATGAAATACACCGGCGCACACAGCGTGCCAAACAGCAGCCCAAACAGGCCGGACAGGATGGCCCAGCCCAGGGGGGCGGTCATCCCCCGACACAGCCAGGCCGCCCCGGCCAGGATCACCCAAATATACAGGTAATTGATGGACCACAGGTTCAGGCCATAGAGAATAAACTCCATCAGCACATAGACGTAGATGGGGTATACCGCCTTGCGCCCAAAGACGACGGCAAACAGCATCACCATCAGGGACACCGGCTCAATATTGGCAAAGGCCGCCATCGCCACCTTGGCCGCGAAGGTCAACCCGCCCAGGATGCCGAACAGGGCCACCTCTGACAGCGCCAGCCCGGCCCTGTGCCCCGCTCCCTGCCTATCCAACGGTATAGATCAAAGCAAAGTGGTCGCCGTCATGAACGGGGATCTCAGTGGCGCCCGTGGCCGCGCGCTCACCGTTCTGTTCAATGCTCCAATAGCCGCCGTCCACGTTGTAGTCGGCCCTCTCGCCGTCCACCTCCTCAATGTACAGGCCGTAGGGGCCCTGATTGTCCTCCACCAGGCCCTCGCCCACCAGCACCTTGTCCAGATACTCCTCATCGGTGGTATAGGTAAAGCTTTTCTTGCTCTCGTCCTTATGGATCACTTCCACGGTAATGGTCTTGCTTCCCGCGCTGACGGCGGGCCGGGTGGACGCCCACACGGTGCCCAGCACTGCCAAAAGCACTGCCAAAAGCACCGCGCCCACGATCACAATCCGGTTATTTTTCTGCATTTCATATCCCTCCTTCGGAAAAATTCGCGCTTTTCCATGCTTTGATGATATCGAAAGCCCGCCCTCTTGTCAACCGTAAGTATTTGCTGTCACCGGTTTTTCCTCTCCGGCGAACAAGCCTTTCCCCTATTGGGGACAAAAAAGTCCAGCCGATGGACAGGAAATATCCATCGGCCGGACTTAGAACTCTTTATCCTTGTCGGACAGTACCGTCCGCTTTTGGTTGGCCTCCTCCTCCGTCTCCCAGGGGAGCACGTCTCCCGGTTCCTTCAGGTAGTTGAGGATCTGCCAAATCCCCTCCCCTGTGTAGGAGCTGACATGGAAAACGGGGTCGGCCCCAGCCATTTTCAACCAGTTGTGGGCGCGCTCCACGTTGCCCTTCTCCTGGTCGATCTGGGTGACAATGCCGATGACCGGCCGGTTACAGCAGGCCGCCACCGCAGGCGGGTACAGCGAATAGGGCTCAATGCTGCTCAGCAACAGCCCCACCACGTCCGCCTCGTAAGAAAAGAGCGCCAGCGCACGGCCCAGAGTGGCGGTCTGGGCATACTCCCCCGGCGTGTCGATGACCACGCTGTGGTGGTTGACATACTGGGTCTTGTGGTAGGCGATGGTGTCTCCCCGTAGCGCCTGGGTGAGGGTGGTCTTGCCGCACTCGCTGCGGCCCACGAACATGATCTTTTTCATGTCTTGGTGATCTCGCAGACGGTAAAGCCCAGCTTGTTCTGCAAAAAGTTGGTGATGCCCTGCATGGCCGACTGCACGTTTGAAATGCGTCCGGTGAAGATCAGCGTGCCGCTGAACCGGTCGATAAAGCCCATCTCCACCTTAGAGGTCTTGAGGGCCACGTCCCCCGCGATGACCGCCGTCTCCGACGGGCACAGGCAGCAGATGCCGATGGCGGACTGCTTGTAGTCAATCTCGGGATCAAGGCCCAGCTTTTTGTAGATGATCTCATCCGGGCTGGCGATGATGTGGGCCAGGGTCACCTGTTTGCCGGGGACGGTCTCCTGGATGAGGCGGATCTTGCCCTCCGTCGTCGCGCCGAATTTCAACAGACTGTCAAGCGGTTCCTTGTCCATGGCCAACACACTCCTTTATGATTTTCTAATGGCACCGGCCCGGCCGGTAACTCCCCGACCGGGCTGGTTTGATGGTCGTTAGTTCAGTTTCTCCAGCAGGCCCTTGTGGGGAGAGGGAATCACACAGGTGCTGGTAATGTCCCCGGTGTCTGCCAACTGGGTCAGGCAGTTGCTGATAGCCGACTTCACAGCGGACACCTCCCCCGTCAGGGTGAGGAAGCCCTTGCCGCCCAGGCCCCGGGCCACCCGCACGTCCAAGAGGGTGACGTTGGAGGCCTTGGCCGCGATATCCGCCGCCCGCACGATGGTGAGGGCGGACATGGTCTCCACCATGCCGATGGCGGCAATCTTCTCCACCTCCACAGTGCCCATCAGAGCGCCGGGGACGGAGTCGTGCACGTTGTTGATGGTGTGGTGGCAGATGAGGTAGGTCCCCGCCACCTGACGGCCCGTCTCCATCGAGCTCTTGACGGCCCCCACCTGCCCGCAGATGAGGATGATGTACTTGCCCGGGCAGATGGCGGTGGCCACCAGCAGCTCCACATTGGCGGCCTTCAGCATTTCATCGGCGGTCTGCACCCCGGCGGGGATGCTCTTCAGCTCGATCAATCCAATCGACTTTCCCATAAGCGTCCTCTTTTCTTACAAAGTCGTCAAGCCTGAATGACGATGCTGTCGCCGTCAATGGCCGTTACCGTTCCCGTGATGCTGGCGTGGAGGGCGGAGCCCAGCTTGCCCTCGGGTATCTTGGCGATCAGATCGCCCTTTTCCACATGGCCGCCCACGGCCACCACCGGCTCGGAGGGAGCGCCCGCCCCCTGCCGCAGGGGCAGCGTCACCTTGTCATAGGCGGGGACGGCCTCGTCCAGAGGCGCGGCCACGTCGTAGGCGGACAGGCCCAGCTGATGGATCAGCTTGTGCACCGGGTAGCGTTTGAAATCCCGGAAGGGGGCGGCCTGCTCCGGCTTGTTGTTCAAGCTGTTGCGGATGCCCTTCCCTGCCAGGATATTCTTCATGTTGTTGTTGAGCTTCCAGGGCTGGAGCCCCATGACGCAGGCGTACTCGCACAGGCGGCACCCCACGCACAGATAGGCGTTCATGGGGGTCTGCTCCGGGTCGCACAGGCTGCCGTAGGCCGCCACCCGCATGAGCTTGTGGGGCTCGATACGGTGGCCCAGCATATGGCGGGGGCACACCTCGGAGCACAGGGAACACTGCATACAGGCGGTGGCAGCCCGTCGGGTGGAGTCGGTGATGGGCCGCTCCAGGCTCACCAGCAGGGGCTGCCCCGCCGGAACCACGATCAGGCCCTTGGTGGTTTTGGTCACGGCGCTGTCTATGCCGACGATCTTACCCATCATGGGGCCGCCGTTGACCACCTTGTAATCGCTGACGGTGGGACCGCCGGCCAAAGCCAGCGCCTCCGCCACGGTGATGCCCAGAGGCACCTTGACAGTCTTGGGCGTGCGTACCGCGCCGGTAAGGGTGACGTATTTCTCCACCACCGGCTTTCCCTGGGAGGCGTCCAGCACGTTGAGGGCGGTCTCCACATTGGTGACCACCACGCCCACGTTCAGGGGAATGCCTCCCTCCGGGACGATGCGGCCCGTGACTTCATAGACAATGACCTGCTCGTCGCCCGCCGGATAGAACGCGCCCAGCAGATGGACGCTGAGCCTCGGATGGCGGGGCAGCTCCCGCTTCAGGGAATCCGCCGCGGCGTGATAGTGCTCCTTCAGCGCCACCACGCCCCGTTCCGCCCCCACCTGGTCCACGATCAGCTCCAGGGCGGTGAGCAGTTTTTCCGCCTGACGGTCCATGAGCTGCTGGTCCACCCGGAGCAGAGGCTCGCACTCCGCCCCATTGATGATAACCGTGTCAGCCTTGGCATTGAGCTTGACGTGGGTGGGGAAGCCGGCCCCGCCGGCCCCCACCACGCCCGCGCTCTGGACCTGGGCGATCAAATTTTCAGACATAAGGCGCACCCCTTCCGATTATCGGACGTCCAGGCCTCCCACCAGCACACACCTGCGCCGCCGGGCGAAGGACTTGGCCGTGGTCAGCCCCTCTCCGGTGGGACCAGCGATGGTGAATGTGGTACAGCCCTCACCACCCACGCCGATCCCGGCGTAAGAGGGGCCGTTCTTCACAAAGATGGTGGTCTGGATCAGCTTGGCCATCTTGGTCAGCTTATCCACGTTCCGGGAGTGCATCATGGCGGTGTGGCGGTTGCCGTGCTCCACCCGCACAGCCATATCAATGGCGGTGTCCACATCGGGAACCCGCACCACAGGCAGAATGGGCATCATCAGCTCCACCTGCACAAAGGGGTGGTCCTCGGCGGTCTCCATCATGATGACCTTTACCTCGGGACCAACGCTGACACCCACCTGTTCCAGAATATACTTGGCGCTCTTGCCCACGAAGGCGGTGACGGGGTGCTTGCCGTCCTCCTGGACCACCAGCTTCACCAGCTTGTCGATGAGCTCAGGGTCCTTGACCTCGTAAGCGCCGCTCTTCTTCATGTTGAACATAAGGTAGTCGGCCACGGAGTCCACCACGATAACCTCTTTCTCCGCAATGCAGGGGAGGTTGTTGTCGAAGCTGCACCCGTCCACGATGTCCTGGGCGGCCTTCTCGATGTTGGCGGTCTCGTCCACCACCACGGGGGGGTTACCCGCGCCCGCGCCGATGGCCTTCTTGCCGCTGGACAGCACCGTCTTGACAATGGCGGGGCCGCCGGTGGCCACCAGCATACGCACCTGGGGATGGTTCATCATGGCGTTGGTGTTCTCAATGGAGGGTTCGGCCACGGTAACCACCAGATTGGCGGGCGCGCCCACCCGGGCCAGCGCCCGATTGATAAGCTGGATCAGGTGCAGGGACACCATTTTTGCCCGGGGATGGGGGCTGAACACCACAGAATTTCCCGCCGCCAGCATCCCGATGGAGTTGCAGATTACCGTCTCGGTTGGGTTGGTGGTGGGGGTGATGGAGCCGATGACCCCAAAGGGAGAATACTCCACCAGGGTCAGGCCGTCGTCGCCGCTCATGGCGTCGGTGGTCAGGTCCTCGATGCCGGGAGACTTGGTAGCCGCCAGACGGTTTTTCACCAGCTTGTACTCATAGGCGCCCATGCCCGTCTCTTCCACAGCCAGGCGGGAGATGTAGTCCAGATTTTCCTCCTCCAGCACCACGTCCCGGATAGCCTGAACATAGGCAGCCCGGTCGTGCATGGAGCAGTTCAGGTATTTTTTCTGGGCGGCGGCGGCGGCCTCCACGGCCTCGTTCATGGTCTCGAACACGCCCCAGTCGCCGCCTGCGGCGGCGCAGTTGGGCTCGGCGCTGCCCATGTCCACCTTGCTGAGCACCTGCTTGACGATGCTGGCCACCAGTTGTTCGTCAAAATTCATATGCGTGGTCCCTCCTTAAATCAACATTGCGTAACGCGCGATCTCCATGTCCTGCTCCACCGTCCCGCCGGACACGCCGATCCCCCCGGCCACCTTGCCGTCCACGATATAGGGGAATCCGCCGCCAAACAGGATGATCTTGCCCGGGTTGGAGTTTTCGATCCCGTAGAGGGGGCCGTCCGGCCGGGAGGCCGCGCCCAGCTCGTGGGTGGGCATCTGGAATGCGTAGGCGGTGTAGGCTTTGCCCTGAGCTACCTCCACGCTTCCCACAAAGGCCCCTTCCATCCGCTGGAGCAGCACCAGGTTGCCCCCCGCGTCCACGGCGGAAAACACTACCGGAACGCCCAGCTCCTTGGACTTCTCCACGGCCCGCTCCGCCATGCGGTGGAGGACGTCCAGGCTCATGGGAGGAAGACCGCCGCTATTCTGCTGCGCCATCGCCTCTTTTACCAAATCCGTTACCTTTTCCCGCATCTGGGTCAGGTCCTCCTGGAGGCGTGCCATGGCGTAGATGGCGTCGGACAGGCGGTTGATGTAGCGCACCAGCACTTCCCGCACAGGCAGCTCCACAATCCGCCGCTCCGCCCGCCGGACGATGGTCCGGGCCACGTGGAGCGCCGCCGAGGCGGGGTCCACGCCGGGGATGACAAAATGGGTCTGCTTTCCGGTGGTCTCGGTGCAGGCGTCCACCACACCCTCCAGGAACGCCACGTCCTCCTCAGAGATATTTCCCTTGAGGGCCGCAGCGGTTTCCGGCGAGTCGCTGGCCAGCTCCGCGCCCACGGAAAACAGCCGCCCCTGAATTTTGCGGACCGTGGCGCGGATAAATTCGTTGTCGGTCTGAGTATAGGCCAGGCCCAGCATGGAGTTGGCCTCATCGATGGTGCCGTAGCACTCCACCTTGGGGTCGGATTTGCTCACCCGGCCCCCGCCCACCAGGCTGGTTTGGCCCTTATCGCCGCCCTTGGTGTAGAGGTTTGCCATCAGCCCACCTCCACCGTATCCACAATGCCCACGATGGCCTTGTCGATGGGGGCGGTGGGATTTTTGAACACGTACCGGGCCGAGCTGCCCTGGCTCACAATGACGATCTCGCCGGTGCCCGCGCCCACGGAGTCCACAGCAATTTCGGTGCTACCCTCCCGCTCCAGGCGCTCGGTGAGCTTCTCCACGATGAGCAGCTTCATGCCGACCAGGTCCTGATTCTTGCTGGTGGAGACTACCGTTCCGATCACTCTGCCTAAATACATTTTGCTCCACCTTTCTTACGACTCAATTTGAATGGTCACGCCCAGCCTTCGGGCCTCGTCGGAGGCCAGCGCCGTGACGATGGTCCCCTTGGGGACCAGAATTACCGCGCCCCGAGGAGCGGTGTTCACCGCCTTCACGCTGAACACCTTGCCCGTCATAGCGGGACGTATCACTCTGCCTCCCTGCGCCGCGGGCTGTTCAGCCTTGGCGGGAGGGTTGGCCTTTGCCGCCTGCGCGGGCAGGAAGCTGTACACCGCCTTGCGCACGGCCTTGGCCATGTCCTCCGCCGGGGTCAGGCGGGCGCCGTAGGCCTGGAGCTTTTCCAGGTTCTCGTGCAGGACGTCCCGCAGGGCCGGGGTCATGTGATAGCCCAGCTCCTTCCGCTTTGGGTTGTCCGGGCAGGCCCCGTCCACGGCGATCACCACATTTTTTCCCTTCATCAGCCCATTGAAAATCATGGTGGCGGCAGGGGTTTCCGGCATGCAGTTGGCCAGATAAGCCGCCGTGCGCACCGTCAGGGCAGGCGCCAGGATGGTGTCGAACCGGGCGGCCACCTGCTCGGGGAACCCGTCCGGCGACTCTACCCAGAGCTCCTCCGGATTCAACGCGGCGCGAACGGCCTCTTCACCCGTCACATACATGGCGCTGCGGGTCATGAGCACATGGTAGGTAAAGCCCTCCTTGCGCAGCTCCTTCAAGCCTTCCAGCGCGGCGGGAACCCCGATGGCCGCGCCGGTGACCACCACCAGCGCCCGCTTCTGCCGGTCCACCAGCTTTTGCAGCACCCGCTCCGCCAACTCGTCGGCCAGCAGAGCGAGGGCCATGTCTTTACGCTCTTGTTCGGTCAATGGATTTCACCGCCTTGTTTAATCGGTGCAATTCATCGCGATGCCCAGCGGCGTCACCAACAGGGGAGCCGCCGGCTTCACCACGGGTACTTCCAGATACTTTTGGAACACGGTCTCAAACTCGGTGAAACAGCAGGCGCCGCCCACCACATAAACCGTGTCCACCGGGTATTTTGCCAGGCAGCGCTTGACAATGGCGGCCATTTTTTCCACCACCGGCTTGATTACCGGGAACACGCTGTGCTCCTGGGCCGGGTCCCGCTTCATCAGCTCGGCCTCCTTGGTATCGCACCCGTGAAAGCCCGCCAGCACCAGCGTCATATGGGTGCCGCCGGTGGGCTCGTCATCCACATAGATGACCTCTCCGTTTTTCAGGATGCTGATGCCGGTGGTGCCTCCGCCCACGTCAACCACTGCCCCGTCGGTAATACCCAGCACAGAGGCCGCCGCCGTGGGCTCATCCACGGTGCTGGTCAGGCGGAAGCCCACCGCCTCTACCACGTTGCCGATGGCCTTCACGCTCCCCGTCACGATGCCCGGCGGGATAGCGCAGCCCGCCGCCTCCAGCGTCACGCCCAGCTGGTCCTCCAGCTCGGCCTTCAGCCGGGTGACGGCGTGCACCGCGCCCATGTAGTCCACCACCACGCCGTCCCGCACCACGGTGGAGGGGTAGGTGGCCCCGGCCACGGGCCGGTTCTCCTGGTCCACCACGGCTAAAACGATGTTGGCGGTGCCCAGGTCCACGCCGGTGCGCAGGGGGCCCGTCCAGGGGTTGCTGCGATGTTCTTCAATGAGGCGCTCAAACTCCAGCAGAGTTTCGTTGCACGCCGTCATGTCATGGCTCATAGTCTCTCCACCCTCAAGCTATGCTCAGTCCACAATGATGTAGGCCCGGTCGCCGTTCTTCACGCCCATGGCGTTGGCCTCGTCCACGTCGATGTGCATCTCCGGCGCGAACTGCTCGGACACCCGAATGAGCACATTGTGCAAAATCCCGCCCCGCAGGCCGCGGATCTCCGCCTTCACCATCTGCTTATCCTTCACGCCGATGCGCTGGGCCGTCTCCGGGTCCAGGTGGATGTGCCGCAGGGCGGCAATGGTGCCGGTATCCTTTTCAATCGTCCCCTTGGGGCCCACAATGGTCACGCCCGGGGTGCCCGCGATCTTTCCGGACTCCCGGACGGGAGGCCGCACGCCCAGGGCAAACCCGTCCGTGACGGACACCTCCACCTGGGACTCTCTCCGCAGGGGGCCGAGCACGCGCACGCGGCTCAGCTCCCCCTTGGGTCCATGGAGGGTCACGGTTTCCTCGCAAGCAAACTGGCCCGGCTGGCCCAGCTCCTTTTTGAAGGTCAGCTCGCTGTCCTGGCCAAACAGGATGTCCATATCCGCCCGGTCCAGATGGATATGCCGGTTGGACACGCCGATGGGCACCGAGCGCTGAAATTTTTCCAGCTCCTCGATGACCAGCCGGGTGACCAGAGCCACAAACATCTCATAGGTCTGCTTCTCCACGGTTCATACCACCTCAGTTACAGGTCTTTGGGCAGGATCTTCTCCACGTCGGTGTGGGGACGCGGGATCACATGGACGGAAATCACCTCGCCCACCTTCTCGGCGGCGACGGAGCCCGCGTCCACAGCCGCCTTGACCGCGCCCACGTCGCCCCGGACCATGACGGTGACCAGGCCGGAGCCGATCTTTTCATAGCCCACAAGCGCCACGTTGGCGGACTTGGTCATGGCATCGGCGGCCTCGATGGCGCCCACCAGGCCACGGGTCTCGACCATGCCGAGAGCTTCACCCTTACTCATAGTTACCTCCTAAATGGCCGTCTTACGGCCGTGCGTTATTGTTTGCGTTTGCTCCCCCGTTTGGCGGGAGCTTTTTTGACCGTCTTGGGCTTGGCCTCCTCCGCTGGAGCTGCCTCCTCGGAGGCAGGCTCCTCCGCAGAGGGCTCTGCCGGTGCGGTCTCCCCCTCCGGTTCCTCCACAGGGGCCTCCGGCTCTGCCGGTGCGGCCTCCGCTTCCGGTTCCTCCCCAGGGGCCTCCGGCTCTGCCGCAGGCTCAGGCTCCACAGCTGCCTCCGGCTCTGCCGGGACCTCCGCCGCAGGTTCGGGCTCAGGGGTCACCGGCTCAGGCTCAGGAACGGCCTCTTCCTTTGGCGGCTCATCGGGCTCCACAGGGGGGAGCTCGGGGGGAGACGGCGGGTCCGGCTCACGGGGCGGCTCCGGCGGCTGATAGCCGACGGTCTCCTTGGTGAATACCAGCATATCCAGTGCGCTGGCTGGACGGGGAATCACCTTGGTGCTTACCACCCGGTTGACCTTGGCGGCGGCGATTTTTGCCGCGTCCACGGCGGCCTTCACCGCGCCCACGTCACCCTGAATCTTCACCGTAGTCCAGCCGCCGCCCTTGGTCAGCTCATAGCCGATCAATTCCACGTTGGCGGACTTCACCGCGGCGTCGGCGGCCTCAATGCCGCCCGCCAGCCCCTGGGTCTCGATGAGTCCTAAACTTTTCTGCATACACGTACCTCCTAGTCCAGAGGTTTCAGCGGCAATTTCTTCACCAGCCGCGCCGCGTTGGCTCCGATAGCTCGCACCTGATCCATTTGACGGGCGGGAACACGGTAAAGAGGCTGGTCCTGCTGCAATTTAGAGTAGTGCAGGACCACAAATTGTCTGTCCAACCCCAGCCCCACCTCCAGGCGGGACGCCTGGGCGGCTTCCCAGGACAGGGCCAGCGCGTCCATCCCCCCCCGGGTGTCTTCCTCCCAGGGGATGCCCTCCTCCTCCATGCCGTAGGTCAGCTGCCGCAAAGCTGCCGGCGAGGCGTCGGGACTCATCAGAACGCGGACATTGGGTTTCGACATTTCAATGGGCATGGCCATATCTCAGGCCCTCCCTTCCAGCACAGACAACACCAGGCCGGTGGCCACCGCGTTGCGGGGCCCCTCCGAACCGCGGATGTTGCCCCGCCCGGCCACCACCTTGTACTGGGACAGGGCGTCGGTAACCATCTGGGGCACCTCGAAGTCCAAGGCGGAGCCGCCCACCAGCACCACGAACCGGATGTCCCGGACGTTGCCCGTGGGGCTCACCCGGGTGAGGGCCCGGATGGCGTTGGTGACGAACACCTTTTGCTTGGCCTGGCGGCGAATAAGCCGGATCTTCTCCATGGACCAGTCCCCCTCCAGAGGGATCATGTTGCCCTCCTTCAGGATGACCACTTTGGCGAAGATGTTGGGGTCCAGCGGGGTGGGGAAAAATTCCACCGTTCCATTTTCGTGGCGGATGTGGAACAGGCTCTCCACCTTGGCCATGGGGTACTTCTTCACGTCTTCCGCCGTGTCGAAGCTGTCCAGGCCCATCTCCGACTGGATGAGGAGGGTGACCATGTTGCCCGCCCCGGCCAAATGGATGGAGTGGATGGTCCCGTCCTCGCTGATGATGGACGCGTCGGTGGAACCGGCGCCCATGTCTAAAATCGCTAAAGGTTTATTGGTGCCCGGCGTGGTGAGCGCGCCGCGAATGGCCATGTCGGCCTCCACGCCGCCCACCTCCACGGGAACATTGATCTGTTCTCCGAACTCCTTGGCGATGGCCTCCATCTGGAGACGGTCGGCCTTCACCATGGCGGCGATGCCCACGGCGTTCTCCTGGGAAAACTCGTTGGCCAGACCGCCCTGGACCTTTTGGGGCGTAAACGTGTCCACCGCCAGCAGGTCCTGGATGTGGATGTCACGGGGGTGCTGCTTGGTCAGGTTTGCCATCACCTGGCGCACCTTTTCCAGCATTCCGCCCGCATTGGTGCCCGGCTCGCCCCGCACGTCCTCCAGGGCGGGGATGGACTCCACCGCCTTCATGATCTTGTCCGCGCCGTCGTCCACGTCCACCTTCACAGTGCGCATGGCGCCCTTCAGCTCCATGGTGCCGGCGGGGATCTTGCGCTCCTTCACGTCGCCGCTGGGGGTCTTGATGACCACCGCCGAGCGGTTGCCGATGAGCGCCCGGGCAATGGGCACCACCTGCCGGGTCTCCTCAGAGGACAGCCCGAACAGGGTGGCGATGCCGTAGGGGTTGGACAGCACCTCCACCACGCCGCCCACCGGGGCCACCTCCACCGCAGAGCGCATACCCAGGGGAACCTTGTCCACCAGGGCCACCTCGTCCACGATGGGGATCTTGCGGTGCAGGCGGTTGTGGATGAGAACGCCGTCGTCCCGCTGCACGATGGCGGCGGTGACCTGCCGGGTGCCGCTGGAGCCCTGGTTGATGAGCTTCGCCGCATCCTCAAAGTCCACGCTCTTGGGGATGACCGCGATGTAGTCCTTCCCGCCGGGGGCGTCCTCCAGCTCGGTGACCAGGACGGTCTCCCCCACCCCGACGCCCATACCGCCGGGGGTGGAGGGATTGTGGCCGATCATGGTGGACTCGGTGATGATGGTCTCGGTGATGGTCTCCATGGCCACGTCGCCGATGACCGGGGCGGCCTCATTGAGGCGCACCTCAGACAGGTCCTTCACCTCCAGCCCCGCCTTTTCCAGGGCGTCGGTCAGGGAGTGAAAGATACCGTTGATATTCTGCCGGGTCCCCTTGATGCCTGTGGTAGGCACCGTTCCGCTGGCCAGAAATTCCAGCTTACCAGCCTCTAGTTTGGCCAGGGCGGTTTCCGTTGTCGCGTTGCCGATGTCGATGCCTGCGACGATCTTCATGTGCGGTGCCTCCTCACTTTTCGCTTCCTTAGAACTTCTTCAGACGGTCGCGCTTCTCGTAGACCTCGGCGGCCTCGCGCACCAGCCCGGCGGCGGTCTTGGCGCCGTACTTGCCGTCCAGCTCGTTGGCGATGTCGATCAGCTCCTGCTTGGTGGAACGGTAGGGGCGCAGGGCGTTGTAGATCTCCAGCAGGCGCTCGTCGGGCACCGCGATCAGCTCGGCGGCCCGGCGCAGGTTGCCCGCGAAGGCCTCGCGGTTAACGGACTCGGCCACCTGAGCCTGGTACTCCAGGGTCTCGGGGGCGATACGCATATCGTCGGAGGTCAGCTCGCCGGAGAGCACCTTCTCATAGCTCAGAGAGCTAAAGGGCTTGCCGGTGGGAGTCTTGATCTTGTCAGACTCCTTCTCGGCCAGGGGGTAATTGGCAGCGGTCATCTTGCCGCCGGCGGGGGTAGAGGGAGCGGAAACGGTGCCGTTGTTCATAGCGGCCATGACCTGCTCCACGATCTGTTTCATCAAAGCTTCCTGATCCATATTCCTGCCTCCCTTTACTTAAACGAAACGGTGACGGCCTGAGGCTTCTTGTTCCGGTCGCAATGCTCGGTCTCCTTGATGTGGAGCAGAGCGGCGATGGCCTGATAGGTGGGACGAGCCATCTGGTCATTGCGCACGGTGACGGGGGTGGGGGCCTCGCCTTTGGCGTACTTGGCGGCGTTCTTGCCGATCTGACGGAAGGTCTCCATCTCGATCAGCGGCGCCTGAGAGAACAGCTCCAGGTTGCTCAGGGGGGGCAGGTCCTTCTGATGGATCACCGTGGTCCCCTTGGACTGGATGCCGATGCCGATGCCGGAGCCGGAATACTCGGCCGCGTCATGGGCGACGAAGGACACGTCGGAGGTGCGGAACACCCGGATGATGCGCCACTTCATGCCCTCCTCCTCGATGCCGGCGATGATCTCGCGCAGCACCTTGCTGTGGGGCTGATGGATGATGGTCTCGTTCTGGTACACGCCGAAGGCGGGGGCCAGGCCGATGACCACCTCGTCGGGGGCCACGCCCTTGGCGGCCTCGCCGGTGTCGGCCAGGGTCATCTCGCCCGCGGACAGGGTGCTGGCGGAAGGAGCGGCGGCCTTGGGGGCCGCGGCGGGAGCGGTCGAGGCAGCGCCCATCTCCTTAAGGACCTCTTCGATGACACTACGGAGCATATTTTCGTCAAAATTCATAATTCGACCCTCCCTCTGATTAGATGTCTTCCGGCCGGATGGCGTTGGGGATGTTCTTGATCTGCTCCCAGCGCTCCTCGCTGAGCTGATAGCCGGTCATGGGACCGTGATAGTCGTTGGGGGCGTTCACGCCGGAGTAGACATGGAAGTCCTTGTCGAAGATGGAGGCGGTGTGCAGATAGTCGCCGGCCACCTTCTGGCGGAGCATGTTATAGATGTTCTGGGCCACATCGGGGAAGCCGGCCTTGTCCAGCGCCTTGACGAAGTCCACGCCGGTGACCTTCCGGGCCATCATGTCCTCGATGGCCTTCAGATCCTCGTTGACGTTGCGGTTGGGCATATCCTCGGAGCCCCGGGCGTAGGTGGCGGCCTCCACTTCCTCGTCGGTGATGGGGGGCAGGCCCAGCTCGCGGAACATCCCCTGGAGGGCCCGGGCGGCCTTGTTGCGGGCCTTGATGACATCGTCCTCCTTGACGGGCTGCAAGCCGCCGTCAATGCGCATGTCCCGCTGGATGATGTTCCAGTCGTCGTAGTCGTCGGCGTCCCAGTTGGAGCCCGCGAACATGTTGTCGTAGTTGGGGGTGGCGGAGTAGCCGGAGCAGATGTAGTCGGTGCCGGAGAACAGCTGGGGCACGCTGCGGGCCACCCGGCGCAGGTCGGAGTGAGTGAAGGTCTGGTCGTTGGAGGTGGTGGACTCCAGGTCCAGCAGCATGGCGATCAGGTTCTCCGCGGCGATGGCGCGGATGCCGCCGGGCACGCCGGCGGGCACGCCCACGCAGGACACGGAGCCGTTCTGGGTGCCCTGCACGCCGGCGCCCTTGGTGACGGCCAGGCAGCGGGCCTCCAGGTACAGCATGGACTTGCCCTCGGCGTAGCCCATCTGGACCTCGGAACCGGTGCCGGAGGTGAAGCGCATCTTCAGGCCGCGGCTGGCGTAGCAGCTGGCCAGGAACGCCTTGGAGTAGGGGGTGTCGTCGCCGTCCATGAACACCGGCTCGGTGCCGTACACGGAGATGGTCTCGGCATAGGTGGTGAAGCCGCGCATGCCCAGCTGGAGCTCGGTGGCCTCTTCCAGGGCGCACTGGGTCATGATGCCGGGACGGCCTGCCTGAGCGCCCACGAACAGAGCCATGGCGTTGAAGGGGGCGTAACGGGCGATGCCCACGGTGGTCTCCATCTCGGCGAAGCCGCGGACGGCGGCCTCGGCGGCGTCGGCGGCGATCTGGATGGGGTTGTCCTTCACGTTGGTGACGTGGCACTGGTTGGCGGGCATCAGGCGGGCGCGCATCTTGGTCATGCCCATCATGATCTCCACGATGGTGAGCTTGCCCACGATCTCCGTCAGCTTGGCGGGGGTGACGGACAGGGTGATGTCCAGGATCTCGTCCCGGGACACGTTGATGTCAACAATCTTCCGTGCGATGTCCAGAGAGTCCATGGCCATGGCCTTCTCCGCGTTGCCCAGCCGGATGGCGTGGTCGGCGATGAAGGTGTCCAGCATGTCGAAATCGGCGCGGGTCTTGCCGTCCATCTCCACGATGCGACCGCCCTCGATCTTGATGCTGGGCTTGGGGTCGAAGGGGCTGTTCATGGCGATCAGACCGACCTCAGGCCACTCCTGCACGTACCCGTCCTGGTTGACCGGGCGGGCTGCCAGAGCTTCAAAACGCTTAGATTTCATAGCTTATGCTCCTTCCCGGCTTATATTAAATGATGTAGGGGGTGGTGGAGGACTTCAGCTCCTCGCTGGGCTCCAAAGTCTTCAGAGCCTGCAGCCCCACCTCACGGGCGGCGATGAGGGCCTGCTTCACGGCGCCGGAGTCGCCATAGAAGAAGGTGTTAACCTCGTTGGAGAAGCTGGTGCCGCCGTTGCCGGGGGTCGCCACGCTCAGCACCTCGACGTTGGCCGCCTTCACCGCAGCGTCCGCGGCCAGGATGCCGATACCGGCGGGGGCGCAGGAGATGATGCCCATGGCCTTGCCCAGAGGGGCGGCCCAGACCTTGTTCAGCACATGAGAGGCGCGGGCGGTGTACTGGAACTCCAGATGGCCGGCGCTGTTGCCATACACGTCGCCGAAGTGGACCGGGGTCTCGCGCAGGGCCACTTCCACGGCCCGGCGGGCGTCGGAAACGTCCTCAGCGCCAAAGACGATCAGGCAGCCGTGGCCGCCGCCGCCCTCGGTGTCGCGGGGGCACTCCACCAGCAGGCATTCCGTATTGGTGGCCTTCACAGCCTCGTCGGCGGCAAAGATCTGGGGACCGGCGCCGGTGCGGTCGGAGATGATGCCGATGGCGCGGTACTTGGGGTCGATCTTCAGGGCGTCGTGCACCTGGTGGTCCAGGTTGGCGATGACCAGGCCGATGGTGTGGCCGATGGCGGTGCCGACAAACTCAGTCAGGTTGCAGGCAGGGGCGGCCTCGCAGCACTTCTCCTCGGCGGGAGCGGAGGCGCCGATCTTCTTCATGACCTCGTCCATGACCTTGCTGACCAATTCATCCATGTGTGTTACCTCCATTTATGAAGTTGATATTTGTTATGACTAGAACAATACGATAGGGATGTTTCCGGGTTCTGGAAATCACTCCATGTGGGGCAGGATCTTTTCCACGTCGGTGTGGGGACGGGGAATGACATGGACGGAGACGACCTCGCCCACCTTCTCGGCGGCCACAGAGCCGGCGTCCACGGATGCCTTGACCGCGCCCACGTCGCCGCGGACCATCACGGTGACCAGACCGGAACCGATCTTCTCGTACCCCACCAGAGCCACGTTGGCGGACTTTACCATGGCGTCGGCGGCCTCGATGGCACCGACCAGGCCCTTCGTCTCGACCATGCCCAGAGCTTCCTTCTGCATAATTGCTGCCTCCTTCGATTTTTTCATGGCCCGCGGCGCATTCTGCTCTTCCAGGCAGCGTGCGGCACATATGGGCCTACCATGTTACATTATACATAAGGGGAGGCAAGCTTTTCTTGCCCCCAGCTGGTACTTTTTTGTCCATTTTTTCCAAACAAAATTTTTACCCTCCCGCTCTTTTTCTGCGTTTCCGCCAAGATTTTGGCCGGACGACGCGCGAAGCCCTGCCCCGCGGCTGTCTGCCGCAGAGCAGGGCTTCATTCCAAATGTTCTCAATTTTTGTCGTTTTCTTGTATTTCATCAAGAAAATCCGCTTCATTTAGCCCATAATCTCAGTCAGGATTTTCTCCACATGGGCCGCCTCCACGCTTCTGGGGTTGGTGGCGGTGGTGGCGTCGGCCAGGGCGGCGGCCACCAGCCCCTCCTTTAGTTCCTTCACGCGGGCCAGGTCAACCCCCTGGGCCTTCAGCGTGGCGGGGATACCGATTTTCCGGTTCAGCTTCTCCACCTCGTGGATCAGGTTGGTTACGCCCAGACGCACGTTGGGGGCGGGCAGGTCCAGCACCTTGGCCATGCGCTGGTATTTCCGGGCCGCGATGCAGTATTCTCCCTTATGCACCGTGGTCAAGTCGGCGTTATAAGCCAGCACCTTGGGCAGCAGGATGGCGTTGATGCGCCCATGGGCGATGTGCAGCTTGCCGCCGATGGCGTGGGCCAGGCCGTGGTTAACGCCCAGCCCGGCGGAGTTGAAGGCCAATCCTGCCATGCAGGAGGCGTTGTGCATTTTTTCCCGGGCCAGCAGGTCGTTTCCATCGGCCACGGCCAGGGGCAGGAAGCGAAACACCAGGGACACCGCCTTTTCACACATGGCGTCGGAAAAATCGTTGTAGCCGGTGGACACATAGGCCTCCAAAGCGTGGGTGAGCACGTCCATACCCGTGTCGGCGGTGACGGACGGGGGCGCAGAGACGGTGAGCTCCGGGTCCAGGATGGCTACCATGGGCCGCAGCGCCTTGCTGTGCAGCGGATACTTGAGCCCCTGTTCCCGGTTGGTGATGACGGCGTAGTCCGTCACCTCGGAGCCGGTGCCGCTGGTGGTGGGAATGGCAAAGCACTCCATTTTATCCGTGTCCGCGTCCAGCACCTGCTTGGCCACCTCCCGGATGGCCTTGGCCGCGTCGATGGTGGAGCCGCCGCCCACGGCGATGACAATCTGTGCCCCGCAGTCCCGAAAGGCCTCCACCCCCGCCGTCACCACCTCGACAGGGGGATCAGGCACCACGCCGTCGAACACGCTGACGGCGCAGTTGGTGAGAAAGGCCGCCACCCGCTGGGGAACGCCCATCTGGTTCATGAACTTGTCGGTGACGATGAGGACTCGCTTGTCCTCCACCCGGCGCAGGCGCTCCAGCGCGCCCTCGCCGAAAAAGATCCTGGTACCAAGGCTGAATTCCTGCATAAATACCCTCCATCGTTGGGGGCGCGGCCCCTCAGCGGGACCCTGCCGGGTCCCCTGTAAACGCCGTCCCGCGGTGTTGTTGATGCTGCTCCCGGTACTCGGTGGGAGTGAGCCCCACCTTCTTCTTGAACGCCTTGCCGAAATAATTGGTCTCGCTGTAGGACAGCTCATAGGCGATGTTGATGACGGGCATGTCCGTATCGGTGAGCATGTCCTTGGCGGCGCTGATCTTGCCGTCCATCATGTAGGTGATGAAGTTCACGCCGGTGATCCGCTTGAAGAACTTGCTGAAATAGCTGGAGCTCATGTTGGCGTACTCCGCCGCCTCGTCCAGCCCGATGCCCTCCTTGATGTTCCGGTCCACGTAGTTGAGCACCCGCTGCTCATCGCTGACCTGATAGCACCGGTCCTCGTCGATGGCGTCGAAAATGACGCCCCACAGCTTCTCAAGCACCAGGAAGGAGTCGTGCTTTCTCCCCTGCTGGTCGAAGCGCAGGCGGAAGCGCTCCATGGCGGTGGACAGCTTCAGCTGGGCCGACGGCCCCAGGGGATTGCCCAGCCGCACCAGCCCCTCGGCAAAGGACAGGGTGCTGACACGGATCACATCTATATCATCCGTTTCCCGGTAGAGAGAATCAAGGTAATCTTTTGTGGTGTTGATGCATTTTTTGTAGCAGAAGGCCTGCATATGCTCCGCAGCCTGCTTGAGATACTTCTCCCGGTGCTCCTTCTCCCACTCTACTGCGGGCTTGACGCCCCACTGCATCATCACCTCCGCCGCCGACGTCAGCCACTCCGGGCGGTAGGGCTTGAGCAGATAGTCCTGCACCCCCAGCCGCCACACGTTGGCCACGATCTCCGACCGCCGCCCGGCGGAGGTGACCAGGATGGGCGCCTCGGGCGCCACCTCCTTGGCGGCGGCGATCATATTGCAGTAGTCCGCGTCAAACCAGGGCACGTCCACAATGAGCAGGCAGAAGGAGCCCTCCCCCAGCAGGTCCAGCGCCTGACGGGGGGTAGCCGCCGTCAGCACCTCCGCCTTGGGCAGCCCCTTGGACAGGATCTCTCCCATGTTCTCCCGCTCCAAACGGTTCTCATTCAAGACCAGGACCCGGCTCATCGCTCCCGCCGCCCCCTTTCTTCCGTACTGCCCAACGGCTTGCTTTGGGCCCCGCTCCAAATTTACCGCCACTTCAGCGGCAGCTTCAGCCGGACGGCATAGCCCGGCTGTCCGTCTCCCCGGTGGCCGATGGACAGGTCGCACCGCTTGCCCATCACCCGCTTCAGGCTCCGGTTCAGGTCCCGCAGAGAGCTGTGCTCCCGGGACAGGTACTCGTCCGCCCGGTTCTCCATCTCCTCAGGACCCACGCTCTCGCTGTTGGCCTGGACCAGCACCAGCAGGTCCTTTCCGTTTTCCTCGGCGAAGATATCGATTTTCCGCCGGCCGTCCTCGCTTTTGAAGGACTGGAGGGTGACGTCGATGATGGGCCGGAAAATCAGGAAGGGGCAGTTGACGCCCCAATACTGCCGGGGAACGGACAGGCTGTAGCTCAGCATCTCCCCCCACCAGGCCTTCTGGATGCGCAAAAAGGCCTCCACATAGTTCAATTCCTCCCCCAGCACGGACAGCTTGCGGTCGGCGTCGCTGGTGTAGCGGACGATGTCCGCAAAGTCCAGGGCCACCGCCCCGGTGCGGTCCGCCCCCTCCTGGTAGGCCAGCTGGGTGATGAGGTTCATAATGAAGAAAAACTGGTCTGACCCCTCCTGCTGCCACAGAACGCCCCGCTCCTGGCCCCGGGCGGACTGGTCCCGGCCCGCACGCTCCTCCGACTGCTCCTGCTCCCCGCCCTCCTGACGGTCGGTCTGGCCGCGCTGGTCCTGAAGGGCGTAGAGGATCATATCCCGCACCACCTGCACCGACGCCAGCAGATTATCGTAGGTCATCTCCCGCAAACGGCCGTAGGCCGCCGCCATAGCCTCGTTTTTGTTCCAGTTGGCCCTGGGGAGGATATGCTCCAGCTCCCGTTCCTCAGCGTCCGCCAGCCGCACCTGTCCCCCCATCACGGAGCCTAAATAGTTGTCGTTCAAAATCAGCGGTACGGCGAAGTCCACCAGGTCCGCGTGGCAGCGGTAGATGTAGGGCTGGCCGGTGATGGCGGAGTGGAGGCCGCCGTGGGCGTCGCACTGCTCACACATCTCGGAAAAGCCCTGGAGCTCCCGGCCCAGGGCACAGTGGTCGGTAAAGCCGCTGTATTTGGTGATGGGCCGCCCCCGGTAGTCCACGGTGACAAAGGCCAGCCCCATGGCCTTGGAGCACTTGTCCTGAATGGATTGGATCAGCTCAATGTTGACCTGATCGGATATTTTTTTGAACTCTCCCACGGTTTTCCGCCCCCCAAAAGAACGCTTTGCGCCATTTCACCGCCGAATTAAGCCAACCTTCCCAGTATGATTTCATTATAACAAAAAAGCACCCTCATACAACGAATTATTTTGAGGTTGGAGGGTAATATCTTGTTTTTGGAGGAAATTTTTGACTCCTGCGGGAAATCGTCAAAAATGCTGCGGCCCCAAAATAAGGCGGCGCAGCCCCGATGGACCGCGCCGCACTTTTCCTATTTGGGCGTTTCCGTCTCCTGCGCCATATCCGCCTGCTCCGGCGGCTGAACGGGCTCCTCCGCCGGAGGGACCTCCGCCGTTTCCGTCAAGGTGGGCACGTCCCGGCCCTTCAGCACCGGGCGGATGCGCTCCCGGCTCAGCTGGATCACGTTATGCATCCCTCCGGCCCGGTAGGACACCGCCGCCCCGGCGGTGACTCCGCCGATGATCACGCCGCCCACCACGCCGATCACCGGGTTCACCGCCAGCAGTCCGCCGAACATAAAGTTCAGCGCCACCGCCCCCAGAGAGACCAGGCTCAGCAGGCGGGCGTTGCGGTTGATGTTGTTGTTCACAATGGAGGTATAGGTGTCCAGGTCCTTGATGACGGTGTTTTTGATGAGCTCATACCGTTCCTCTAAAAACTGGAACTCCAGCGCCACCTGCCCCTGGAGCACATAGCTGTTCTGCATCTGCATGGGGAAATAGCCCTTGTCAATACGGGCGATGATCTCCTTGATAGCAATGACCTGATCGCCGTACAGAGTGTACTTCCGGCGGAAGTCCAAAATCTGATAGGTGCCGGTGTTATCGATGTTCTTATCCAGCGTGTCCTCCAGCCGCTTCATATCCTCCACCCCCCGCTCGATGAGGGCGGACAGGTCGGCAATGCGGAACTGGAGGGCATACATCAGCACCTGCCCCAGGTATTTGGCGGGCTTTTCCTCCAAATACTCCTTGAACAGCCCCAGCGGGGATTCCTCAATCACCAGGTTGCTGCCCGCCTGTTTCAGGCGCAGCTCTCCCGGCAAACTCTCCTCGCCGTAGGTCAACTCCAAGGTGATGCTGTCCTCGTCCCCAAAAATGCGTTGCCGGGCCACCGGCTCTTGGATGGAGCCGTAAAAAATACAATATTCGCTTCCCTCCGGGCCCGCCCCCTCTGGGTGGCGGCCTCGGTTCATCTTCTGTAAAAAGGCGAGCTCTTCCATAGGACGCACCTCCCATCACGCGTCCGGCGGCGTGTAATCGTCTGTTTCTTTATGATACGGCAAAAAAGCCCCGCTGGCAAGGGAATTATTTGACAGCAAGCCCCTTTTTCGTTCCCCGGCCCTATTTCATCAGCCCTTGGATCAAAATCACCAGAATCAGCACCGGGAGCACGAACTGGAAATAGGGCTTCAGCGCCCGGGGCATCTTCATCCCCTTTCCGGCGTTGGCCTCCTCCAGATACTTGTCAAAGCCCCAGCCCCACTTGGTGACGCAGAACAGCAGGTACGCCAGCGACCCCAGGGGCAGCAGCAGGTTGCTCACCAAAAAGTCCTCGATATCCAGCACCTGCCCCACACTGCCGTTGGGAAGCGCGGCCTCAAAGTACCACAGGTTATACCCCAGCACGCAGGGCATACTGGCCAGCAGCACAAACACCACGTTGACCAGCGCCGCCCTTCTGCGGCTCCAGCCCAGGTTGTCAATACACCCGGCCAGCAGGTTCTCAAATACGGCGATCACCGTGGAGAAGCTGGCGAAGGTCATGAACAGAAAGAACAGCGACCCCCACAGCCGCCCTCCGGCCATGCCGGTGAACACCTTGGGCAGGGTGATGAAGATGAGGGACGGCCCCGCGTCCGGCGTCACCCCAAAGGAAAAGCAGGCGGGGAAGATGATGAGACCGCTCATGAGGGCCACGAAGGTGTCCAGGCCGCAGATGCGCACCGCCTCCCCGGCCAGGGTATTGTCCCGGCTCATATAACTGCCGAAAATCTCCATGGCGGCGATGCCCAGGCTCAGGGTGAAGAACGCCTGGTTCATGGCGGCGGTGACCACCTTTCCAAGCCCCTGCTCCACCGCCCGGCCGAAATCGGGCAGAAGGTAGAACTTCACGCCCTCTCCCGCTCCCGGCAGGGTCAGGCTGTGGACGGCCAGCACCACAATCAGGCCCAGCAGGCCCAGCATCATGACCTTGGTCACCCGCTCCAAGCCCCCCTGGAGGCCCAGGGAGCACACCAGAAAGCCTGCCAGCACTGTTATCACCATCCACACGGTCATCTCGGCGGGGTTGACCCGCATGGCGGAAAACACCCCGTCCACCGCCTCGTTGGGCAGCCCTTCGAAGATCCCCCCGGCAAACTTGAAGAAGTAACCCAGCATCCAGCCGGACACCGTAGTGTAGTACATCATCAGCAGATAACACCCGGCTATGCAAAACCAGCCGTGGATGTGCCATTTGGACCCGCTGGGCTCCAGAGCCTTGTAGCCCAGCACCGCGCTTTTACGGCTGGCCCGGCCCACCGCCAGCTCCATGGTCAGCACCGGCACCCCCATCAGCAGCAGGAACAGCAGGTAGAACAGCACGAACACGCCGCCGCCGTTCTCCCCGGTGACATAGGGGAATTTCCACACGTTGCCGATGCCGACGGCGCACCCGGCGCTCACCAGCAGGAAGCCCAGCCGGGAGCGGAAGTTTTCTCGCTTCATCTCTTTTTCTCCTTAAACAATGGCGTTCTGTTCTATCTGTTCCCGGTCCAGGGCGCCTCGAACACGATGGGCGCGCCCTTGACGCTCACCATGCCCTCGTACACCTCCACCTCCCGGCCGTTTTCGTCCAGCAGGTTGGGGTAGAAGCCGTCCGGGGCCTCCACCCGCGCCGGGGCGCTGTTCCCCTTGACGCTGAACAGGCCCACCAGCTGCCGGTCCCCCTTGCGGTGGGCGGCGTACAGGATATCTTGGGGCAGGGCTTTCACTTCATACCGGCTGTCGGTGAGGATCGGGTTTTGCTTCAGCTTGGCCAGGGTCCCCAGCAGCCTGGTCACCCCCTCGCTGATGTGCCAGGCGACCTGGTCCTTGTCAAACAGGCTGGGCCGGTGGGTGCACTCCGCCTCCTGCCCGGCGTACAGCAGGGTCATCCCCTTCTGGAAGTAGAGAAAGGCCGTCCAGCTCAGCAGGGCCATCCCCTCTGGGATGAGAAACGCCGCCCTTGCCCGGTCGTGGTTCTCCAAAAAGCGCAGCTTCACATAGTTGTCTGGGTAAATGGCCTCCTGGGCGTTCACTGCCTCGGCATAGCGCTCCAGCGGGACCTTGCCCTCCAGATAGTCCTGGAACACACCAAAAATATCGTAGTCATAGCAGGCGTCGAAGGCCTGGTACAACTCGGAGTCGGACAGCGCCCCCATCCCCTGAGCCCGGCACTCCCGGATCATGGAGGGCTCCACCGACTCCGCCAGCCAGAAGCAGCCAGGACGCACCTTCTCCACCTCTTCCCGCGCCTTGAGCCAGAAATCCAGCGGCACCAGCGGAGCCACGTCGCACCGGAAGCCGTCCACCATGGACGCCCAATATTTCAGCGTCTCGATCTGGTAGTCCCACAGCGACCGGTGGCTGTAGTCCAGGTCCACCACGTCCCACCAGTCGCCAACGCGGTTACCAAGGCTGCCGTCCGGCTTGTGGTAGAACCATTCCGGGTGGTTCTGCGCCAGCCAGGAGTCGGGAGAAGTGTGGTTATACACCACGTCGATGATACACTTCATCCCCAGCTTGTGGATACCGTCTACCAGGCGCTGGAAGTCCTCCAAGGTTCCGTACTCCGGATTCACCGCCCGGTAATCCCGGATGGCGTAGGGACTGCCCAAGGCGCCCTTGCGGTTGGCCTCTCCGATGGGGTGGATGGGCAGCAGCCAGACGATATCCGTGCCTAGGCTTTTGATGCGCTCCAGGTCCTGCCGCACCTTCTCAAAGGCGCCCTCGAGTCTGTAATTGCGGACAAAGATGGAATACATCACCTGATTCCGGTAAGCTTTACTGGTACTTTTAGCCATAGCAATATCTCCTCTCCCCTGGAGCCCCCCGCTCCAGGCTCAGTCTAAGATATCACAATTTCCTTGTTTATGGCAACCTCTATTTTAAGAAAAACCCGGACCCATACGGGTCCGGGTTTTGTTCGGCTTGTTTCGGTGGTCAGCCCGCCTCCCTGTGCTCCGTGCAGGGCCGGCCGCACCCGGCGCAGCCCTGTCCGCACGTCCAGAGCCGCTCCGCCGTGGCGTCCCAATCGGCGGCGTAGCCGTCGCACTTGGCGCACAGGTGCTCCACCGTCTCAGGGGACTGCATGTCGGTGGACTTCGCCCCTGTCCGCTCCACCATCTCCCGCAGCTTTTCCGGGTTCTCCAGCATGGGGCAGGGCTTCAGGTGGTTCTCGTTGAAGGGCTGGCCGTCGTGATAGGCCATGAACATGGGGGAGCGCAGGCAGTCCAGCAGGGATTTCTCCCTGATATTGCAATCGGAATAGTGCACGAACACGCAGGGGTCTACGTCGCCGTTGGCGTTGATGTGCAGATAGCGGCGGCCTCCGGCAATACAGCCGCCCACATACTCCCCGTCGTTCTGGAAGTCCATGATAAAGAGCGGCTTGGTTTTCCGGTAGGCCCGCACCTTGCGGTACATCTCCTCCCGCTGCTCCGGGGTGGGCAGCAGCTCCGGGGCGGCGTCGTTGCCCACCGGCATGTAGTGGAAGTACCAGGCAAACTTGGCCCCCCATTCAATCAGCTGGTCCACGAAGTCCTCCGAGCTGATGGAGTCCAGATTGGCGCTGGTGTAGCAGCAGGAGGTGCCGAAGGGCAGCTTGCGCTCCTTCAAAATCTCCATGGCCCGACGCACCTTTTGGAACACCCCGTCTCCCCGGCGGCCGTCGGTGGCCTCCTGGAAGCCCTCCACGCTGATGGCGGGGACGAAGTTCTTCACCCGCAGCATCTGGTCGGCGAAGTCCTCGTCGATGAGGGTGGCGTTGGTAAAGCACAAAAACTCACAGTCGCTGTGCTTGTTGCACAGGGCGATCAGGTCGTCCTTGCGCACCATGGGCTCGCCGCCGGTGTAGATGTAGATGTACACGCCCAGCTTTTTGCCCTGAGTGATGATGCTGTCGATCTCATCAAAGGTCAAATTCAGCTTGTTTCCATACTCCGCCGCCCAGCAGCCGGTGCAGTGCAGGTTGCAGGCGGAGGTGGGGTCCAGCAGAATGGCCCAGGGGATGTTGCAGCCGTACCGCTCCCGGGCCTCCTCCTGGATGGTCCAGCCGATGAGGTTGCCGTTGAGCATAAAGTTCTCAAAAAAGGTCTTGCGCACCTGGCCGTCAATGTCCGTCCACATAGAGCGGATGAGCCGGTACCAGTTGTTGTCCGGGTCCTCGATGACCCGCCGGAAGGCCGCCCGCTGTGTAGGAAAGCTGTTGGGACCGTTCCCTGTAAACCGGTCCACCCAATCCATCAGCCGGGGAATATTGGTGTCCGGGTCCTTGTCCAGATATCCATACATGGCCCGGAAGCCCGCCCGCTTCACACTGTCCATCATACTCATAGCTCACACGTTCCTTTCTATGTTCAGGGTCCTGCCCTTTGAATACCATAATAGCGGCCATATCCATCCATTCTGTTTTCCTCGCGTTTGCATGTTGTTAAAACGCCGCCATTTTTCTGGTCAGTGCTCATGATACCCCTTCCCGCAGCAATGTTCCATAGACAAAAAAGGAGGCCTTGTCAAGGTTTTGACAAAGCCTCGCTCCATGTAAAATTTCGTCGAATCCGGGATCTATCCCTTGTTTTTCTGGGCCAGCCGTTCCATAGTATAGTCCAGGCAGCCCTCCACCAGAATATCGAAGTCGTCCAGCCGCTCGATGACGCTGGAGGGCATCCCCCGCTCCACCCAACTGAGCACGATACTGGCCAGCCCCTGGGTCAGCAGCTCCGCCATAAAACCGATCTGGTCCTCCGTCACGCGATACCGCCCGGCGGTCAGACGGACCCGAGCCTCCACCAGGGGAGTGGCCCACTGCCGCAGGTCGTGCTCCACATAGCTGCGCTCATAGGCACGGTAGACGTTGAGCACTATCGTGCGGTTTTCCCGAAGCAGGGTCAGCATCCGCTCCATAGCCGTGCGCCATTCCGCGGGATTGAACGCCTTCAGCTCCTCCATGGACTGCTGAATGCCGTAATCCACCACCCCGTACAGGTCGGAGAAGTGGTAATAAAACGCCTGCCGGGAGATGCTGCACCGCTCCACCAGCTCGGTGACGGTGATGTCGTCCAGCCGCTTGGTCTGGAGCAGCTCCCCCAGTGCCGCCATGATCTGATTTTTGGTAGACTTTGGCATTTTTATCCCTCTTTCCCCAGATCCTGAAACATTATACCGGGTTTTTCCCGCCGGCGCAAGGGGCACGCTCTTTACAAATTTGATGTTTTGTCAAGGAATATTTCTTCTCAACGGCGGCACACTGACATGGGGTGATGTTCGATGTCGGGAAAACAATCAAAGACCCTCTGGTACGCCCTGGCAGGAGGCGCCGCCGGAGTGGTAAACGGCTTTTTCGGCGGGGGCGGAGGACAGGTCCTGGTGCCCCTGCTGGCGGGCAAATGCGGCCTGGACCAGCGCAAGGCCTTCGCCACCTCCGTGGCGGTTATCGCGCCGCTGTGCGCCCTGTCCGCCGGGATTTACTGGTTCCGGGGACAGCTGGACCCGGCGGCGGCCCTGCCCTACCTGGCGGGGGGGCTGCTTGGCGGCTGGGTCGGCGGTAAGGCGTTCAAAAAGATGTCCATGGTGTGGCTGCGCCGGGGGTTTGCACTGCTCATCTTATACGGCGGGGTAAAGGCGTTTTTATGACGGACTGGCTCATCGCCGCCCTGGCCGGGGCGGTCACAGGGGTGCTGTCCGGCTTCGGGGTGGGCGGCGGCTCCCTGCTGCTCATCTACATGACCAGCTTTGCCGGAGTGCCCCAGACCCTGGCCCAGGGGATCAACCTGCTGTACTTTCTGCCCACCGCCGCCACCGCCCTTCCCACCCACTTCAAAAACGGGTACGTGGAGAAACAGACCCTCCTCCCCGCCATTGCCGCCGGACTGGTGTGCTCCGCGCTCACCGCCTGGGCGGCCACGGCGCTGGATGTGGAGCTGCTGAGAAAGTGCTTCGGCGGCTTTCTCATCCTCATCGGGCTGAAGGAATTGTTTCGAACAGGATAATTTTTCTTGCCTTTCCGCCGCCCCCGTGTTAAGATAAGGTTCGCCGGACAGGCCCACGGTCTGTCCGGCAAAACATATTTAGGAGCGCAATACGATATGGACCCTGTTTTATTTGCCG
This sequence comes from uncultured bacterium, assembly GCA_948469375.1. Classification (GTDB taxonomy): domain Bacteria; phylum Bacillota; class Clostridia; order Oscillospirales; family Oscillospiraceae; genus Enterenecus. Next base: position 9,280 of record CAOKLO010000029.1, on the reverse strand, counting down.
TACTGCTCACCGCCGCCACCGGTGTGGGCGGTCTGGCCCTGGGCGGCGTGCTGGCCGCCCTCATCAAGCGGGAATCTCCCCGGGGCGCCAGCCTGCTGCTCAGCTTCACCGCCGGGCTGATGCTGGCCATCGTGGCCCTGGACATGGTGCCCGAGGCCATGGAGGCCATTGAGGACCAATTTCACCCGCTGCTGGTGGCCATAGTGCTGGTGCTGGGCTTTGTGGTCACCTATCTGCTCAACTGCTGGATCGACAAAAGCGCCCACCACGAGGACAAGGCCCACCCCCACCACTGCGCCTGCGGCCATCACGACCTGCACACCGCCGGAATCGTGCTGGCGGCGGCGGTGGCTCTTCACAACGTGCCGGTGGGTATGGCCGTAGGGGCCACGGTGGCGGTACAGGGGATCTGTCTGGCCAGCGTGCTGGCGGCGGTGACCATCGGCCTGCACAACCTGCCCGAGGGTATGAGCATCGCCATCCCTCTGCTCCATGACGGCTCCAAAACCTGGAGCGCCATCGCCGTGGCGGCGCTGAGCGGCGCGCCCACGGTGCTGGGGGCGCTGCTGGGCTACTTTGTGGGCAACCAGGCCCCGGCGGCCCTGGCGGCGGCCCTGGCCCTGGCGGGGGGCGCCATGCTGTATGTGGTGTTTTTCGAGCTGCTGCCCGAGGCCTCTCTTCAATGGAAGTCCCACTGGGCCATCCTGGCCACGGTGCTGGGCTTCGCATTGGGCGTGCTGCTGATTTTCAGCCACGGCCATCACCACTGAATCCCAGTCGAATCTCAAAGGCAAAACGGGGCGGCGTCCGATGGACGCCGCCCCGTTAACCAGCTCCAGTTACATCATTTTCACGGTGAAGAACACCGCCTGGGCAAACAGCCAGCCCACCAGCACATACATCAGGTACTGGCTCATGGACACGCCCAGAATCAGACCCAAAATCATGGCCACAGCAGTGACCGCGCAGGTGAGAAAGGTCATCAGGTAGTTGGACTCCACAGGCACCACCCGGAAGCTGCCCAGCTTGCCGTCGGTCTTGCGCAGCTGGAGAGCCAGGGCCGCCGCAGCAGCCAGCACCACCACGCCCGCCACGATGCAGGCGGTGATGAACCGGGGATGGGTCATATAGTACTGCTTGTGGAACCACAGGGCTATCAGACCGCCGCCGGTGAGCATGGCGTTGAAGAAGAAGGGCCGCTGGTAGAGGAAAAAGATGATGATGAGCACCGCCGCCGCCGCGGGGAGCATCATCAAAATCCGAACGCCCTCCGGGTACAGGAAATAGCTCAGCAAAGAGATGACCCACAGCACCCCGGCCACGCCCGCGATGATAACCGGAAGCGTCAAGGATTTGCCGGACCGCTGATTCATCACGCCCCAGACCGCGCAGGCCACCACGATCACCGCCCCCGCAATGGAGAACACCCGGAAGACCTGGGACAGTCCATAGGCCACCACGCCGTCGAAAATCATTTCCACGTACACCTTTTGCAGCAGCAGGAGCAGCAGCTCCACCACCACCGCGCCCGCCAGCCATAACAGCATCCGGTTAAAAACCTTATCGTCCTCGCTTTGGCGCTGGGCCCGTTTACCCTTCTCAAACATCATTTGATCCTTCCTTTATCCAATATCTATCTTCGTCGGCCCGACCGGAGCTTTCCCGGTGGCCTCCTGCTTTTTGTGTGTCATCAGATGCGGCGACGGTCCGTCCCGACATCGAACAGCTAATAGTATAGCAGAAACTTTCCCGCATTGCAACAACAAAAATCGTCCCGCCTCGCAGTTTTTCCCTTTTAACCGGAGCAAAAACCTGCTATACTATTATAAAGGAACTATTTCGGTTCCTCTCCCTGAAACTGGCTCGATTTGGAAAGGAGTTTTGAAGATGACTGACCAAGCTCTGGTGGATCTGGCGTTTACCATGCTGGAGCGTTCCTATGTTCCCTACTCGAAATTCCCCGTGGGCGCGGCCCTGTTGTGCGCCGACGGCACGGTCTTCACCGGCTGCAACATCGAAAACGCCGCCTACGGCCCCACCATCTGCGCGGAGCGCACCGCTCTGGTCAAGGCGGTCAGCGAAGGATACCGAGCGTTCACCACCCTGGCCGTAGTGGGCAAAAGCACCGACTACTGCTGGCCCTGCGGCGTCTGCCGCCAAATGCTTTACGAGTTCGCCCCGGACCTCACCGTGCTGGTGGCACGGGGGGACGGAGACTATGTGAAGCTCCCCCTCAAGGAGCTGCTGCCCCACGGCTTCGGCCCCGATTCGCTGAACTGAAGCCGGCTTTGGAAAAACGGAAGGGCCCGCGTCATCTGCGCGGGTCCTTCCTCTTTTCCGTTTTAGAGAAACCGCTTCATTTCCTCGATATTGGCCTGCTCCGTTTTGAGCAGCTTGTCCGCCAGTCGGCGCACGCCGTCGTCCCTCAGGTCGCAATCCCGGAGGGTGCGCAGGCTCTTGGTCACGCCCATGGTGGACCCCTGAATCATCATTTCCGCGATGTTGGCGGCGGAGCGGTCCGTCATGGCCTTCATGGTGCTCACAACCTCGGAGGACGCCTTGGCCACCGGGCCCAGCCCGCGGGGCGGCTCCCCCCGGGCCTGGAGCATGGAGCCGGCGGTATTTTGCAGCTTCTCATACTCGGCGCACTGGCTGTTCAGGGCGTCGATCAGCTTGGGCTCCCCGGCGTATTTCAGCACCGACTGAATGCCCTCCCGGCCCATTTCGGCGGTTTGATAGATGTGGTTGAGCAGTTGATTTTCGCTGAGCATCGTCATCACCTCGCTTTTAGTATGCCCGGAATTGCCGGGAAAACACAGACCGCCGTCCGCCGCCCTCGGCGGATTTATCTTTATGTGATTTTAAGAATTTTGCCTGGTCAAAACACCTTGCCGCTTGTCCTTCCCCATGGTATAATGATATGCTCAAAATTTCAGCTGATTCCGTGAATATTTCTTGAACACGGGGTTGACAGATTAAAACTAACGTTCTATTATATATTTTGATGAATCAAAAAGGCGCGCTATGCCAAAATTTGAAGTGGTATCGGAATACACACCCAGCGGCGTTTCCCCACAAAAGCGGCGCTTTTGTGGCGGCAGGCCGCCGGCGAATCACAACACATGGCAACGGGGGATAGCTTATGCCAAAATTTGAAGTGGTATCGGAATACACACCCAGCGGCGACCAGCCCGAGGCCATTGCCGCCCTGGCGTCCGGTATTGAGAACGGCCTGGACGAGCAGACCCTGCTGGGCGTCACCGGGTCGGGTAAGACCTATACCATGGCCAAGGTCATCGAGGCGGTCCAGCGGCCCACCCTTATCCTGGCCCACAACAAGACGCTGGCCGCCCAGCTGTGCGCCGAGTTCCGGGAGTTCTTCCCCAACAACGCGGTGGAGTATTTTGTCTCCTACTACGACTATTACCAGCCGGAAGCGTACATTCCCCACACCGATACCTTTATTGAAAAGGACTCCTCCGTCAACGAGGAAATCGACCGGCTGCGCCTGTCCGCCACCGCCTCCCTGCTGGAGCGGCGGGACGTGATCGTGGTGTCCTCCGTGTCCTGCATCTACGGCCTGGGCGAGCCGGAGGATTACGGCAAAATGATGGTGGCCCTGCGGGTGGGGACGGTCATCAAAATTGAGGACCTGCTGAAAAAGCTGGTGTCCATCCGCTATGAGCGCAACGACATCGCCTTCGAGCGCAATATGTTCCGGGTGCGGGGGGACACGGTGGAGGTCTGGCCCGCCTACTGGAAGGACACCGCCATCCGGGTGGAGTTTTTCGGGGACGAGATCGACCGGCTGTCTGAAATCAATGTGGTCACCGGCACCCCCATCCGGCGGCTGAACAACATCCCTATCTGGCCCGCCACCCACTACGTCACGCCCAAGGAGAAGATGGAGGCCGCCATCCAGCACATTTATAAAGAGATGGAGGAGCGGGTGGCCTTCTTTGAATCCGAAAACAAGCTCATTGAAGCCCAGCGTATCAAGCAGCGTACCATGTACGACATCGAGATGATGCAGGAGCTGGGCTACTGCTCCGGCATCGAAAATTACTCCCGGGTGATCGAGGGGCGCCCGGTGGGCTCGCCCCCCCACACCCTGCTGGATTACTTCCCCCGCGATTTCGTGCTCTTCATCGACGAGAGCCACGCCACCCTGCCCCAGGTCCGGGCCATGTTCAACGGCGACCGGGCGCGGAAAACCGCCCTGGTGGAGTACGGCTTCCGTCTGCCCTGCGCCTTTGACAACCGGCCACTGAAATTTGATGAGTTTGAGAAGCGGCTGAACCAGGTGGTATACGTCTCCGCCACCCCCGGCGAGTATGAGCGGGAGCGGTCGGGACAGATTGTGGAGCAGGTCATCCGGCCCACGGGCCTGCTGGACCCCAAGGTGGAGGTCCGCCCGGTGGACGGGCAGATCGACGACCTCATTGGCGAGATCACCGCCCGGACTGCCCGGGACGAGCGTGTACTGGTCACCACCCTCACCAAAAAGATGGCGGAGAGCCTCACCGACTACCTGAAAAACGCGGGCATCAAGGTGCGGTACATGCACCACGACATCGACACCATCGAGCGTATGGAGATCATCCGGGACCTGCGCCTGGGCGAGTTTGACGTGCTGGTGGGCATCAACCTGCTCCGGGAGGGTCTGGACCTGCCGGAGGTGTCCCTGGTTGCCATCCTGGACGCGGACAAGGAGGGCTTCCTGCGCTCAGAGACCTCCCTGGTCCAGACCATTGGGCGGGCAGCGCGAAACGCTGACGGCGTGGTCATTTTGTACGCCGACTCCATCACGCCCTCCATGCGCCGGGCTATGGACGAGACCCAGCGCCGCCGGGAGAAGCAAGACGCCTTTAACAAGGCCCACGGCATCGTGCCCAAAACGGTGAAGAAGTCGGTGCGGGAGCTGATGGTGCTGTCCGCCGAGGACAAGCCGGATTACAATGACAAAGAGCTGGCCCAGATGACCAAGATCCAGCGGATGGAGGCCATCGCCAGCCTGGAAAAGCAGATGAAAGAAGCGGCCAAGATACTGGAATTTGAAGTCGCCGCTGCCTTGAGAGACCAAATCATTAAGTTGAAAGGGAACGGAAAATAAATGCTGGATGAATTCATGGCCCAATTTTATCAGACCATCTCCTTCGAACCGGGGGAACCCTTTCCGGCGGAGCGGTTTCGGGCGCTGTTCCGCTTGGACGCGCTGCTGTTGGAAAGAGCGGGTGCCGGATATGTTTCTAAAACGGCGGATGAGCATATCCGGGAATTTGAGACGGCGGTTCGGGATCACCCCCAGCTGTTTTCAGAGGGTTTCGCCGAGCGTCAGACCTCTTTGGAATGGATGGAACAGAACGGTGTGTATTTTGTCCACAGCGGGTATGAGAAGCGCTATATGCGCGGCGGAAAACCGGTGACAGAGTGCGGGGCGAACCATTTTACCATTCTCATAGACGGAGGAACGCCGCAGATTGCCTGCGCGGTTTGGGAGTGAAACCATGTCCAAACAAAAAGAGGAAAAAACCAACGTCATGCGGGTGCTGGACCAGAAAAAGGTGCCTTACACCGCCCACACCTACCCGGTGGGGGACGCCGCCCCCGACGGCGTGTCGGTGGCCCAAATGCTGGGTCAGGACCCGGCGGCGGTGTTCAAAACACTGGTGGTAAAAGGGGCCTCCGGCGGGTATTATGTGTTCGATATCCCAGTGGCGGAGACGCTGGACCTGAAAAAGGCCGCCAGGGCCGTGGGGGAGAAGTCCGTGGCCATGCTACCCGCAAAAGAGCTGCTGCCCCTGACGGGGTACGTCCACGGCGGCTGTTCCCCAGTGGGGATGAAAAAGCGGTTCCCCACCGTGTTCCACGAGAGCTGTTTGGAGCATGAGACCATCTGTGTGTCCGCCGGGAAGGTGGGATTTCAGGTGGAGCTGAACCCGGCGGACCTCATCGCCCTGGCGGGTGGGAAAACCGCTGATTTGATTGCAGCGGGTTGATAATTCAAGGGGGACAATTCCATGAAATATGAATGGCTGGACCAATACCTGCTGGACAAGCCCGGCACGGAAAAGGACTACAAAATAGAGTGGGGCTGGCACCGCTACATGGTGCGGGGCAAGCTGTTTGCCGCCGTGTGCTCCCCCCGGGGGATGAAGGATAAACGGTACAACGACCACGACCTGATTAATCTCAAGTGCGACCCCCGGCTGGCCGAGGCCTTCCGGGAGCAGTACCCGGAAATTCTCCCAGGCTTCTACTGCGACAAGCGGCTTTGGGTGGCCGCCCTGCTGGACGGGGATCTGCCCGACGTGGTATTGAAAGACCTGTGCAATATGTCTTACGAGCTGGTGGTGTCCAAGCTGCCCAAATACGTTCAGCGGGAGCTGGCTGGGGAATGATCTGAAAAGGGAGGTTATTATGGCATTTCTTTCTGTACTGATTTTGCTGCTTCTGCTGTGGCCCGTGTGGATCATCATGGCCGCTATGGCTTTCATCATGCCCTGGCTGGGCATTGCGCTGACCACGGTGGCGGCAGTCCTGCTGGCCTGCAACGCGGGCTTCCTGGCCCTGCTGCTGTTCATCCGTTCCAAATGGAAGGCTGCGGGCCGGATGGACCGGGAGTTTATCAGCGGTTACGAGGGTTGGAAGCGGTACGGCCTGCTGGCGGCAAGGATCCTGCTCACCGCCGGGGTGATCTGGGAGATCATCGTAGTGCTGACTTGTGCGGCCCTGCTAATCCTCCAGCCCTGGAACACCATCCTGCCCTGAGCGGGGCTGGACTTACGTCCCTTTGCGCAATGTTCAAAAATAGGGGTTGACATTAAAAATTTGTTTCATTATCCTTATATCCGTGCCAAAATCTAAAGAAAACTGAGGAGAACACCCATGCAGGACAAGATCGTCATCAAAGGCGCACGCGAGAACAACCTGAAAAACATCGACGTCACCATCCCCCGGGACAAGCTGGTGGTGCTCACCGGGCTGTCCGGGTCGGGCAAGTCCTCCCTGGCCTTTGAGACGCTGTACGCCGAGGGCCAGCGGCGGTATGTGGAATCCCTGTCTTCCTACGCCCGGATGTTCCTGGGCCAGATGGAGAAGCCCGACGTGGACTACATTGAGGGCCTGTCCCCCGCCATCTCCATCGACCAGAAAACCACGTCAAAAAACCCCCGGTCCACCGTGGGCACGGTGACGGAAATCTACGACTACCTGCGCCTGCTGTGGGCCCGGGTGGGCACCCCCCACTGCCCCAAGTGCGGCAAGGAGATCAAACAGCAGACCATCGACCAGATCATCGACCAGGTGATGACCCTGCCCGAGGCCACCCGCATCCAGGTGCTCTCACCCGTCATCCGGGGCAAAAAGGGCGAGCACAACAAGGTGTTTGAGGACGCCCGCAAATCCGGCTACGTCCGGGTCCGGGCGGACGGCTCCCTGTATGACCTCACCGAAGAGATCAAGCTGGACAAAAACCGCAAGCACTCCATCGAGATCGTGGTGGACCGGCTGGTGATCCGGGAGGACGTGGCCAGGCGGCTCACCGACAGCGTGGAGACCGCCTCCAACCTGTCCGGCGGCATCGTGATCGTCAACGTGCTGGGGGAGGAGGAGCGGGACATCACCTTCTCCCAGAACTACGCCTGCGAGGACTGCGGGGTGTCCATTGAGGAGCTCTCCCCCCGGATGTTCTCCTTCAACAACCCCTTCGGGGCCTGCCCCACCTGCACCGGTTTGGGCAGCCAGATGAAGATCGACCCGGAGCGCATTATCCCCAACCGCTCCCTGTCTATTCTGGAGGGGGCCATCACCGCCTCCGGCTGGAACCATATCAAGTCCGACGGCATCTCCCGGATGTATTTTGACGCGCTGTCTAAAAAGTACAAATTCAAGCTCACCGACCCGGTGGAAAAGCTGTCTGATGACGTCATGGACGTCATTCTCTACGGCACCAAGGGGGAAAAGCTGACCCTGAACTACGACCAGCCCCGGGGCAAGGGCACCCTATACCAGCCCTTTGAGGGGATTGTGAACAATCTGGAACGCCGCTACCGGGAGACCCAGTCCGACGCCATGAAGCGGGAGATTGAGGAGTGCATGAGCGAATGTTCCTGCCCCACCTGTCAGGGGCGGCGGCTCAAGCGGGAGGCGCTGGCAGTCACCGTGGGGGGGAGCTCCATCCATCAGTTCTGCGAAAAGCCGGTGGACGAAGCTCTGGCGTTTTTGGACACTATTACCCTCACCGAGACCCAAACCATGATTGCCGACCAGATTCTCAAGGAAATTCGCTCCCGGCTGGGCTTTTTGCGCTCGGTGGGCCTGCAATACCTGACCCTGACCCGTCAGGCGGGCACCCTGTCCGGCGGCGAGAGCCAGCGCATCCGCCTGGCCACCCAGATCGGCTCCTCCCTGATGGGCGTGCTGTATATCCTGGACGAACCCTCCATCGGCCTGCACCAGCGGGACAACGACCTGTTGCTGGGGACGCTGAAGCATCTGCGGGATTTGGGGAATACTCTGATCGTGGTGGAGCACGACGAGGACACCATGCGGGCCGCCGACTACATCGTGGACATCGGCCCCGGCGCAGGGGTCCACGGCGGTCAGGTGGTGGCCTGCGGCACCGCCCAGCAGGTCATGGACACCCCCGGCTCCGTCACCGGCGACTACCTGGCGGGGCGGAAAAAGGTGCCCGTCCCCATCGAGCGCCGGAAGGGCAGCGGCCACATCCTAACCGTCCGGGGCGCGGCGGAAAACAACCTTCGCCACATTGACGTGGAGTTCCCCCTGGGGACCTTTATCGCCGTCACCGGCGTGTCCGGGTCTGGCAAGTCCTCCCTGGTCAACGAGATTTTGTACAAGCGGCTGGGCATGGAGCTGAACCGCACCAAGGCCCGTCCCGGCAAGCACGACGGCATGGAGGGCATCGAGCACCTGGACAAGGTCATCGCCATCGACCAGTCCCCCATCGGCCGGACCCCCCGGTCCAACCCGGCCACCTACACCGGGCTGTTCAACGACATCCGGGAGCTGTTCGCCTCTACCCAGGACGCCAAAACCCGGGGCTACGGTCCGGGCCGGTTCTCCTTCAACGTGAGGGGCGGGCGGTGCGAGGCCTGCTCCGGCGACGGCCTGCTGAAAATCGAGATGCATTTCCTCCCCGACATCTACGTCCCCTGCGAGGTATGCAAGGGCAAGCGGTACAACCGGGAGACGCTGGAGGTACGCTACAAGGGCAAGAACATTCACGAGGTGCTGGAGATGACCGTAGAGGAGGCCC
>CAOKLO010000028.1 GCA_948469375.1 uncultured bacterium | reverse complement strand
ATCGGGACGCAGACCAGTCGGACTTTAAGCGGGAACTATCCGAGGAGCAAAAGGGATATGTCTATCACGCGGAGCTTCACATCGGCGGCCGACGCATTATGATGGCTGACAGCCTGGACATTCCGTTCCGGCCCAGTTCAGCATTTATCTGGTGGATCACGCGGATTTCCTGGTAGCAGTCAGCGATGGCGAGGGGGAGATGGTGGGGTACGCCCGGAAGTAGTATTATATTTCACATTGAGCGACTTTATAGCATCAAGTCCAATTTCTATTTGCTCCACCATGAAATGATTGCCGCTCAGAGAATAGATTTCTTTTGCTTTTTCTATCTCAGCCATACCTTTTGCTTCTTTTCCAGTTGCATAATATAATAATCCCTCATAGTAGAATAAAGGCACTCTCCAAGCAAGCATATTTACATCATCTGTTAATTCTCGCAGTCTGTCAATCGCTTTTTGGGCCAAATCAAAATGATTCTACCAAATGAGTTGGTATAAATTGTTAACAAGTAAATGGGGCAAATATATTTGAAAATCGGGATGTGCCTGATACCGTTCTAATGTGTTCCAGGCGGTCAAAAACAATGAGATTTTTACATCTCCATTTTCAAATACAAAACTCATATCTGAAAAAATTCTAAATTCCGATAGCGTCCAGGTTTCAACATCAAAAAGATACCTCTGGATATAGTTTTTAGCTTGTCGATACTCCGGGAGTGTTTGATAGTTTTTGTTGCTGAAAACAGCCTTTAATGCGACAACCTCCATATACTCTAACACGGCGGAAGAGGTTTTTTCGGTTTCCGCCTTGTGATGCAGTTTACATTCTATATCTGAAGAATAAGCTGGGTCATGTTTGAGTCTTTCAAGGTTTATATTTAATAGCGGTTCATAGCAACGTAAACGCTGATACTCGTTATGGATCAGAAGAAGTTCATCAACCGAAATCATAAGCCTGTCCAGGATTTTAAGCATGAAATGAAATTTTATATCGTATAATCCTTTTTCAAAATCTATTGCAAATGATTTACTTATTGTACGGTCAGCAAACCGTTGTCCAGTGCAAAAAAGCCGCCGGCAGAATTTGATTATGTTTCATTTATCCACTACTTGGAGAGCACCGGGCAGACGGATGAGGATTTTCGGTGTGATGTTCTCCCGGGTGAGATTACAGTTCATCCCCGCTGTGAGGAGATTTTGCAAGCTGTCCGACCATATCCCAACGTATTTTTTTCCAACGCGATTGTGTTCAACCATACAATTGCGGAGATTTTGGACCGAGGACTCAGCTATATTTACGTCAGTATGGATGCAGGGACTCCGGAAACCTTTGCCAAGATAAAAGGCATAGATGCTTTCAAACAGGTTTGCGGGAACCTGAAAGAATATTCGCGCCATGGGCCGATTGAACTGAAATACATCGTATTGCCAGGCATCAATGATACACAGGCGGACGCAAAGGGTTTTGTGGAACTGTGCAAAGATGTGAACGCCCAGAATGTTATGCTTAGCCGGAATTATCACGGCTGGGCGGAAATCGACGATCATCAGCTTGCTTTTACCGTTGATCTGTATAGTTCTCTTATTGAGGCGAGGGTTTTGGTATCCATACCGGCTTGGCAGTATTCTGCGGCAGAGAACCAGCGGATTCAAAAAGCAGTGGAGGAAAAAGGCTATCAACGGTTTTAAATATCACGCGAAATTTCCATACCAGCTATTTGCCCAAAGAATCCAGCCGGAATACTTAGAGATGTTAAGGAGACATAAGCCATGAAAAAATATCCTCATGCGATTGTAATTGTCACCCTTGCCTGCAACCTAAAATGTAAAAACTGTATCCTCAGCGTCCCATACTATAAAAAGCCGTTTCATCCAACCATCGAATATATCCAGGAAACCGCAGACCGGGCTTTCCGCTTAGGCAACTATGAGATATTTGAGTATATGGGAGGCGAACCTCTTCTCCGCAATGATTTTCCCGAAATTTGGGCGTACAATCGGGAACACTTTTTTGACAAAGCGGATATGTTTAAAACTGCGACAAACGGCAGTATTCTCATATCCGATGCCCTCGTTGATGTGTGGAAAAGCTACGGAGATAAAATTCATATTATTATTGACAACTATGGGCCGGATTTGTCCCCCAAGGCTGAGGAAAATGCGGAAAAGCTTACTCAGAATGGCATCAGCTGTGAACTGCGCGACATGTACAGCGAAAAGCGCCACCATGGCGGCTGGGTTGATTTTGTCGCGCCGGAAAGACCGTTTCGTGATGTGGAAGACGCAAAACAGGCGTACCTAAATTGTGGCCAAGCTCAAAAACTCAAACACTGTTGCAATATCATTAACGGACTGCTGATGCCGTGCCACATGCAGTTCCAACTCAATGACCGGGGAATTGTTGATGCAAAAGCGCCGGAGTTTGAGTGGCAGTGTATTGATCTTTTTGATGACTCGGAATCCTGGGAACATAAGCGTGAGAAAATGGATACTTATACGGATGTGTCCAGGCTGCCATATCTGGAAAGCTGCCGGTACTGCAAGTGCCTGGCAGAAGAAACGCCGAGACTAAAACCTGCTGTCCAAATTGAGAGTGAAGATGATTTACCATTTAGAATTTAGTGAGCACAAGGGACTTGTTTGAAGAATAAGTACGGCATGAAACGTGGAGCAGTGCGAAAACAGAGACATATCATGTACAGCAAATCTCCCAGCCCCTGAATATCAAGGGCTGGGAGATTTTTAACACAATTACAATGTCAAATCGGTGCAACCGCTGGCCGGGGAACGGCATAACTCATCCTCGATTCCGCCGCGCCGCATCCTCCCGCTCTTTGCACACCTGCGCCCAATCGGGGATCTGCTCGATCACCTCCGCCAGCTCCTTCAGCGCTGCGGGGACGTCGATTCCCTGAGGACAGGTCCGGGCACACTTCCCGCAGGCGATGCAGGCGGCGGGCCGCTTGTCCTGAGGTAGGGCGTCAAAACGCATACGGATACTGGAGCTGAGCTGGAATCGGGACTCGTTATACGCGGCGAGCATGGCGGGAATATCCAGCCCCATGGGACAGCCGTCGCAACAGTAGCGGCAGGCGGTGCAGGGGAGGGAGTCCTTCATGCCCTCCGCCAGGTCCAGCAGGGCGGAGCGCTCCTCTGCGGTGAGGGGCTTGTCCTCGGTGAAGGTGGCTGTGTTTTCCACCATCTGCTCCAAATTGGACATGCCGCTGAGGATCATCTTCACGTTGGGCAGTCCCTGGAGGAACCGCAGAGCCCAGGCAGCGGCGCTCTCGTCCGGACGGTACCGGCGCAGCGTTTCCAGTTCAGCCTCGGACAGCCTGGCCAGCCGCCCGCCTCGAATGGGCTCCATTACCCAGACGGCGACGCCCCGGTCGGTGAGCAGCTCGTATTTTTCCTTTCCCTGCTGGAGGGTCCAGTCCAGATAGTTCAGCTGGAGCTGGCAGAACTCCATCCGGTCCCCGCAGTGGTCCAGAAACCGTTTCAGAACCTCCAGACTGCCATGGCAGGAGAAGCCCAAGTGCCTGATGCGGCCCAGGCGCTTCTGCTCCACGAAATAGTCTACAATGCCCCACTTGGGGTCCATATACACCTGGATGGAATTCTCGTATACGTTGTGCAGCAGGTAGAAGTCAAAATAATCCACCCCGCACTTTTTCAGCTGCTCCTCAAAAATGGCGGCGGGGTCGTAGCTGTCGGCTATTTGATGGCCGGGATATTTGTCGGCTAAGTACCAGGTGTCCCTGGGGTAACGGGCCAGGGACCGACCCACTACCTGCTCTGACAGCCCCGCATGGTAGGGGTGGGCGGTGTCGAAATAATTGAGGCCGTGCGCCAGCGCGTAATCAATCATTTGATCTACCTGAGTCTCATCAATGGCGGCGGAGTCGGTGTGCCCGGGGAGCAGAGGCAGACGCATGGTTCCAAAGCCCAGCCGGGACAGCCGCAGGTTCTGGAAATCATTGGTCAGCAGCATAGTGTTTTCCTCCTCAAAGGTAGTCTCATATGGATTATAATTGATATGAAAAGAGATATCAAGTGCATATTTTTTTGAATTGTGAGGGAGTAGTCCCCACTGAAAAAGAGATATTGTGATGGGAATGTCCGATACAATATAACCCATAATAATTTTGCCGAGAATAATGACAAAGTTCCTTTTTTGTGATACACTTAGGTTTAATTAGAGAGGAGTTGTGCCCATGAGCGAACAAATATATGAGCATTGTCTGATGGAACAGATTCTGCGGATGATGTGTCCGCCGCGGGAATCCGCCCAGAGCGGTCCCTGTGAAAGAGCCGCTTCTCCGGAGGACAAATACGGGCACGAGATGACCAACGCATTTATCCGCTTTATGGACGAGATGCCCGGCGGTGTTCTGATTTACTATGCCGGCGGCGGAGAGGAAATTATCTACGCCAACCGCAGCCTTCTGCGCATCTTTCGCTGCGAGACCATGGAGGAATTCCGGGAGCTGACCGGAAACTCCTTCCGGGGCATAGTGCACCCGGAGGATTTGGAGGCGGTGGAGAAAAGTATCCGTGCACAGATAGCCGCCAGCCAGCATAATTTGGATCATGTGGAGTATCGAATCCGGGCGAAGGACGGCTCCATCCGCTGGATTGAGGATTACGGCCATTTCATCGGCAGCGATACCGTAGGGGACATTTTTTACGTGTTCCTGGGAGACACCACAGAGAGTCAGGAGCGGAAGTTGGCAGAAAAGGTCCATCTGGTCAACGAGCAGCTGGAGCGGGAGCATAAGCTCCAGGATCTGATCGAGGAGCGTGACAGGGAGCGCAGCATCATCAATCGGGAATACCTGCAGCAGATGGAGGTCATCGAGGGGCTGAGCGTCGACTACGAGTCCATCTGCTATGTGGACCTGGACCTGGATCAGCTTCAGCCCTACCGGCTGGGCGGGCGCACTCCCGAGCTGTTTTATGAAAAGCTCAAGGACGACCGTTCTTATTCCCGGTATGTGCGCAGCTACGTGGATCTGTGGGTCCACCCGGAGGACCGGGAGATGGCGGCAAAAGCCATCTCGCCGGAGTACATCCGGGAGAGGCTGGCTGAAACCCGGACCTACTATTTGAATTACCGGGTACTGGTGGATGGGGAGCTGCAATATATTCAGGTTCGCGTGGTGAATGTAAGCCATGGGGACGGAGTGCGGCAGGTGGTGCTGGGCTACCGCCGGGTGGATGAGGAGATCCGGCAGCAGATGGAGCAGCAGGCCCTGCTGGCGGAGGCGCTGGCCAAAGCGAATTTGGCCATCACCAGTAAGAATACCTTCCTGTCCAACATGTCCCACGATATGCAGACTCCGCTCCATGCCATTTTCGGCTTTACCGCCCTGGCCAAGCTGAGCATTGAGAACAGGGCGGAGGCGCTGGACAATCTGGAGCGGGTGGAGGCCGCCAGCCGCCAGCTGCTGGACATGATCGACAAGGTGCTGGAGATGTCCTCGCTGTCAGAAGCCTCTGAGCTTGAGGAGGTGGAGTGCAACCTGCGGGAGGTCGTGGGGGATGTGCACAGCTTCATGGAGCCCCAGGCTCAGGAGAAGGATATCGCGCTTACCCTGGAGTGCGATACCCTGCGCCACAAATCCGTCTTTACAGACCGGGAGAAGCTGCGGCAGCTGATGCTGTACCTGGCCAATAACGCCGTGACCTACACCAATCCCGGCGGTCGGGTGTGTATCCGTGTGGAGGAGGGAGAGATGCTCCCCAGCGGATACGCTGTGTACCGCTTCACGGTGGAGGACACGGGCATCGGCATCAGCCAGGAATTCCTGGACCGGATTTTTGAGCCCTTTAGTCGGGAGAAAAACAGCACCCTCAGTGGTATCCACGGCATTGGCCTGGGTCTGACCATCGCCAAGAATATTGTGGATATGATGGGAGGAGTGCTCAGCGTCCAGAGCACCGTGGGTAAGGGAAGCACCTTTACCGCCGTGTTCCGGTTCCGAGTGCCGGCCTGGCAGAGTGCCGTCCGGGATTCCGCTGGCCATGACACGGCCCAGCGCATCCTGCTGGTGGAGGATAATGAGATTAATCGGGAGATCGAGATGGAGTTGCTGGGAGAGCTGGGATTCAGAATTGATACCGCTGAAAATGGAAAAATTGCGGTGGAGAAGGTTGAGGCGGCCGCAGCTGGATATTACGACGTGGTGCTCATGGATTTGCAGATGCCGGTGATGAACGGCTGGGAGGCGTCCGTGGCCATCCGCGGCCTGCGGGATCAGGCAAAGGCGGCGGTGCCCATTATCGCCCTGTCCGCCAACGCGCTGGAGTGTGACCGGCGCAGGTCTCAGAAGAGTGGAATCAACGCCCACCTGCGTAAGCCCATGGATTTGGCGGCGCTGCTGCGCACCATAGAGGAGCTGACGGGAGAGGTGAGGTTGTCCTGACAGGAGGTCGGTATGAAAGAGTGGCACGCGTTTTCCATGATTGCGTGGAGGGCGCGGGAATGATAAGAGGGAGAAGCGATGGACAGAATATTGGTGATCGATGACAGCCCTGTACAAACCGAATTTCTGTGCTCGATTTTGCAGAACGATTACGAGCTCACCGTCTGCCACACTGCGGCGGAGGGACTCAAAACCGCAAAGGAGGGGGAATTCTCCCTGATTCTGCTGGACGTGGTCATGCCGGGGATGGACGGCTTTCAGCTCCTCCAGGAGCTAAAAGCCACAGAAATAACCCAGTATGTTCCGGTGATTCTCCTCACCAGTCTGGCGGACGTGCAGTATGAGGAGCGGGGCTTGCTGCTGGGGGCGGTGGACTACGTGACCAAACCCTTCAAGCCGGTGATCATTAAGGCCCGGGTGAACACCCATATCCAGCTGTACCGCTACCAGGCGCAGTTTAAGGAACAGGCCATGGTGGACGGGCTCACCGGCGTGGCAAACCGGCGGAGGTATGAGGAGGGAAGCCGCGCCCGCTGGCGGGAGGCCATTCGGTTTGACCTGCCCTTCTCCGTGTGTATATTTGATATCGACAAGTTTAAGGCGTATAACGATACCTTCGGCCACCCGGCGGGAGACCAGGCAATCGCCGCCGTGGCCAAGACGGTGGCCTCCCATTTCAAGCGCTCCACCGACCTGTTTGCCCGCTATGGCGGGGAGGAGTTTGTGGCGGTGTTCATGGGCAGCGTGGCGGAGACCGCCTATGAGTTCATGAAAACCGCCCGCCAGGCGGTGGAGGACCTGCACATTCCCCAGAACCCTCAGGTGGGCCGGTGGCTGACCATCAGCGCGGGGGGCGTGACCATGCTTCCCAAGGAGGGGGACAATTACGACGCCTGCTTGAAGCTGGCGGACACCATGCTGTACGATGCCAAGCGGTATGGGCGGAACATGGTGGTGTGGTCCAGTCCCGCCGTGGAGCAGTGGCGGGAGCGGTGAGCAGCTTTTGAACAAATATAGAAGGAGTTCATTGGCGTGAATTTGGTGGACAATCCGGTTTTGGACGCATCTCCCGCACCGAATACTGGAAGTTAAGGGACGCTTTTTTGCCAGAGCGTCTGCCCAGCTGGATTTTGTCCAGGCAATCGGCTATTATATAATCGATATTGCTCAGGCCGCCCATCCTGAGAAGAACAGTACCTGTGTGGCGGTATTTTCCCTCAACGGCGTCTCCTTTGCGCTAAAAACCTGGTACAAGGGAGACATGGAAACCAACAGGAGGGTTTTGTGTCAGGGGCTGGATGGATTCCAAATTTGAGCGGATAAAAGCCCCCTTGAAGAACGTCTTCAAGGGGGCTTTTGCTTTATTGTCCAGCCGCCTCGCGGGTCCACTGGGCCAGCTCTTGAGCGGTGGCAAGCACCGTGTGAGTGCCGCCCACATTGTGCTCTGCGCCCTGTTCGTAGTCAATGCCGCTAGCGTTCTTGTCATAGGCCACCGACTTGCGCCGCTTTTCCACCACGGGGTTGGGGTGGGGGACGGCGGACAGCAGGCTTCGGGTGTAGGGGTGGATGGGGTTGGAAAAAATCTCGTCTGTGGTGCCCGTCTCCACCAGATAGCCCAGGTGGAGCACCCCGATGCGGTCGGAGATGTACTTCACCATGGACAGGTCATGGGCGATAAACAGGTAAGCGCACTTTGTCTCCTCCTGGATGTCCTTCATCAGATTGACCACTTGGGCCTGGATGGACACGTCCAGGGCGGAGATGCACTCGTCCGCGATGATGAGCTTGGGGTTCATGATGAGCGCCCGGGCAATGCCCACCCGCTGGCGCTGACCGCCGGAGAACTGATGGGGATAGCGTTCGGCATGGGCGGGGGAGAGGCCCACCTTTTTCAGCATAGCCCCCACTGCCTCGGTGCGCTCCGCGGCGCTGGAATAGCGCTTGTGGATGTCCAGTCCCTCGCCGATGATGTCGCCCACCTTTTTCCGGGGGTTCAGGCTGGACATGGGGTCCTGGAAGATCATTTGCATATCCCGGCGGAGCATGGCGCGGGTGTCCTTGTCCAGCCTGCCGGAAATCTCTTTTCCTTCAAAGGTAATGGAGCCTGCCGTGGGATCGTAAAGGCGGATGACGCTGCGGCCAATGGTGGTCTTGCCGGAGCCGGACTCGCCCACCAGGCCGTAGG
Organism: uncultured bacterium; assembly: GCA_948469375.1. GTDB lineage: Bacteria > Bacillota > Clostridia > Oscillospirales > Oscillospiraceae > Enterenecus. The sequence goes on along the minus strand of CAOKLO010000028.1, from coordinate 36,405 downwards.
TTTCGCCGGGGAAAATCTCAAAGGACACCCCATTCACCGCTTTGACGGAGAACTTTCGGGAGATGGGGAAGTGCTGCTTCAGCTCGTCCACTTTCAATAACGCTTCGCTCATAGGTACTTTTCCGCCTCCTTTCTGGCCCGCTCCAGCCGGGCCTTCAGCCCCTCGGGCAGCTCCACCTTTGGCGCGTCCGGATGGAGCAGCCAGGTGGCGGCGTAGTGGGTGTCGGAAATTTTGAACAGCGGCGGTGCTTCCTTTTCGTCAATTTTCATGGCGAAGACGTTGCGGGGGGTGAAGGCGTCGCCGCGGGGCTCGTGGAGCAGGTTGGGGGGACTGCCGGGGATGGAGTACAGCCGGTCGTCGTCGGTGTCCAGGTCGGGCATGGCGGACAGCAGGCCCCAGGTGTAGGGATGGGCGGGCTCGTAGAAAATCTCGTTGACATTGCCTACCTCCACAATTTTCCCGGCGTACATCACATTGACATAGTCAGCCACTTTAGCTACCACGCCCAAGTCGTGGGTGATGTAGATGACGGACAGCCCCAGCCGGTCCTGCACATCCTTGATGAGCTCCAGAATTTTGGTCTGAATGGTGACGTCCAGGGCCGTGGTGGGCTCGTCGCAGATGAGAATATTCGGACTGCCCGACAGGGCGATGGCGATAACCACCCGCTGGCGCATACCGCCGGACAGCTGGTGGGGGTAGTTCTTCATCCGCTTTTCCGCGTCGGTGATGCCCACCAGCTCCAGCAGCTCCACAGACCGCTTCCAGGCGTCCGCTTTGGACATGCCCTGATGAAGGATCATTCCCTCCATGATCTGCTTGCCGATCTGCATGGTGGGGTCCAGACTAGTCATGGGGTCCTGGAATACCATGGAAATGCGGTTGCCGTTGAAATCCTTTCTCAGCTGCCTCTTAGGAATTTTCAGCAGGTCCACGGTCTGCTCGGGGCCGTCGCCCTGGCTGTAGGTGTAGAGCACCTCGCCGCTGTTGATAGTGGCGTTGGCGTCCAGAAGGCCGCAGGCGGCTTTCATAGTCACCGACTTGCCGGAGCCAGACTCGCCCACAATGGCCACGGTCTCGCCCTTCTGCAAATCCAGGTTCACGCCCCGGATGGCGTGGATGGTGCCGGCGTTGGTGCGGAAGGAGATGTCCAGGTTTTTGATCTCCAATATGGTTTTGTTTGCCATGGTTCTCCCTCCTTACATATCTTCCAGCTTGGGGGCCAGAGCCTCCCGAAAGCCGTCGCCGATGAAGTTGAAGCCCAGCATCAGCAGCGCCAGCACCACGATGGGCGGGAAAATCTGATAGGGCAGGGTAGTGATGTTGTTGAAGCCGTCCTCAATCAGCGAGCCGATGGAGCACTGGGGCAGCACGATGCCCACGCCCACGAAGCTCAAGAACGCCTCGGTAAAGATGGCGGTGGGGATGGAAAACATCACCTGGGTAATGATGGGGCCGATGGTGTTGGGCAGGATTTCCTTAAAAATGATGTGGAAGCTGCCCGCTCCCAGCGTGCGGCTGGCCAGCACGTATTCCTGCTCCTTCAGCTTAAGCATCTCGGCGCGGGAAATTTTGCTCATGCCGATCCACTCGGTGAGCAGCAGGGCCACAATAACCAAACCCATGCCCTTTGGCATGAAGATGGCCAGCACGGATACGATGACCAGCCGGGGAACCGAGTTGGCGATCTCCACAATGCGCTGCATGATGTTGTCTGCCATTCCTCCGAAAAAGCCGGAGATCAAGCCGTAGCTCATGCCGATAATCATATCAATCACGATGGTGACGAAGGCGATAATCAGGGAGATACGGGCCCCCTGCCAGGTACGGGTCCATAGGTCCCGGCCCATGTCGTCGGTGCCGAAGAGGAAGGTGTAGTCTCCAAACAGCTCCGTATTGCCGCCGCCGCTGATGAGGCCGGGAATCTGGGGCGAAATACCCTGGGCCACGATCTTTTTACCCTCCTCGGTGGTGACGGACACGATATCCGCATAGCCGTAGGAGTTCATTATGGGGCCGAAGGCGGCAAAAAACATGATGAGCACCACGATAACCAGCCCCACCACTGCCCGCCTGTTCTTGAAAAAGCTGACGGCCACGCCCTTCCAGTAGCCCTGGGAGGCGAAGTTTTGGTCGGTTGTAATATCCCGTTCGGGGAGGAATTGGAAATCCTCCTTGACAGGCACATATGGTGTGTTGTTCATGTTCCATCCCCCTTTGCAGAAACCCGGATGCGGGGGTCAAGCAGGCCGTAGAGCAGGTCCACCACCAGCATGATCCCAATGTACAGCGCGGAATAGAGGATGCCCAGGGCCAGCACGTAGTTATAGTCCACGCCCTCGCCGGAGATGGCGTCCACCATCAGCTTGCCGATGCCGTTGATGCCGTAAATCTTCTCCACCACCAGTGCGCCGGTGAGCAGGTCTACGATGAGGGGAGCCAGCACCGTCACAATGGGCACCAGGGCGTTGCGCAAGATGTGCCGCCGAACCAGCGTTCCGCCGTAGAGGCCCTTGCTCTCCGCCAGCCGGACATAGTCGCTGTCCATGACCTCTACCATCTCGTTGCGGGTGAACCGGGCCACCGTGGACATGGTGAACAGGCTCATGGACAGGGAGGGCAGGGTGGAGGAGAACAAGAAACGGTTGGCGTCAAAAAAGTAGGGGAAAAACGGAATTTTGTAAGAGAAGAAATATTGAAGAAAGATCAGGAAGACATAGGACGGAACACACACGCCGATGATGGAGAACACAGTGCAGAAGCCGTCCAGGAACCTTCCCCGGTTCAGGGCTGCGACGATGCCCAGCAGCAGGCCGACGGCGGTGCCGATCAGAATGGCGATGCCGCCGATGCGGAAGGAGTTGGAAACGCAGGTGGACAGCACCGTGTTAATGGGCGCGCCGTTGTAAAGGGAGGTGCCCTTTCCGAAATCGCCTTTCAAAAGGTTGGCCATGTACCGCCCGAACTGGACCAGAATGGGGTCGTCCAGCCCCATCTCCGCCCGCTTGGCGGCGATGGCCTCCGCGCTCATCCGCTCCGAAGGGAAGGGGTTACCGGGCATGATGCGCACCAGTACAAAGAGCAGGAACACGATAAGCAAAAGGGTGACCAGGGCCAGCCCAACCCGTTTCAGTGTGTATTTTACCATAAGCATTACCCCACATAGATAGTCAAAAAACCTCAAAACAAGAGCGTATCCGGATTTGTTTGGAGGTTTTTTGACTATTTGATTTGTCTGAAATGATGGAAAAGAGCAGGGGGAGCGGCTCTGCGAAAGGGCCGCTCCCCACAATAAGTCTGTGCTGCGTCAGCCGATGGTGACGGACTTATAGACGCGGTTCAAAGCGACGGGGTGGAACTCAATGCCGCTCACGCCGTCAGCGATGAGGTTGGCATTAGACTTGGTGTACAGCGGAGCGATAACAGCATCCTTCATCACCAGCTCCTCACCCTCATACAGGGCGGCCCAGCGGGCATCATAGTCGGTGACATAAGCGCCCACGGTGCAATCGGTGATGATCTGGTCATACTCAGCATTGCTCCAGAAGCCGTAATTGTTTGCGTTGTTGGTTACCCACATGCCCATGTAGGTCATGGGGTCGGCGTAGTCGGGGCCCCAGCGGGTCAGGGCTACGTCATAGTTGTCGTTCTGCATCTTGTCCAGACGCTCGGCCTTGGTCATGGGCTGGAGGTTCAGGGTCACGCCGGGGAGGTTCTCCTCCACCTGGCTCTTGACGGCCTGGGCCACCTTGGCGACCTCGTCGCCCTCGTTGTTGCCGTAAATCATGGTGAACTCGAAGCTGTCCACGCCCAGCTCGGACTTGGCGGCCTCAAAGTACTCCTGGGCCTTGGTCACGTTGTAGCTGCACCACTCGGAGAACTTGTTCTGGTCGGCGGAGAAGTCCTCGCCGGTGGTGGCGCTGGCGGCAAACTGGGGAGGCACGGCGGTGTAGGTGGCCAGAGAGCCGTCCATCACGTAGTTGTCCACGATGCTCTCACGGTCGATGGCGTTGGAGATGGCCAGACGCAGGTTGGCATTGGCCAGCATACCGCCCTGGGCGTTCTTGTCGGTCTGGCTGAAAGTGAGATACCACAAATAGCCCGCGCCGGTGATGTTCAGCTTACTGGACAGGGAGGAATCGTCCTCAGCGGAAGCTACCTGGCTGCCATTGATGGTGACCACGTCCAGCGTGTTGCTCTTGAAGGCGGTCAGGGCGCTGTCGGAGGAGCCGACAACCTGATAGTTGATGCCGCCCAGCTTCACGCGGTCGGCGTCCCAATAGCCAGGGTTCTTCTTCAGGGACAGGCTGGCGGTGCCGGGGGTGTAGCTCTCCAGCACAAAAGCGCCATTGGACAGGTAGGTCTCGGGACTGGTGCCGTAGGTGCCCTCAGCCAGGCCGGAGTAGAAAGCCTCGTTGATGGGGTAAAAGGAGGGGAAGTACATTAGGGAGGGGAAGTAGGACACGGGGGCGGTCAGCTCTACCACCAGGGTCTTGTCGTCCTGCGCGGTGACGCCCAGAGTGTCGGCGTCAGCCTCGCCGGCCATAATGGCGTCGGCGTTCTTTACGTTGCCCACACCGTCGCCAAACATGTAATTGTACTCGATGTTGGTTTCAACGCCCAGACGCCAGCCGAACACAAAATCATTGGCGGTGACAGGGTCGCCGTTGGACCACTTGGCGTCGCGCAGGTGGAAAGTGTAGGTCAGGCCGTCCTCAGAGATATCCCAGTTCTCCGCAATGGCGGGAATGGCGGCGCCCTCGGCGTCCATCTGGGTCAGGCCGTCGATACAGTCGGCGATGACTTCGAAGGAATCGCCGTCGGTGGCCAGGTTGGTGTCCAGGGACATGACGTTGGTGCCCAGCATGACATTCAGGTATTTGCTGCCGGCATCGGCAGCGCCAGGGGTGTCGGTGTTGCTGCCGGGGTTCCCGGCAGATGAGCCCGTGGGCTCATCAGTGCTGTTGCAGGCCGTCAGCCCAAAGAGCATCATGGCGGCCAGCAGCATGGCAAGAGTTCGTTTCATTCGTTATCTCATCCTTTCCATTATTACCACATTAGAACATTAGGACAGTATCGTACTAAAGTGATGCAAGTATAATATCATATTCTTGCATTTTTATCAATTGGAAAAAACATAGAAAATTATCAAAAAATAGGGAATACATCAAAGTTATTCCGTCATAATGACGAAAAAGGAGGGATAAAACCCGCTTTTAAGCCTTTTTGCAGGGGGAATGGCAATGGTTGACTGCTGCAAAAGGCCTCGCTGCAGTCAATGCTGGAATATTTGCAAGTTTTTGTGTCATTTTATGCGGACCTTGCCGGGAAGCAGGAGGTATGATATAATCAAGCAGCTCAAAAAGGGAGGAAAGACCAATGGAAAGCCTGTTCTGCTGTCCCGTGTGCGGCGGGGTGCTGGTCCGGGAGGAGGGGCGCTACTGCTGCCAAAAGGGGCACAGCTTTGACATTGCCCGGGAGGGGTATGTCAATTTACTTCCAGCCAACCAGCAGCACTCTAAGACCCCGGGAGACGATAAGGAAATGGCCGCCGCCCGGACCCGCTTTCTGGAGGGCGGATGGTATACCCCCCTTCGGGAGGCGCTGTGTACGCTGGCTGCGGAGCTGGCCTCGGACGCGCCCTCTCTGCTGGATGCTGGATGCGGCGAGGGCTGGTATACGCAGGCCTTGGCGGAGGTTGCCGCCGCCAAAGGTGGAAGGCTTGCTGGGATCGACCTGTCAAAGCCCGCGGTGAAAAAGGCGGCCCGCCGCTGTCCGGCAGGGGAGTTTGCGGTGGGGACGCTGTACCATCTCCCGGCGGCGGACAGCTCTGTCGACCTGCTGGTGAATTGCTTCTCGCCCTTGGCGGCGGGGGAATTTGCCCGGGTGGTGAAACCTAGGGGGAAATTTTTGTATGTGGTCCCCGGCCCCAGGCATCTGTGGGAGCTGAAGGAGATCGTGTATGATCGCCCTTATGAGAATGGGGAGCGGTGGGAGGAATACCCGGGCTTTCGCTATCTGAAGGTGGTTCCGGTGGAGACCCGGTTCACCCTTCGGGACAGCAGGGCCATCCAGGATCTGTTCGGCATGACGCCGTACTATTGGAAATCACCCAAATCCGGGGCGGAGCGGCTGGCAGGGCTGGACCGTCTGACGGTTACCGGACAGTTTCGCATTCATGTGATGGAACGGACCGGCGAAGAATGATAGGCAAAAGCAGGGCCTTGGATCGGAGAGGCCCTGCTTTTCTGTGTATGTGCTTATTTTTTGTGGAACGGCCACCAGGAGCGCTTATCAGATTTCTTAAGCTTCTCCGGCTTTTGGGTCTGTGCGGCCTTTTTTTTCTCCGCGTAGTTCAGAACCTCCACAGTGGTCAGAGCGTCCAGCGCCTCCTTGGCCTTTTTGTAGCCCTGGTCCGCCGCCTTTTGGTAGAGCTCCCGGGCCTTCTGTGTGTCTCGCTCCAACCCGATGGCGTGCTCATAGCAATAGCCCAGCAGGTACATCCCCCGAACGCTGCCCTGGTCCGCCGCCTGACGGTACAGGTCCGCCGCCCGAACCTCGTCCCGTTCCACTCCGCGGCCTCCGGCGCAGCACTCGCCCAGGGAACAGGTGGCGTCGATAAAGTGGGCGTTGTGGGCCTTGGTGTACAGCTCCACCGCCTTTTCCTCGTCCTTTTCCACGCCGCAGCCGTATTCACAGCACTCGCCCAGCAGGAACATGGCCCGTGGATATTCCAGCTCGGCGGATTTGGAGAACCACTTGACCGCCTCGGCGGCGTTCTGCTCCAGAGCAATGCCGCGATAGTAGAAGAAGCCCAGATTGCACATGGCCCGGGCGTCGCCCTGTTCTGCGGCGGTGTGGTACAGATCCGCCGCCTTTTGCTTATCCTCCTCCACCCCGTGGCCCAGCTCATAACATAGACCCAGGGAGCATGTGCCGGAGACATAGCCGCCCTCATGGGCAATGGCATACATCCGCGCAGCTTCCGCACGGTCCTGCTCCACGCCGTAGCCGTAGTCATAGCACTCGCCCAGCAGGTAGTTGGCCCGGACGTTGCCCTGCGCCGCCGATTTGCGGAACCAGACCACCGCCTCCGCGTCGTCCATTTCGACGCCGGTACCTTGGTACAGGCAGTAGCCGTATTTGCACTGGGCCCAGGCGCTGCCCTGCTCGGCGGCCTCCTTGTAAAGCTGGGCGGCCTTGGCCTTGTCTATTGCGAGGCCCTTGCCGTACTCGTAGCAGGTGCCCAGGCAGCAGGTGGCGGGAACAAAATGCTGCTCATGGGCCAGCTGGTAGAGCTCCACGGCCTTGCTGAGGTTCTGTTCCACACCGCAGCCGTTTTCGTAGCACTCGCCCAGCAGCTGGCGCGCCCTGGGCTGACCCGCCTGTGCGGCCTTGGAAAACCATTTGACCGCCTCGTCGTTGTTTGTCACCACGCCGATTCCATGGTAGTAGCAGTAGCCCAGGTTACACTGGGCCTGAACGTAGCCCGCCTCCGCCGCCTGACGGTACAGCTCCACCGCCCGGGAGAGGTCCCGTGCTGTGCCGGTACCCAGCTCATAACACAGCCCCAATGAACAGGTGCCTGCGGGAAAACCCGCCTCGTGGGACCGGCGGAACAGCTCAAAGGCGCGGTTCTCGTCCTTTTCTATGCCGAAGCCGCCGTCGTAGCACTCGCCCAGCAGATGAAGGGCGCGGGGGTAGTCCTGCTCCGCCGCCTGCTGGAACCAGTGGACGGCCTGCTTGTCGTCGTGTTCGACGCCGATGCCCTGGTAATAGCAAAAGCCCAGATTGCACATGCCCCGGGCCTCGCCCCCCTCGGCGGATTTCCGGTACAGCTCCACCGCCCGGGCCTTGTCCATCTCTACGCCCCGGCCCAGCTCATAGCACAGCCCCAAAGCGCAGGAGGCCGCCATGTGGCCCTTCTCGTCGGCCTGCATGTACAGCTGGGCCGCCTTTTTCTCATCCCGTTCCACGCCGAAGCCGCCGTCATAGCATTGCCCCAGCAGGAACTGTGCCCGGCTGTGGCCCTGCTCAGCGGATTTCTGGAGCCAATAGACGGCCTGGTCATTGTCCTCCTCCACGCCGATGCCCCGGTAATAGCAATAGCCCAGGTTGCACTGTGCTCGTGCGTCTCCGATGTCGGCGGCCTGACGGTAGAGCTCCAGGGCCTTGTCCAAATCCTTTTCCACGCCCTGGCCCAGCTCGTAGCACAGCCCCAGAGAGCAGGTGCCGGGGGGATAGCCCCCCTCGTGGGCGGCGCGGTAGAGCTGCGCGGCCTTGGTGTGGTCTATCTCCGTGCCGTAGCCGAAGTCGTAGCAGTCCCCCAGCAGGCCAAGAGCCCGGGGATAGCCCGCCTCGGCGGCCAGCTCGAACCAGTGAACGGCCTGTTTGTCGTCTACCTCTGTTCCAATGCCCCGGTAGTAGCAGAAGCCAAGGTTGCACTGGGCGGGCACATAGCCCCGCTCCGCCGCCTGCTGGTAGAGCTCCACCGCCCGGGTCAGGTCCTGCTCCACGCCCTGACCCAGCTCGAAGCACAGGCCGTAGGCGCAGGTGGCGGGGGGATAGTCGTCCTCATGGGCCTGGCGGTACAGGTCCGCCGCCCGGGTCAGGTCCTGCTCCACGCCCTGGCCCAGTTCATAGCACTGGGCCAGCAGAAACTGGCCCTTGGAGTAACCCTGCTCAGCGCACTGGCGGTAGTACTCCGCCGCCTTTTCCGGGTCCTTTTCCACGCCGATTCCCTGGTCGTAGCACACACCCAAGGCGCAGGTGCCCGCCTCGTATTTCCGCTCGTGGGAGGCGCGGTACAGCTCCAGCGCTTTATCGACATCCTTTTCCACGCCTAAGCCGTTTTCATAGCATTCCCCCAGCAGGGCCTGGGCCCGGGGGTAATCCTGCTGAACGGCCTTTTCAAACCATCCCACCGCCTCTTGGCAGTCCTGCTCCACGCCGATACCTCGGTAGTAGAAGAAGCCCAGGTTGCACTGGGCGGGGGCGTAGTCCAGCTCGGCGGACTCCCGGTAGAGCTCCGCCGCCCGCTCCTTGTCCACCTCTACTCCGGTGCCTAGCTCGTAACACAGCCCCAGCTCGCATTGGGCGGGGGGATAGCCTTGCTCCGCCGCCTGAGTGAGCAGCCGTACGCCCCGTTCGAGGTCCTTTTCGGTGCCGATGCCCCGGATATAGCACAGTCCCAGGCCGTATTGGGAGGCGATGTATTCGCCCTCCGCCGCCTTGGTGAACCACCGGAAGGCCAGGTCCTCGTCCCGCTGAGCACCGTCCGTGCCGTTGCAGTAGGCCATGGCCACCCGGTGCTGGGCATCCAGGTCGCCCTCCTCGGCGGCCTCCAGAAGCTCCCGGAAGCTCTGCTGCTTTTTGGCCGACACGTCCGCTAAGCTCTGGATGACCTCGGGGTCGATATATACCATGACCGCGTCCTGCCCGTCGGACAGCAGGCCGCCGTTCCACTCTTCCGCCATATGTATTCGCTTCCTTTCCAAACTTGCGCGGTGTTGAACATTGTACCATATCCAAAGAAAAAAATCTATATGCTTTGGGAGAGCTGGGAGCCGTCCCAGCTCAACAGCTGCTTTTTCCGAAACAGATAGCAGCCGATCCCGGCCAGGTCCGCCAAAAACCAGCCGATGGGCACCGACCACCAGATGCCCGTCACGCCCACGGCGGGGACAGCGGACAGGAGATGGGCCAGCGCCACCCGGGTCCCCAGGGAGATGACCGTCAGCACCACCGACATACCGGGCCTGCCCAGGGCCCGGTACAGGCCGTACAGCAGGAACAGGCAGCCAATGCCGCAGTAGAACGCCCCCTCAATGTGCAGGTAGCGCACGCCCTCCAAAATGGTTTCCGTTTCCTTAGCATCCACAAACAGGCCCATCAGCGGCCGGGCAAAGACGAATACCAGGGCGGAGACCACCACGCAGAACGCCATAGACGTAATTACCGCGCCCTTCAGACCGGTCCGGATGCGCTCCTCCTTTTTAGCCCCGTAGTTTTGGGCGATGAAGGTGGAAAAGGCGTTGCCGAAGTCCTGGACGGGCATGTAGGCGAAGGCGTCGATTTTCACCGCCGCAGCAAAGGCGGCCATCACCGTGGGGCCGAAGCTGTTCACCAGCCCCTGGACCATGAGGATACCCAGGTTCATCACCGACTGCTGAACACAGGTGAGGATAGAGGACCCGGCGATCTCCCGGACCCGGGACAGCTTCACCTGGAAGCCCTTGGCGGGCCGCAGCTGGGGATACCTTGCCAGCGTGTAAGCCGTAATGCCCAGGCCGGAGACGTATTGGGCAATGACGGTGGCCTCCGCCGCGCCGCCGGCGCCCCGCTTGAGGCCCAGAACGAACCACAAATCAAGAGCGATGTTCAACACGGCGGACGCGGCCAAAAAAATCAATGGTACGATGGAATTGCCCACCGCCCGCAGGAAGGAGGCAAAGAAATTATAAAAGAATGTGGCGGCGATGCCCAGAAAGATGACCGCCAGATACTCCCGCATCATGCCCCACACTTGGTCCGGCACCCGAAGGAAAACCCGAATCCAGTCCAGACAGAGGAAAGCCAGCACATTCAGCGCCAGCGTGAGCGCTGCGATAAGTACAAAGGCGGCGTGAGCGCCCTCCCGTAAGCCGTCCTCATCCCGCTGGCCGAAGCGGATGGAGAATACCGCGCCGCTGCCCATGCACAGGCCCAGCAGGATGGAGGTGAGGAAGGTCATCAGCGTGAAGGAGGACCCCACGGCGGCCAGAGCGTTTTTTCCCAGATACTGGCCTACAATCAGGGTGTCCGCCACGTTATAGCACTGCTGGAGCAGATCGCCCAAAATCATGGGAATGGCAAACCGCAGCATGGAGCCCATCACAGGGCCGCGGGTCAAATCACGGTTCACATACTCATCTCCTTGAATATAGCGGAACTGGTGTTCCGCTGATATTTTATCCGCATAGAAGGCATCTGTCAATGTTGTGATATGGTAAAATCGATCAGGACGCATTTGGAGGGGCAGGGAAGCGGGATTGCGGGCCGCGCTCAGGCATGAAAAAGAGCGCCGGAACTCTTGTTCGGCGCTCTTAGCAGATTTGTTCACGGCTCTGCGTCCAACGTTACCTGGATGAGGACCGGATTGTGGTCGGTGTACTGAAACTGCTGATCCAGCGTTTCCACGCTGTCCAGCCGCACGTTGGGGGAGAGGATGAACCCGTCGATGACGTAGAACTGGTTGCCCGCCGGGTCCGGATCATAGGGGTGATTGAGCAGGCGGCAGCTGGGGACGGACAGGTCGCAGGCGAACTGCCAGCCCTCTGGGAGGACGTCCTCCTCCAGCACGCCGGGGGTCCACAGGGAGGGGTCCAGGATGGGGAAGGCGTCCAGCGCGCCGGGGAAGGTCTGGTTGAAATCGCCCCCGGCGATGACGTAGTTGCCCTTTTCGTACTCGGCGGTCAGGAAGTCCATGAGCACCTTGGTCTGGGCGGCCTTGCCCTCGCCGTCGTCATAGGCCTCTAAGTGGAGGTTGACTAGGACCAGCTCTTTGTCTGAATCGTCCAGCGGTACATAGTTCACAAGGAGGCACCGCTTCAAATTTGCGGCGGACACCGGCCAGGAAAAGGGGCAGGGGAGGGCGATACGCTGGGCGCTGTCCGTATGGAAGCGGGTGAGGGTTTGCAGGCCGCTGTGGACCTTGCCGATGGGGGGCCAGGGGAAGGGCACGAAATCACAGGAGTAATTCAAAGCGTGGGTGCTGGAATACGCCCCTTTTCCGTCGGAAAGAAGCTGTACCCAGTAGATTCGGCTCTGGTCCACGCCATTGGAACGGCTGGAGTTCGTGTCCACCTCTTGAAGGAAATAGACGTCCGCCTTCTGTTCGGAAAACAGCTCCTCCAGCCCCAGGAGGTTTTTGTCCACCTGGTCCCAAGTGGGGGCCACGTCCTTGCCGCCGTCCATAAAGAAATCGGAGTCCGCGCCTAAACCGGCGTAGCCGGTGTTTTGGGAGAGGACGGTAACGCTGTCTCCTGGGGACAGGAACACCGTTTTTGGGGCGCCGGTCCGGTCAATTTCCACGTCCTCCACAGCAGCGGGCTTGTATTCCGTCACAGTAAGCCACGCCACCAGCCCCGCCACGGCCAGCACCACCGCACCCAACACGATCCCCGCCCATTTCAGCGCCTTTTTCGCCATGTGGCACGTCCTTTCTGAATGCGTTACAGTCCCTGACCCCTGCCCTTCACACGCAGGCGGTTGAGCGCCCTGGCCAGCGACCCCTGGGCCAGCTGGTACTCCTGGCGGCTCTTCTTTTGCAGCAGGGCCTCCCGGGCCTGGTCGGCCTCCCGGCGGGCCCGTGCCTCGTCAATCTCCTCGGGCCGCTCGGCGGAGTCCACCAGCACCAGCACTTCGTTGTTTTCCACCTTCACCATGCCGAGGGACACCGCCGCCAGCTGGACTTCCTGCCCCGGCAGCTGATAACGGAGCATTCCCGGCACGATGGCGGCCATCATGCTGCTGTGGTGGGCCAAAATGCCCCGCTCCCCGTCGCTGGCGGGAATAATGAGACTGACACAGGGTCCCTCATACAACGTCTTGTCCGCGGCCAGAATGTGCACCTGAAAGGTATCCATTACGCGCCCTCCAGCTTGCGGGCCTTCTCCACCACGTCATGCCAGGCGCCCACGTTGTAGAACGCCGCCTCGGGGTACTGGTCCAGCTCGCCGTCTACAATAGCGGCGAAGCTCTCCAGCGTGTCCTTCAAAGGCACGTACACGCCGGGGATGCCGGTGAATTTCTCCGCCACATGGGTGGGTTGGGCCAGGAACCGCTGGAGCCTTCTCGCCCGGCCCACCACCTTCCGGTCGTCGTCGCTGAGCTCGTCCATACCCAAAATGGCGATGATGTCCTGGAGTTCCCGGTATTTTTCCAAAATCTCCTGCACCTTCCGGGCCACCCGGTAGTGCTCCGCCCCCACAATGTCCGCCTCCAAAATGCGGGAGGAGGACTCCAGCGGGTCTACGGCGGGATAAATGCCCTGCTCGGAGATTTTACGGCTCAAAACGGTGGTGGCGTCAAGATGGGCGAAGGTGGTGGCGGTGGCGGGGTCGGTGAGGTCGTCCGCCGGGACGTACACCGCCTGCACCGATGTGACGGAGCCCGCCTTGGTGGAGGTGATCCGCTCCTGTAGCTCCCCCATCTCGTTGGCCAGGGTGGGCTGGTAGCCCACGGCGGAGGGCATACGGCCCAGCAGGGTGGATACCTCGCTGCCCGCCTGAACAAAGCGGAAGATGTTGTCGATGAACAGCAGCACATCCTGGTGCTCCTTGTCCCGGAAATACTCGGCCATGGTCAGCCCGGACAGGGCCACCCGCATACGCACGCCGGGGGACTCGTTCATCTGGCCGAACACCAGGGCGGTCTTGGCGGACACGCCGCTCTCGCGCATCTCCCGCCACAGGTCGTTGCCCTCCCGGGAGCGCTCGCCTACGCCGGTGAAGATGGAATAACCGCCGTGCTCCATAGCCACGTTGTGGATCAGCTCCTGGATCAGCACGGTTTTGCCCACGCCCGCGCCGCCGAACAGGCCGATCTTGCCCCCCTTGGGGTAGGGCTCCAGCAGGTCGATGACCTTGATACCGGTTTCCAGAATCTCCACGGCGGGGCTTTGCTCGTCAAAGGCGGGGGGCTTGCGGTAGATGGACCGCACCGGGGTATCCTCGGGCACCGGCCCCTTGCCATCAATGGGTTCGCCTAGGACGTTGAACATGCGCCCCAGGGTGGCCTCGCCCACCGGGACCTGGATGGTATGGCCCGGCACGTCCACCGCCAGCCCTCTCGCCAGCCCCTCGCTGGGGGAGAGCATGATGCACCGCACCGTCTTGTGGTCCAGGTGCTGGGCCACTTCCATCACCCGGTCCTGCCCGTCCTTCTCCACGGTGAGCTCCTCCCGCAGGCGGGGCAGCTCACCGGACTCGATGAGCACGTCCACCACGGGGCCGGATATCTGTGTGATGATCCCACGTTCCACGATCATCCACCTTCCTTCCTATGTTTTTGCTTCTGCGCTCGGGCCCCGGCGGACACCTCGGTGATCTCCTGGGTGATGGCCGACTGCCGGACCCGGTTGAATTTCAGGGACAGCTCCCCCAGCAGTTTTTCCGCGTTCTGATTGGCGCTGTCCATGGCGGTCATGCGGGCCTGCTGCTCACAGCAGAAGCTGTCGATGAGGGCGCTGTAGATGAAGCCGGACACATAGCTGGGCATCATGCTGTCCAGCACCGAGTTCACGTCGGGCAGGAACTCGAAGTCTGTGGTCACCGGGGACTCCGTGAGGGCCGTGTCGGCGAAATAGGTCCGGTGAAAGGGGAGCACCCGGGTACAGTTGGCCTGGTAGGACATGGCGCTTTTCATGTCGGTGTAGATGACGAAAATCTTCTCCAGCCCGCCCCGGTGAAAGCCGTCCAGCAGCAAGGCGCTGATCTCCCTGGCCCTTGCCATGGTGGGGTTCTGGGCGGTGTAGAGGAAGCTGTGTTCGATGGGGATATTGTGGGAGGCGAAGAACCGCCGCCCGTATTCGCCCACCACGAACAGCTTGGCGTCCGGGTGCTGCTCCAGCAGCTTCAGCGCCTCCTTGATGGCGTTTTGGTTGTAGGCCCCGGCCAACCCCTTGTCGGCGGTGATGACCAGGCAGCCATAGGTGCCGTTCAGGGGCGGCTCCCCCTGGGCGGGATAGAAATAGGGGCTGTCCACGCTGCCCACTGTGCGGAAAATGCGCTTGATCTCCCGGCGCAGGGACTCAAAATAGGGCCGGGTGTTGTCCAGCTCCTGCCGGGCCCTGCGCAGTTTGGTGGAGGCGATGAGGTACATGGCGTTGGTGATTTTTTTTGTCTCCTGGACACTCTCAATGTGGGTTTTGATTTCCTTGGTCCCGGCCATGTCAGCTGCCCTGCTTTCTGCTGCCCTGGAACTGGTTCAGGTAGTCGTGGGCCAGCTCCAAAATCTCCTCCCGGTCCTCCGGGGACAGTCTGCCGGTCTGGTCGATGCGGGCGCACAGGTCCGGCGCGGCTTCCTCCAGTGCGCGCAGCAGGCCGCTGCGGAACTGGTCCATTTTGCCCAGCGGCACATCCTGCATGACGTGATCCATGGCGGACACCAGCACGATGGCCTGCTGGTGCTGGGCCAGGGGAGCGTACTGGGGCTGGCGCAGCAGGCGCATCAGCCCTTGTCCATAGGCCAGCTGGCGCTTGGTGGCGTCGTCCAAGTCGCTGGAGAACTGGGTAAACACCTCCATCTCCCGGTATTGGGCCAGCTCCAGCCGGATGGCTCCGGCGGCGGATTTCATGGCCTTGGTCTGGGCGTCGCCGCCCACTCGGGACACGGACAGACCCACGTTGACAGCGGGGCGCTGGCCGGAGAAGAACAGGTCGCCCTCCAGGAAAATCTGGCCGTCGGTGATGGAGATGATGTTGGTGGGGATATAGGCGGACACGTCTCCTGCCTGGGTCTCCACGATGGGCAGGGCGGTCATGCTGCCGCCCCCCAGCTCGTCGCTGAGGTGGGCGGACCGCTCCAGCAGCCGGGAGTGGAGGTAGAACACATCGCCGGGGAAGGCCTCGCGGCCCGGGGAGCGCTCCAGCAGGAGGGACAGAGCCCGGTAGGCGATGGCGTGCTTAGACAGATCGTCGTACACGATGAGCACGTCCTTGCCCTGGTACATGAAATACTCCCCCAGGGCGCACCCGGCGTAGGGGGCGATATACTGCAGGGCGGCGGAGGCCCCGGCGGGGGCGGTGACAATGGTGGTGTACTCCATAGCCCCCCGGCGGGCCAGGTTTTCCGCCAGCTGGGCCACCGAGCTGGTTTTCTGCCCGATGGCCACGTAAATGCACACCACGTCCTTGCCCTTCTGATTGAGGATGGTATCCAGCGCAATGGCGGTTTTGCCGGTCTGACGGTCGCCGATGATGAGTTCCCGCTGTCCCCGGCCGATGGGGAACATGGAGTCAATGGCCAGAAGTCCCGTTTCCATGGGGGTATTCACCGGCTGGCGGTCCAGAATGCCGGGAGCGGGGGTTTCCATGGGGCGGTAGCTTTCCGGCTCAATGGAGCCCCTGCCGTCCACAGGCAGGCCCAGGGCGTCTACCACGCGGCCCAGATAAGCCTCACCCACGGGCATACCGGCGGTTTTCAGGGTGCGGCGGACCATGCTGCCCGCGCAGATCTCCTCTCCGCCGCCGAACAGGATGCAGCTCAGGCCGTCAGGACGCAGGTCCTGCACCATACCCTTTACACCGCCGGAGAATACCAGAATCTCTCCATATTGGGCGTGGGCCAGCCCGCTCACCGTGGCGATGTCGTTGTCCACGGTGAGCACCTCGCCGATTTCCTCAGGGGCGGGGAAGGGCTCCCATTCCTCCACGGCCTGACGCATGAGGGGCAGGATGTCGTTGTGCCCAGGATGGATCCGACGCAGATAATCCTGAAACTGCCGCACCCGGCCGTCCAGCGTCCAGTCATAGACGTCGGACCCCACCTGGAGGCGGAAGCCGTCCTGAAAGGACTCGTCATACTCCCAGTGAAGGGGGATTTTTTTCTGATAGGTGCGGGTAAGAAATTGGTTGAAGCGCTGGAGCTGCACCTCGGTGGGCTGGTCCGTGCTGCGCAGATGGGCGGTCAGCTGACTTCTAGCGGCCCTCATGCTCTGCGCTCCTTTCCGCCAGCTCCAGGAATTGATCGTAGAAGTCGTTCCCAGGCTTGGCGGCCAGTTTCTTGGCGGCCTTGGCGGCCAGCTCCCTCAGCTCCTTCTGGGACTCCCGGATGGCTCGTTCCTTGTGCTGTTCCGCTTCGGCCTTGGCCTTGGCGACGATGTGGCGGGCCTGCTCCTCCGCCTGGTTCAGCTGCTCCTGAACGGCCTGGGTGGAGGCCTGCTGGGCCTTGACCCGCTCCTGACGGATGACCTCGTCCGCCTGGTCCAGCTTGGCCTGGCAGTCGGCCTTGAGCTGCTCCGCCTGGGCAAGCTTGTCCGTGGCCTGCTGGTCCAAGTCGCGGTAGTGGGCCTCTCGCTTTTCTATAAATTTCTTTACCGGCTCAAACAGGAGGAAGTAAAGCCCTCCGGTCAGAATGGCCAGGTTCATCCAGTGCAGCAAAATCTGCTGCGGGCTAATATTCAATGGCAATGCCATAATAGACGCGCCTCCCTTCGTTATAGTACGAAGATGATAAGGATGACCACCAGCAGGGCATAGATGATGGCCGTTTCAATAAACACCAGGCCCAGCATCAGGGTGGTGCGCACCTTGCCCTCCGCCTCCGGCTGGCGGGCAATGCTCTCGGTGGTTTTGGCGGTGGCCAGACCCATGCCGATTCCGCCGCCTGCGGCGGCCAGACCTACGGCGAGGCCTGCGGCAACGGCCTTGAGGCCGATGGAGTCATCCTCCTGGGTTTCAGCGGCGGGCTCGGGGGCTCCGGGGGCGTCGGCGGCGAAGGCGGGGGCGGTCAGGGCCAGAGCAAGCAGCATGACTCCGGCCAGGGCGACGATCTTTTTCAGCAGTTGATTCATGGATAACAACCTCCATTTAATATGTGATGTGGTTCAGGTATTGTCGGCCGGGTTTTTTCCTTCGGCCTTTTTATGGGACGGCTCGGACACCTCGCCGTAGTACAGCGCCACCAGCATGGTGAGCACGTAGGTCTGAATCAGCGCATGGAGCAGGGTGAACAGCACGCCCACCACCACCGGCAGCAGGAAGCTGAGGCTGATGTAATAATAGACCAGCTCCGTGACCAGCAGGCCGCTGAGCAGCGCGCCGAATAAGCGGAAGCTCATGGAGATGGGCAGGGAGAACTCTTTCAGCGCCTTGAGTATGCCCTTGGGACCGTGCTCCGCCACGCCGCCGGAGGCAATGACCAGATAGGACAGCACACCCAGAGCGATGGCGGCGTTCACGTCGGACAGGGGGGCGGGCAGGGTGATGGGGAGGCCGTGAATGGTGACGGCCTGGAGACCCAGCAACTCAAACAGCGTCCCCACGAAGATATAGGCTCCGGCGGAAAAGATATAGGCGCCCAGAAAACGGTTCCGGTGGGGGCTGTTTCCCTTTGCCATGCCGTCGAACAGGCCGACGGCCTCCTCCAGCAGCAGCTGAAGCCTTCCCGGCTGGAGCTGGAATCGGGGGATGACAAATATTCGGATCAGCGCGGCGGCGGCCAGCAGTATGGCCGTCACCAGGAGGGCGGAGATCATTCCCGGATTGACTGTGGTCAGGCCGAAGAGGCTGATCTGGCCCGTACTGTGGAGCACCGCGTCCCGCATGGCCTCCTGAACAGTCTCCGATTGACCTGGGGAGCCCGCCAGCAGCGCGGCGATGAACAGCAGCACCACAACCACCAGCCAAATCAGCAGGCCCTTTTTGTGTTGCTTCATCTAAGCATTCCTTCTTTCGAGCAGTTGAAGCTTGCCGCTCGGCGGGCGGCAGCGCCTATATTATACACCTGCTTTTTTTTGATGTCCACCGATATTGCGGCAAAAAATTGAAAGCGCCGGACCGCTGTGTCCGGCACTTTGTCGGTTTTGAGAGCATGGATAAGCGGAGCTTTACTGAAACGCGCTTTTAACGGCGCGGCTACGCGGTCAGGCTCCCGGCCCGTCCGTCATGATCATGTTGGGCCAGCGGGACTCCATGTACTGGTCGCCGTACTGCCGGTCGATGAATTCCTCAAAAGCGTTGGCGGGCTCGGGCTGGAGGGCCCGGGTGCTGTAGCGCAGCATGGCGGCGCTGGTGAGCGCCGCGTTGCAGACCATGAAGAACACCACGATCCAGGTGAAAATCTTGCCTGCCAGAGGGGGCAGGGACTCAATGCCTCTGGACATGGGCGGGTAAACGACCTTGATCCACACCACCGCCAGCACGCCCCAGAAGAAGCAGAACAGCACGTTGGTGCGTCCGCCGATGTTCAGCGGCATGTCGCTGTAGTCCCAGAACACGGTGCCGAATACCAGCTCGGTGAACACGCTGCATATGTACTCGTAGGCGCCGCCCACCACGAATCCGGCGGCGAACACGTAGCGGTCGTTTTTCTCCGCCAGCTGTTGGAGAGTGACGGTGAGCACCGCCGCCCCCAGCCCCCAAACGAAGCTGAAAGGGCCGTAGAGCACGCTGGAGCGGTTCATCCACTGACCGTCCACCAGGCCGCACCAGAAGGTCTCGATGACGTCGCCCAGAAGGGCGGAAACCAGGAACACCCACACCAGCTTGTCCCAGCACAGGCCCTTGGCGAAGGTATAGGCTGCGTCCTCCTGCCCGTCGGCCTGCTGCATACCCGGATACGCCTTTTGCAGGCGTTTCCAGATGGCGTTATACAGCTTGGCGGCCAGCTTTCCCTGGCCGTCGCCCGCCTGACGCTGCTCGTAGCGGGAGGCGTCCCCGGTGCGCACGGCGTAAAGCACGGAGGAGAAGTCCAGCCCAATGAGAACCAGCGCCGCAATGACGGCGGTGCGCTTGAAAAGCTCCGGGATGAGCAGCGTACTGACCAGCAGAAGGGGATGAAAAACGAGGTATACGGCATAGTATACCGCGGCCACGGCGGCGGAGGCCAGCAGTCCCCTCCCGCTTCCGGCCAACAGGCGGTTTCGCTCGGCCTGCCAGTCGATTTTGGGCCCGACCCGCTGGAAAAAGTGGTCGGCGATGCTCTCCGCCACGGCGGAAATCACCATGACGGCGATAAAGGAGAGGATGTGGTGTCCCGCCAGGGTGGGCAGCACCAGGATCAGCAGGTCAAAGGTGAAGCCGTAGGCAAGGATCAGCGGCAGGGACAGAACGCCCCGGTTGCAGAACCTGCGCCGGGTGACGGCGTAGTACCCCGCTTCCACGACCCATCCCAGGAAGGAATAAACGAGCAGGTACAGTCCCAGGTCAAAAAGTGAGTACATAAGATCGGTCACAGCCTTTCTTGTTTTGTCTGAGCTTGTGGAGGAACCGGCCGAAAGGCAGTATACCATATCCCGGTGGAAATGGGGAGAAATTTTTTCCCCGGGAGAGGGCGGAAACGCAAGCAATATACGAACGGCCCCGCCTATTCCAGGGCGGGGCCGAGCACGCGGCTTAGAACAAGCTGTCCAGCAGCTGGTAAAAATCCTTATCCATCACCCGGAAGGAGCTGCCGTGCAGGGTGCTGCGCACGCGGTCGTCATCGAGGTAGCACATGCCGGCCTCCATAAACACCAGGTGCCGGGCCATATCCTCGTGCATAATCAGCTCGTCGTGGATCTGGTACTCCACAATGATTTCAAAGCCGTCGCGGAAATCAAAGTCAGGGATCTGGTTCATGGGGACCCGCTCGCCGCTGTCAATACAGGCGAGAATTTTGAGCATCATGTCCTCGTCTGTCACGACCCTCACACCCTCGTTTTTTGACGCCGCAACCACGCCGGTTCCCATGCTCTCGCCGCCCACAAGCTTCACCACCGACAGCCGCTCGGGAAGGATGATATCATCCTCCGGTCCTGCCTGGGAATAGTCCGGCATGATAAAGAACAGGGTGGGGTTGTAGTCCACCGCCGTCACATCACAGCGGATACGCTTGCCGTCCAGGGTGACATTCAGATTGGGCGTCTGGCCGGAATCTGTCTGGACCTCCGCGCAGAACAGGGAGCCGCTGTATCCGGTTCGCTCCAGATTTATTTCAAAGGTGAGTCCAAACAGGCCGGAGTTGGTTCCAAAGCTGGAATTGCTCTGCTGGCCTCCGGCGGGGACATAAATCAGATAGTAATATGAGCATCCGGACACAAGGTCGTTGGAATAGTCGTAGCGCAGCGCGTAGGCCCGGTCGTCCCGAATTTCCAGCGCGTCCAGCCATTGGTGCACCGCGCCGCGCGCCGTTTCCGAAGCCTGGAGCTGGTCATACTCGTCGAATGTGACCTCCTGCAAGGTGCTGGAGCCGGTGACCGTCTGGAAAGCGGACAGGCTGAACACGGTAAGAACAATCAGCAGCACCGGCGCCGCGATAAGGACAATCAGAATTCGGCTCAGCGCCTTGTCCTGCCGCCGCAGGGGAGGGGATGGGGTCATCCGCACGCCGTCCAGCGGCGCGGCGCACCGGGGGCATACCTTCCAGCCGGGCTCCACCGGACCGGAGCAGCTGGGGCAGGCGGGGCGCAGCTTGACGCCGCACTGGGGACAGACCACATACTGCTCTGTAACGGGCGCGCCGCACCTGGGACACTCCAAATCGGAATAGCCGCCCCGCACCAGCAGATAAATGATAAACCCGATGAAGGCGGGGGCCAGGACGGCGATGAGGGTCCACAATACGGCGTGCATCCTCCGGCGCGAGGCGTCCCGGTAGACGTACACGCCGATGAGCACCGGGACCGCAAGGAATACCGCCAGCACAAGGCACGAAAACAGTATAGTTCTAACAGGTATGGCCGACATGGCTCATTTCTCCTTTCTGTGTGTAGACGATGGCAATGACTCCGCTGCCCGCCGTGGAGACAATGGCGAGGCAGAAGCAGCCCAAGGCCAGTGTAGGAAAGGCTTCCGCGCATAGCAGGCCCAGCAGAACAAGCAGCGCTTGGAGCAGCGCCCCAGCCACCGCCAGCAGGGCGGTTTGCCGCCGCTCGGCCCGTCGTTCCAGCACCCAGCGAAGCTGTGTTTCGCTGAGGGCGGGCGGGGTGAACCGCTGGAAATGGTCAACTTGATTCATCAGACAGCACCTCCTTTAATAGTTTGCGGGCTTTGCTCAGCCGGGACTTTACCGTTCCTACAGGGATGCCCAGAATCCCGGCGGCAGAGGCCAAATCTTCCCCCTGAAAGTAGAACAATATCACCGCCAGCCGCAGCTTTTCCGGCAATTTGTCCACTGCCTCATACAGCGGAACGTAATCCCGGTTCTCCGGGGCGGGGACGGAGTTCAGCACCCGGTCCTTTTCCTCGCCGCTGGAGAAATCCAGCAGGGGAGCGCGGGCCAATCGGCGCAGAGCGCTGCGGTAGGTGTTCACGCAGATTTTGGTAAGCCAAGGCTCGAATTCCCGGCTGGGGTCGTATTTGGAGAAATGCTTGACCGCTCTCAGCCAGGTTTCCTGGTATAGGTCGTCTGCGTCGCAGGGGTTGGGATATAGGGAGCGGCACAGGCCGTACAGCCGCCGGCCATACCGCTGGATATATTGGTCAATCAATGGCCTCGCCTCCTTTCACTTATCAAATACCGTTGGGCGGGACAAAAGGTTCCCTGAAAAATGCAGAAAAAAGGCCCCCCAGCCTGCTGAGGCGGAGGGGCCTTGCCGCGAAGCGCCGTAGCGCTGCCTGTCAATCGTCGCCGAAGCTGATGCCCAACAGACGGGCCTCGGTGATAATGTCGGATTTGGGGTCGATGGTCTTGAGCTTGCCCGCGATCTCCTTCAGTGGCACGGAGGTGATGACGCGGTCGTGGATGGCTACCATATTGCCAAATTCGCCCTTGGAGATCATCAGCGCCGCCGTGGCGCCCAGCCGGGAGGACAGCACCCGGTCATAGGCGCAGGGATTACCGCCCCGCTGCATGTGGCCGGGGACGGTGACGCGGACTTCCTTGCCGGTCTTCTTCAAAATCCTGTCTGCGATGGCGTAGGACACGGAGGGGTACTTCTCCAGCACCTCGGCCAGGTGCTGCTTGTACTCCTTCTTGGACATGGCCGCCTCCTTCTTGGACAGCGCCCCCTCGGCCACCGCCAGGATGGTAAAGCCGTTGCCGGAGGCGGCGCGCTGGTTGATCTTGGCGAGAATGGAGTCGATGCTGTAGGGGATCTCCGGGATCAGGATGATATCCGCGCCGCCGGCCATACCGGCGTTCAGGGTCAGCCAGCCCGCCTTGTGGCCCATGATCTCCACCATGAACACCCGGTTGTGGGAGGCGGCGGTGGTGTGGATGCAGTCGATCACGTTGGTGGCGATGTCCACGGCGCTCTGGAAGCCGAAGGTCATGTCGGTTCCCCACAGGTCGTTGTCGATGGTCTTAGGCAGGCCGATGACGTTTAAGCCCTCCTCACTGAGCAGGTTGGCGGTTTTCTGGCTGCCGTTGCCGCCCAGCACCACCAGACAGTCCAGGCGCAGGCGGCGGTAGGTGTATTTCATGGCCTCCACCTTGTCCAGGCCGTTGGCGTCTGGCTCCCGCATCAGCTTGAAGGGCTGGCGGCTGGAGCCCAGGAAGGTGCCGCCTCGGGTGAGCAGGCCGGTGAAGTCGATGGGGGACAGCTTTTTATAGTCCTCGTACATCAGGCCCTTGTAGCCGTCGATGAAGCCGATGATTTCAACCTCGTTGCCGTAGATGTTGTAGAGGCCCTTGGCCACGCCGCGCATGGTCGCGTTGAGCGCTTGGCAGTCGCCGCCGCTGGTGAGCATTCCGATTCGTTTCATGATGATGCTTCCTTTCCAACTATATATTGAGCCGTTCCGGCTGAGAAAACACTGACGTCAGTCCTGGCCAAGGAGGCGGCCCAGCAGGCTGGAACGACGGGTCCTGACCTTGATGGTGGGCAGCTTTTTGGCGGGGGAAGGCTGCTGGGGCGCGGCGGGGCCGGGCGCTTTTGCCGCATACTCCTGTGGGGATGGGCGGGGCGGTTCCGCCTCCGCCGCGCCGGAAGCAGATTCGTTTTGGGGCCCGGACAGCGCCCATGCACTGCAGTAGGCCTGGTCAAGGAAATACTCCTGGGAGTTGAAGGGCTCGCCCTCCCGGCGGAGGTATTGTCCGTCGGGCTGCTGGACCCGGCCCTTGGCGGTGTCCCGGAGCTGGCTTTGGAACATCTGCTCCAGATGGGAGCGCAGATCACTGTCTTGGACGGGGACGGCCACCTCCACCCGCCGGGTGGTGTTGCGGGTCATGAAGTCGGCGGAGGAGATGTATACCCTCCGGCGGTCCCCTACGCCAAAGATATAGATGCGGGCGTGCTCCAGATAGCGGCCCACAATGCTGGACACATGGATATGCTCCGTCAGCCCGGGAACGCCGCCGGTGACGCAGCAGATGCCCCGCACCACCAGATCGATGCTAACGCCCGCTTGGGATGCCTCGATGAGCTTGTCGATGAGCAGCTTGTCGGTCAATCCGTTGAGCTTGAAGCCCATATAGGCGGGACTGCCTGCCTTTGCCTGTTCGATTTCCTCGTCGATCAGAGCGATGACCTTGCCGCGCAGACAGGCGGGGGCTACCATGAGATGGCGGCTGTCCTCCACCACCTCGCCCATGGACAAGCAGTTGAACACCTGGGCGGCGTCCGCGCCGATTTCCCGGGAGGCGGTCATGAGGGCGTAATCGGTGTACAGCCGCACGGTGTCCTCATTATAGTTGCCCGTGCCCACCTGGGTGGTATATTCCACTTGGCCGTTGTGCATCCGCGTGATGAGCAGCAGCTTGGAGTGGACCTTCAGCCCGTCCAGGCCGTAGATGACCCGGCACCCGGCCCGCTCCAGCACCCGGGACCAGCCGATGTTGTTTTCCTCGTCGAACCGGGCCCGCAGCTCCACCAGGGCCACGACCTCTTTTCCATTTTCCGCCGCGTCCACCAGGGCCTCCACAATTTTGCTGTTGTGGGCCACCCGGTAGAGGGTCATTTTGATGGACACCACCTCCGGGTCTTGCCCCGCCTCCTGCAAAAGGCGTAGCAGAGGACGGACGCTCTCATAGGGGTAGCTGAGCATCAGGTCCCGCTGCCGGATCTGCTCCGTCATGGGGACCAGGGGGTCCACATTGGGGGAGTTCTGAGGCACTCGGCGGGGGTAAAACAGCTCCGCTTTGTCTCGGAGCATGTCCCGCAGCGTCCCCATGAAGGACAGGTCCAGGGGAATGTCGCTGGCGAACAGGTGCTTTTTGGACAAATCCAGACACCGGCACAGGCTGTCCCGCACGCTGTCGGTGAGCTTGCCCTTGTACTCCAGCTTTACAGGGCGCAGGCGCTTGCGCTGGCGGATCATTTTTTCCATGCTTTTGCGGTATTCCTCCGCCAGCATGTCGCTCATCTCAGAGGAGGCGTTGTCCATGTGGATGTCCGCGCTGCGCACCAGACGGACCAGGACCGTACCCTCCACCTTATAGTGGGCAAATATTTTGGGAAGGAAGCTGGCGATGAGCTCCTCCACCAGGATAAACCGCTGGCCCTCCCCGGGCAGGGGGACCAGGCGGCGCAGCACGCCGTCTCCGCAGGGGACGATGCCCATACGCTCGCCGCCGTTTTTGGTTTTGAGCATGGCCACGGCATAAATCTGCTTGTTGCGCAGAAAGGGGAAGGGTTGCTTGCGCCCAATGATCTGGGGGGAGAGCAGGGGCAGGATATTGGAGGTGAAATACTTTTCTAGGAAGGACTGGGTCTTGTCCTGGAGCCCTCCGAAGCGGCACAGCTCCACTCCCTGACCGGCCAGCTCCTGCATCAGGCCCTTGCAGATGCGGTCCCGGTCCGCCAGATATGCCCTGGTCCGGTCCAGCACGGCGGCGGTCTGCTGCTCGCTGGTCATGCCAGTTTTGTCGTCGGTGACGCCTAGATGGGTGGTGTCCATCAGCATTCCCACCCGGACCATATAGAATTCGTCCAGGTTGCTCTGGAAAATGGCGGCAAAATTCAGCCGCTCGCACAGGGGATTGGCGGGGTCCTCCGCCTCCTCCAGCACCCGGCGGTTGAATTGGAGCCAGGACAGCTCCCGGTTCACATAGCATGGACCTCCATTTGACGTGGAAGCCGCTGTGCTCTGGTCTTTCATGGTCGATCACGCCCCTTAGGTCTTGTTGAGTTTGCTCCCCCTAAATGTATCATTCTTTTTTGACAGACGCAAGTGCTTTTGTGACTTTTCCCGCAGAGGACGGAAAAACTGTGGCAATTTGCTATTGAAAAAAGCATATCATTTTTATATAATATCGACTGAACTTTCAAATTGGGCGTCCGGGCCGGCAAGCGGCTCAGAGACGCGGTAGCACAGGAGGACAACTATGATTCTGCGTGTTGGCATCGACATTGGCTCCACCACTGTCAAGGTCGTGGTGCTGGATGAGGATAACAAGCTGCTGTTCCGCTCCTACGAGCGGCATTATTCCAAGGCCCGGGAGCGAGCCTGTGAGACCCTGCGCTCCATTAAGGAGATGCTCCAGGGCAGGGATGTGCGCCTGGTGGTCACCGGCTCCGCCGGGCTGGGCGTGGCCAAGGCCGCGGGGTTGGACTTTGTCCAGGAGGTGTACGCCACCGCTGCGGCGGTAAACGCCTACATCCCGGACACCGACGCCGTTATTGAGTTGGGCGGCGAGGACGCTAAAATCATCTTTTTCGGCGGCGCGCTGGAGGAGCGGATGAATGGCTCCTGCGCCGGAGGCACCGGGGCCTTCATCGACCAGATGGCCACCCTGATGAACGTCACTGTCAATGAGCTGGACGAGCTGTCCTTAAAGCATGAAAAGATTTACCCCATTGCCTCCCGGTGCGGCGTGTTCGCCAAGAGCGACATCCAGCCCATTCTCAATCAGGGCGGACGCAAGGAGGATGTGGCTGCGTCCATTTTTCAGGCCGTGGTGGACCAGACCGTGGCTGGACTCACCCAGGGGCGCGAGCTGAAGGGCAGGCTGGTTTTTCTGGGCGGTCCCCTCCACTTCCTCATGGGGCTGCGGGAACGGTTCGTGGACACCCTGCAATTGGATGCAGACCACGCCGTTTTCCCTGAGGACGGCGACTGCTTCGCCGCCATGGGCGCGGCGCTGTGCTCCTCGGACTACGACGCGCGACCCTTTGACGAGCTGCTGCAACTGCTGGAAGAGAGCCGCGCCGCCACATCAGTGGTGGACACCATGCCCCCGCTGTTTAAGAGCCAGGCGGACTACGACGCATTCACCGCCCGCCACAATGCCTCCACCCCGCCCCAACTGGACGTCAAGACCTATGAGGGCGACGCATACTTAGGGATTGACGCCGGATCTACCACCACCAAAATTGTGCTGATTGCTCCAGACGGAGGGCTGCTGTACAATTACTACCACTCCAATCTGGGCAACCCGGTGGCCATCGTGCTGGAGCAGCTGAAGGAAATTTACAGGCTGTGCGGCAACCGCATCACCATCAAGGGCTCCGCCGTCACCGGTTACGGCGAGGACCTTATCAAAAACGCTTTCTCCTGCGACCTGGGCCTGGTGGAGACGGTGGCCCACTACCGCGCCGCCGCCCACTTCAATCCCAACGTGGATTTCATCATCGACATCGGCGGGCAGGACATGAAGTGCTTTAAAATCCGCAACGGCGCGGTGGACTCCATCATGCTCAACGAGGCGTGCTCCTCCGGCTGCGGCTCCTTTATTGAAACCTTTGCCAAAGCGCTGGGGTACGACATCGCCGACTTCGCCAAGCTGGGGCTGTTCACCCAGAAGCCGGTGAACCTGGGCTCTCGGTGCACCGTGTTCATGAACTCCTCCGTCAAGCAGGCCCAGAAGGACGGGGCCAGCGTGGAGGATATCAGCGCGGGCCTGTCTATCTCCATCGTGAAGAACGCCATTTACAAGGTCATCCGCGCCGCCAGCGCCGACGACCTGGGCAAACACATCGTGGTACAGGGCGGCACCTTCCACAATGACGCGGTGCTGCGCGCCTTCGAGCAGGAGCTGGGCCGGAACGTCACCCGCCCCACCATCGCGGGTATCATGGGTGCCTTCGGCGCGGCCCTGGCCGCTCGGGATTTGAGGCTGGAGCAGTCCACGCTGTTAAGTGAATCCGCCTTACAGGATTTCACCCACACCGCCAAGCCCGTCACCTGCAATCTGTGCACCAACCACTGCTCCCTCACCGTCAACTCCTTCGACGGCGGGCGGCGGTTTATCTCAGGCAACCGCTGCTCCCGGCCGCTGGGCAAGGAAAAGGTGCAGCTACCCGACCTGTACCGCTACAAATATGAAAAGCTCCGGGCTATGGAGGGCAAGGGCTCCGGCAACGGTTCCCGGGGCCGCATCGGCATCCCCTTCGGGCTGAATATGTACGAAAACCTTCCCTTCTGGTTTGAGCTGTTCACCCGGCTGAACTTTGAGGTGGTGCTCTCCCCCGAGTCCTCCCGAAAGCTGTACATCAAGGGCCAGCGCACCATTCCGTCGGATACGGTGTGCTACCCTGCCAAGCTCCTCCACGGCCATGTGGAGGCTCTGGTGGAAGCTGGCGTGGACGCCATCTTCTATCCCTGTATGTCCTACAATTTCGACGAAAAATCATCGGACAACAACTATAACTGCCCGGTGGTGGCCTATTATCCCGAGCTTTTGGCGGCAAATATGCCCGATTTGAAAAAGATCCGTTTCCTCAACCCCTACTCGGGCCTGCACCGGCCGAGGGACTATGAGCGCCTTGGCTCCCAGTGGTTTGCCGACGCCTTCGGAATCCCCCGCCGAGAGGCCGCCAGCGCCATTCGCGCCGCTTACCGGGCCTATGACCGCTACAAGGAGGACATTCACCGGGCCGGTCAGCGGTACATCGACGGAGCCCGGAAGCGAGGCCTGCCCATCATCGTGCTGGCAGGCCGTCCCTACCACATCGACCCGGAGATCAACCACGGCATCAACGACCTGATCACCTCCTTCGGCTTCGTGCTGGTCAGCGAGGACGCTGTGGCCTTCCACGAGGACTACGCCCCTCGGAAGGTGCTCAACCAATGGACCTTCCAGGCCCGCATGTACAATGCCGCCCGGTATGTTTGTGAACAGCCGGACATGGAGCTGATCCAGCTGGTGAGCTTTGGCTGCGGCACCGATGCCATCACCGGCGACGAGATGCGCTCTATTTTGGAGCAAGGCGGAAAGCTTTACACTCAATTGAAGATCGACGACATCAGCAACCTGGGCGCGGTAAAGATCCGTGTGCGTTCCCTGATGGCCGCGATGGAAGAGCGTAAGCGCCGTAACGGCTGACCCCAGCGAAAGGAGAGTTTGACCATGGCAAAATTGGAATACGACAAGGACGGGCGGCTTCTTTTCACCAAGGAGATGAAGGAGGAATACACCATCCTCATGCCCCAAATGCTCCCGGTCCACTTTGGGATGTTCCAGAAGCTGCTGGTGTTGGAAGGCTACAAGGTGGATATGCTCACCACCAATCACCGGGGCATCGTGGACGAGGGCTTGAAGTACGTCCACAACGACACCTGCTATCCCGCCCTGCTGGTTATCGGCCAGCTCATCGACGCCATCAAAAACGGCGGCTATGACCCCCACAAAGTGGCCCTGTTTATCACCCAGACCGGCGGCGGCTGCCGGGCGTCCAACTACATCCACCTGCTGCGCAAGGCGCTGGAGAAAGCGGGGCTGGCCTTTGTTCCCGTCATCTCCGTGAACCTGTCCGGATTGGAGAAAAATCCCGGCTTTTCCCTCACCCTGCCTCTGGTCCGCAAGCTGATTTATGCTATGATGTATGGCGACCTGCTGGTTAACGCCGCCAACCAGGTCCGGCCCTACGAGCTGGCCAAGGGCGACACGGACAAGATGCTGGAGCACTGGCAGAAGAAGCTCATCGACGGCTTTCAGGCCGGCAAGGGTATGAGCCGCCGGCAGATGCGGGACAACTTCGACGCCATTCTGGCCGATTTCGAGACTATCCCCGTCTCCCATGAGGAAAAGGTCCGGGTGGGCGTGGTGGGAGAGATCTATGTCAAATTCTCCCCCCTGGGCAACAACAATCTGGAGGAGTTTCTCCTCTCCGAGGGGGCGGAGCCTGTGGTACCCGGTCTCACCGACTTCATGATCTTCAAAATTTTCAACCGCGAGGTGGACGTGAACATCTACGGCGGACTGTGGGCCAAAAAGAAGTTTTGCCAGATGTTCAAGGGTTATATTGAGGCGTGCCAGAAGGACATGATCGCGGCGCTGAAAAAGAGCCGCTTCCGTGCCCCCGGCACCTTCGAGAACATGCACCAGCTGGTCCAGGGCTATCTGGGCGACGGCAATAAGATGGGGGAGGGCTGGCTGCTCACCGGCGAGATGCTGGAGCTGATTCACTCCGGCGTGCCCAACATCGTGTGTACCCAGCCCTTTGGCTGCCTGCCCAACCACATCGTTGGAAAGGGTATGATCCGCCGCCTCAAGGACGATTACCCCAATTCCAATATCGTTGCTATCGACTATGACCCCGGCGCCACCAAAATCAACCAGGAAAACCGTATCAAGCTGATGCTGGCCAACGCCAAGGCCCTGGCGAAGCAGGAGAAAGAGCCCGTGGGCGCGGGGACCCATTAAGAGACAGGAGGAAACCGCTATGGACGCATCTCTGCACCTTGTGGACGCCTGCACCAACGAACATTTCCGGGCCATGTCCCTCATCCATGCCCTAGGCTGGCGGGACACCTATGTGGACGCGGTGCCCGCCGACTACATGGCGAACGAAATCACAGACGACCGCTGGGTAGAGGTGTTCCGCACCAATTACGAGACGCAAAACGGTGTTCACGGCCTGCTCCTCTACCGTGGAGACACGCCGGTATCCTGTCTCAACTACTGCAAAGCGCGGACAGTGAACTACAACCCCGGCGATATTTGCACCTTTGACAACGCCGCCTACGCCGATTGGGGTGAAATCGCGTCCTTCTACACCCACCCGGGCCAGCGGGGCCGGGGCTACGGCGGACTGCTCATGGAGGAGGCCCTTCGCCGCCTCAAGGCGGACGGCTTTCAAAACGCTTTTGTGTTCGTCCTCCGGGAAAATGAAAAGGCCCGACGGTTTTACGCCGCCCACGGCTTCACCTGGGACGGCACTCATGCCGATATCCCGTTCCCCCACGGTACCGTCTGCGTAGACCTGCGATATGTCAAAAAGCTGTGACCGCTTTAACCGTCAAGCCGTCCCTCTCCATGGAGGGGCGGCTTTTTCATTCATTGCCGCCCTCAAATATTTTTCCCTCTTTTTCAAAAGCGGTTGACAAACGTAGTCCTACCTGTTACAATAGGCTTACATCAGTAAACCAGTAAATTTTCGACGGCTGACTACACTGCCGAAAGCAAAAAGGAGGCATAAATCATGGAGGAGAAACGCGACTCCCTTTCTCCCAGCGAGTGGCGGGTGATGGAGTGTTTGTGGACCGGACCCAAAACCTTGATGGAGCTGGTGCGGACCTTAAAGGACAGCACAGGCTGGGCCAAAAGCACCGTCACTACTATGGTGCGGCGGATGGAGGGAAAGGGACTCATTGATTATGAGATGTCGGGCCGCACCAAGGTATTCCGGGCGGTACTGGCCCGGGAGGACGCGGCGGCGACGGAGACCGACTCCTTGCTGGAGCGGGCCTTTCACGGAAGCGTAGGCCTGCTGGTCAGCTCCCTGGTGGACCGTTCCAGCTTGACAAAAGCGGATATCAGCGAGCTGTACGCCATTTTGGATAAAGCGGAGGAGGAGTTAAAATGAAATCTGTTTTGATCACATCGTCCATCCTGATTTTGGTCGTCGCCGCCCTGCGGCCCATCCTCCGGGGGAGGTCCGGACCTCTGGTGCAGTATGCCCTGTGGCTTGTTGTGGCCGTGCGGCTTCTGGTGCCGGTGGAGTGGGCGTCCAGCGCCTACAGCGTCCTGGCCCTGCTGGACCGGGCGGAGGAGCCAGCTCGGGTGGCCCAAGCCATCGGACAGACCACCGTCCCCGTTCCGGCCATGTCTTATCAGGACGCTTATGAGCAGGCCCTCCAGGAGTATCACCAGGCCAAGCCGGTCACCACCAGCTTTGACGACCTGGCTGAGGTGGAGGTCCGGGCCCAGGCGCTCCAGGCCAAGGCCCCCACCCTGGCCGAGCTGACCGCAAAATATGCCAAACCCGTGTGGCTGGGCGGCGCGGTGATGATGGGGCTGTGGTTCCTGCTGGTCAACCTGCGCCTGCGGCGGAAGCTGCGCGCCGCCCTGCCGGTGGAGGCGGACTGTCCCCTGCAGGTCCGCGTAAGCCCGGATCTGCCCTCTCCCTGCCTGTGCGGCGTAATCCGGCCTGTGATCTTCGTCACCCCGGACGCGCTGCCGGATTCGGACCGGATGCGCCATGTGCTGGCTCATGAGCTGACCCACTACCGCCACCGCGACCACTGGTGGGCGCTGGTCCGGTGCCTTTGCCTGTGCCTCTACTGGTTCGACCCCCTGGTGTGGTGGGCGGCGGCCATGTCCCGCCAGGACTGCGAGCTGGCCTGTGACGCGGGGGCCATCCGCCGCCTGGGCGAGGAAGAACGGCTTCCCTATGGCCGCACTCTGGTGTCCATGATTGTGTCGGGGCGCAACTCCCTGCTCCAAACCGCCACCACCATGACCGGCGGCAAGCGCCGGGTCAAGGAGCGGGTGGAGCTTATCGCCCGCCGCCCCAAAACCGCCGCCGCTCTAGTCCTGGCCGCGGCGCTGGTTCTGGGCCTCACCGCCGGGTTCACCTTCACCGGTGCGCCGAAGGAGGCCCCGGACGCCTCCGCCCAAACTCTGGATAACCTTCGGGAGCGGCTGGACAGTATCCCCGAGGATCTGCTCCCCCAGGTAGTCAACCGCCCAGAGGACGTCTCGGTCCTTGGCACATCCGGAGTCCTAGCCAGCTATTGGTGGGATGTGCCCGCAGACTGGGAATACGAGTTCATGCCCTGGATGCTGACGGTGTACCAGTGGGACCAAGCCCGCTATGAGCGGCATCTCCACCCCCAGGGAAACGGCGGCTATGGGGCCTTTGACGAGGTGGTTGTGTTCGCCCGGGACAGCGACTATTACTATGTTTTTGACCAGCCTGCCGCTGGGCGCTTCGAGATGGCGGAAGCGGAAAGCTATACCGCTGCTTATCAGGCCATCCGTGCATATGCCATGCAGACCGTGCTGGAAACCGAGGGCGTGGAGCCCTTCAGCCAAAATCAAGCCCCGGACACGGACGCCCTGCAAGCCCGTTTGCTGAACCTGCCGGAGGAGCTGCGGGACAACGTGGAGGCCTACGCAGACAACGGCGCTTTGGCAGTCTATTATTTCAAGAAGCCCGGCGAAACGCTGAACAAGGACCAGTACCTCCTTATCGTCAACGAGCTCACTGAGTGGGAATTTCGGCAAAACTACTTGAGTGCCGGGTATGCCCCCGTCTCAAACGGCCAGCTCTGCTTTGCGCAGGGCGGCGGCCGCTACTACCGCCTGGGTTGGAACACCAGCATTGAATATGATATGGAGGACCAGGAGCTGTTCAATTCTGCCTTCCGTGCCGTCCAGGATTACGCGCAAAAAACCGTGCTGGACACTGAGGGCATAGAGCCCTTTGACCTGGACGCGGTACAGGAACCGCTCCACCCCATTTGGATGGCGGCCAACTACATTTATACCGCGCCCTCTGCACAGCTCCGTCTCTCCATCGGCGCCCAGGACAATCCCGGGCATTACACAAACTATCCCACCTATACCACCACCCTTGAGCAGGACCCCCATTCCTACGGCTACTATCTCAACGCCCTGACCATCCACTTCAACTTTGAGCCCTTTGACTGGGGCTCCACGGAGGACCCCCGCTTTCCAACCACCCCCCGCGTGAACGGCTATCTGAGCATCGATTCGCCGGATTATGGCGCTTATATCCGCGTTTGGGAGGACTCGGACCTGGTGGCGGTGCACGACGACAAAAACGGTACCAGCTGGTATCACGCGCAATCCGTCCATCCTGATGAGTACGACTATGCCACCACTCCCTATGAATACCTGCGGGACTGGTACGATATGCTGGATTTGCATACCCAGCGCTCCGCCACCACTGTCCAAGACCGGGGGCAGAGCCACGAGGACATCGCCCGGGAGTGGACGGAGAATTGGGAGGGTGCTAAGACCAAAACCGTTCCCGACAGCGCCTATGCCTGCACCTATGTGCGGATTGAAGTGCTGAAGGCTGATTACCACGATTTTATGAGCAAGGGCGATATGAACGAGTTCGCCCAATACCGGGAGCTAAACGGGGCGGATTACGGAAAGACCTGGTTTACCTTCTGCTATGACACGGTCTTTGTCCCGGTAAACCGGAGTGAGGACAACAACCCGTTTTGGGCGGGCAACACCCGGTACTATGAGGGCAGCGACGCCCCGGAAGGCGCTTTGATTTACAGCCGTGTGGGCTATATGCTTCTCACCGAAGAGGGCTGGACCTGCAACGGCGTGGGCACCGGCTGGTAAAATCCACTTAAGTGATTGTAGAACGGCCCGTTTTCTGGTATAATACCGGAAAGCGGGCCGTTCCCATCGGGGCGGCGTCAGATTTGAGGAAAGGCTGGAACCTACCATGGATAAGCAGTGGACAAGCGAATTCCGCAAGCAGATCGAAGGCTTCAAAGATACCATCAGCGCTTACGACCGGGGCGAACTGGACCGGAAAGCCTATAAGGGCGTCTCCGGCGGGTTTGGCACCTACTCTCAGCGGGACCCCTCCAAGCATATGCTGCGCCTGCGCCTGGCGGGCGGACGGCTCACCCTGAAGCGGCTGAAATTCCTGGCTGAGTCGGTGGAGCGGGAGCAGGTGGGGCGGCTCAAGCTCACCACCTGCGAGACCATCCAGCTCCACGACCTGTCCGCCCAACAGGTGCCCGCCCTCATGGAGGCCGCCATCGGCTGCGGCATCTACAGCAAGGGCGGCGGCGGAGACCACCCCCGCAACGTGATGTGCAGTCCGTTGTCCGGCGTCCAGCCCGGGGAGGCCTTCGACGTCATCCCCTGGGTGGAGGCGGCTTCCCAATACCTGCTGTCCATCTGCGGCAGCATCCACATGCCCCGTAAGCTGAAGGTGGCCTTCTCCAACGGCGTGGACGACTGCGTCCACAGCGCCTTCCGGGACATGGGTTTTATGGCTCAGGAGGACGGGACGTTTGCCCTGCGCATCGCGGGCGGTCTGGGAATGCTCCAGCCCACCATGGGCGTACTGGTGGATGAGGCAGTCAATCCCAAGGACGTGCTGTATTATATCAGGGCTATGATTGATACCTTCTGCCAGCACGGGAACTATGAAAACCGGGTGAAGGCCCGCACCCGTTTCATGCAGGAGACCCTGGGCCCCAATGGCCTGAAAGAGGCCTTTTTGGCCAACGTGGCCGCGCTCAAGGCCGAGGGCGGATTGGATATCACCCACCCGGAGGCCCCGGCCGGCCTGTCCAAGGATAGCGGCGCGGTGGACCACCCCCGGGCCGTCCCCCAGAAGCAGAGCGGACTGTACGCGGTCAAATACCACCCCATCGGCGGTCTGCTGCCTCCGGAAAAGCCCCGGCAGCTCTACGAGCTGTTGAAGGATATGGAGGGCGTGGAGCTGCGGGTGGCCCCCAATGAAACACTGTATGTCATCAACCTCTCCGCTGCCGAGGCGGAACAGGTGCTGGAGGCCACTGCCGACGGCGCGCAGTCCGAGTTTGAATACAGCGTGGCCTGCATCGGCGCCGCCGTCTGCCAGCAGGGCATCCGGGACAGCCAGAGCGTCCTCCAGGCTGCGGTGGACGCGGTGCGTCAGGCCGGTCTGCCCGACGGAGCCCTGCCCCGGGTGTGCATTTCGGGCTGTCCCTCCAGCTGCTCCGCCCACCAGGCGGGGGCCATCGGCTTCCAGGGCGGGGTAAAGCCGGTGGACGGCAAGCCGCAGCCCGCCTTCCGGATGTTCCTGGGGGGCAGCGATAGAGTGGGTCAGGCCCAATTCGGCCAGCCCGCCGCCACCATCCTGGAGCGGGACCTGCCCACCCTGCTGGTGGAGCTGGGCCGGGCCGCCACCGGCGCCGGACAGACCTGGCAGGAGTGGTCCCACAGACACGCCGGGGAGCGGGACGCCATCATTGCCAAATACGATTCCCTCAGCTGAAAACCCATAGGCCGGGACGGTTCGCCGTCCCGGCCTGTGGGAGTTTGTGGTCGAGGTCAGAGGAGGAACTTAAAATGGATACCATGGACGGTCTGAGCATGGACCTGGAGCGCGCCAACCTGGACAAGCTCCGCAGGGTGTTCCCGGAGTGCTTTGCCGAGGGCAAGCTGGACATTGACAAGCTGCTGGGGCTGTGCGGGGAGTACATCGACAACGATTTTGAAAAGTACCGCTTCGAGTGGAAGGGCAAGGCGGAGTGCCTGCGGCTGGCACAGAAGCGCTCCGCCGGGACGCTGCGGCCCTGCCCCGGGGAGAGCGTGGACTGGGAGCA
Organism: uncultured bacterium; assembly: GCA_948469375.1. GTDB lineage: Bacteria > Bacillota > Clostridia > Oscillospirales > Oscillospiraceae > Enterenecus. The sequence goes on along the minus strand of CAOKLO010000028.1, from coordinate 306 downwards.
CACCCGGAACCTCTACATAGAGGGGGACAACCTGGAGGTTTTGAAACTGCTCCAGACCGCCTACTACCGCAAGGTGAAGATGATCTACATTGACCCGCCCTACAACACGGGGAACGATTTCGTCTACGCCGACGACTTCGCCGACCCCCTGGCCCGGTACAGGGAGGTCACCGCCCAGACCACCAAGTCCAACCCGGAGACCATGGGCCGGTTCCACACCAACTGGCTGAATATGATGTACCCCCGGCTGCGGCTGGCGGCGAATTTGCTGCGGGACGATGGGGTGATTTTTATCTCCATTGATGA
>CAOKLO010000027.1 GCA_948469375.1 uncultured bacterium | reverse complement strand
GCAAGCAGAAAGCCGAGGACATTGTCATCCAAGTCCCCGGCCCCCTGCGGCTGCTTTGGTTTTTCTTTTGCTGGGACAAATTCCACGCCGCGCAGTTCCTCCCGAACGACCGCGCGGATCTCCTCCAGCAGCCCGTCCCGCCTGTGGCCCTTGCAGATCATCCGGCACACAGCGTCCGTCCGCTGCCCAGCGGGGATGGCGCGGATGATGCCCCACGCCTCCCGCTGGTGGGGCGCGGAGAGGTTGAGCGAGAGGTTCACCCGCCTTTTCTCGGTCATATCGTCATCGCAAAGTCCGTTTTGCTCCGTTTCCGCCGACTGGCGAAAACTACGCACACTCCCTTGCTCCTCCTCTCCCAAGCGAACCCGCTGCGCTGGGCTTCGCTTGGGTTCCCGAAGCCCGCGACAACTGGCCTACAAGGCGTTCGTAGCCCTTGGCGTTCAGACATAACTACCAATGTGAACAGTCTGGAAATGAAAAAGGCCGCCCACAGGTCTGCCTTGAAAACTGGCAGGCTGCGGACGGCCTTTTTGCTTTTTGAACGCTGGGGAGTTCGAGTCATGCGTATTCCCAAAACCTCCCAAATCCGGCGGATTTGCATCTCCGGCGCGTTATTTTTATTTTACGCATCCTTATTTTGTAAATGACTTCATATTGTTCTGAACTTTCGCTGTTTTCTGCTTTTAGTCGCAAAAATCCCGCACCGGAGTGCGGGATTTTTGCCTGCATCTTTTTTGTCAATGCAAGTTGGTGCGCGAGGCGGGAGTCGAACCCGCACGCCCTTGCGAGCACTGGCACCTGAAGCCAGCGAGTCTACCAATTCCACCACTCGCGCGTTGGTGAGCTGCGAACTGTCGTTCAGCACGAGAATGATAATACCACACACTATGGCAGTTGTCAACAGTTTTTTCGCAGGAATCTGCAAATAAATCTTTTAAGCCCAAAAATTTGAGGGAAGCCCAACTGCGCTCTTGACAAAATGAATTTCGGGCACTATAATAGCTCATGTTGACTCCGGCATTTGGTTATGCGGATGTGCTGGAACTGGTAGACTGGCTAGCTTGAGGTGCTAGTGGCCCACGGCCGTACGGGTTCGAGTCCCGTCATCCGCACCAAATCAGAACCCCTTGAAAATCAAGGGGTTCTGATTTTTCCCTACAACCGCAACGGGTTCAGGCAGATGGAAAGCCGAAAATATTCGGCTTTGTGTGGAGCGTTTTCCGCTTTTCCCCTTGCTAAATGCACACGGATTTGCACACAGGGAGCCGGGGTATTCCCCACGGCTCCCTGCATACTTGTTATCCTGCCCTAGTGTCTGCCTTCCTGTTCCAGAACCTCGGGCTCGTCCCCAGTCCGGGGCGAATTGGTCTTCTTTGCGAAAAGCGCACGGATCTGCGCATCGACCTTGTCCCGGTCCTCCTGGGACAGCATTGTATAGAGAGTCAACACTTCTTTTTTCATCAAAATTTATCCTCCTTGAGAGACGCCAAATAAGTAGTGGTCACATCCGGCCGCTCGTGCCCCAGGAGCTGGGACACGAGCAAGCTGGCATTGAGCCGGCTCACACCACTGTCCACCAGCTCCTGCCACGTCCTGGCGGCATAAGTGTGCCGGAGCCCGTGGTGGGTCATGGGGCGGGTGGAGCCAGCGTCCTGGACCGTGGGCCGGACCTTGTAGATGTACTGCTGGAGCTGGCCGATTGCGTTGTGTGTCTGCACATCGTCCGGGACAAACAGCTTATGCCCCCGGGGCGTCACGGCCAGAAACTTCTCCAGCTCCAACCGGATATTGCCACAAATAGGGACGGTGCGAACCTTCCCGCCCTTCCCCTTGATGGTGATGGCGTTCTCCCTCAGCGCCTGTTCGGCAATGGCGGTGTCGATGCGGAAACACTCATGGATGCGCAGACCAGCATACCAGGTGATGCAGGCAATGGCGGCATAGTCATTCCTGCCATCGGCCAGACAAGCGGCACGGAACCGGGAATATTCATCCATGCTCCAGGTCCGGTCCACGCCGCCGAACCGACGCCGCTCCAGGTCCACGCTCAGATCATCGTTGGAGGGAAGATGGTATTTCGTTCGCTCCATCTTATCATGGAAGAACCGGATCGCGGCCAGGTCGGTTTTGATGGTGGAGGCGGACATACCCTGCTCCTGCATATAGATCACGTAAGCGGCAAGGTGCTTGCCGTTGACGTTGGCCAGTTTTTGCAGATGGAAGTTGTCAGCCAGAAAGCGGCAAAAGCGTTTCATGGCGTCATAGTACCGCTTCTTGGTCTTGAAGCTCCCTTGCCTATTGTGCCGGGCGGTCTTGTCCAGCTGGGCCAGCAGAGCCTTGTAGATGCCGGGATTTTTCACTTGTATCGACATGGAACAACTCCTTGAAAATCGAAAAATATTGCGGTGGGCATAGTCCACCCACTGGCGCATTTTTATCTTTTCTACCCAGTCTCTCCCACGGCGAACATTTTCTGTTGCCTTGTAGAAAGCTGGAACCCATTGGGGCTGTAAGGGTTTGGGGGCCGGGGCGCACCTGCCGGCGCGCCCCTGTCTCCCTTTATGAAATTATGCTCAGGTGAGTAATACACAGCGTTGGGTGCCTTCACCCTGTCCGTATGGACTGCTGCTGACACGGCCGCTCAACGTCGGCTGCGGGTAGGCCCGCACGTGTCTTTGTTCCCTCCGGCCGGGGGTGGGAAGCGCTGGCCCCTGCACAGCCGGACTGGCGCAATGCCAGTGCGCAGGGGTGGGGCCGCTGCCACGGTCCCGTGAGGTCCTGGTCCCTGGAGTCCCCGCAGACCTCAAGGCGGGGAGGGTGTTCGGCATGTTCTGGCTTGTGTGGCCCTGGGCTCCCGTGGCCGCCGGCGGGCAAATCCGGCGGTGTGCTCCTGGCGGAGCGGGAGGTGTTCGCGCACAAAAAAAGGGCGCGAAAAGTAACTGAGCTGCCTGGAATCCAGGTGTCAAACTTTTCGCGCTCCTTGTAAAGGGGCGGATGATTCGTCTTCAATTATGGCCCGCTGGGGCCTAATACCGTTCTCTGGTGGAGCCTTGAAATCTCAATTCCAGCCCATGGGCACACTGCCCCCGTTGCCCTCCGAGGAGGAAACAACAGCCGCGGAGCCTTGGCCCTCGCACGGAATGGCTGAAGCGTAGAATCTTAACAACGTATGCAATGCGGGTGTCTCCCCGGTCCCAGGCCAGCAGCCCGACTCCGCATTTCAGCGGAGAACGCACAAGCAATCAATCACAAGATCACTTATACCACGGGGCCGCCCGTCTGTCAACGGGGGAAAGTTCATTCTTTTTGTCGATGAGGACGGCTGGCCCCCATTGTACCGCTTTGATGTCGCCCATGGAGGGCACGAATGTTAGTAACGGGCGTAATAACCCTACAAGGGCAGCGGCCAACGGTCCAGCCGCACCCAGGAAAACCCGATACGCACCGCGTGGTCTTATCCTTGCTGGAGCAAGGCTGCGTATCGTAAACGTGCGCAATGCGAAACCCTTCGCTCCCAGGTCAACGGGCGGCCTGCCCTCTCGCATGGAGAGGAAACGCGCATAGAATCAATCACACTGTCACCATACCACAGGGATATTGATGAAGTCAAGACGATTTTACTAAATATTGTAATCTTCTCACGGGCGGCCCCGGTTGGGCCAGCCTCCGCACCGGGCTGAATATGCGCAAAAAATGGGCGCAAAAACTTTTCAACGGCCTAAGCCCAGGCGTCAAAAAATTCTGCGTCCCGTTTTTAAGGGGCTCGCGCTGATCTACTGCCAGTGACACACGGATACTGTGAGGCGCTCATGGCGCACCCGAGAAACTTTTTAATCACTATACCATGAATTGTCGTCTGTGTCAATATACCACTTCTAGGCTTTTCCAGACCGGAAGGGCATGGTTTCCCCTACCCCATCGCCAGTCCTCCCTTACTTACTCCGCCCTTACTTACTCCGCCCTGATACAACCATGCTTATTTTAGCAGATGTATCAGGATGCAGATAGGTGGAGATGCTTCACCATGGCCTTTCGGCTGCTTTTATATGCTGACGAGTCTTCCCAGGGCATGATGCGGCCTGGGAGTAAATATCTGACCTGAAAAAATCTTACCTGATAACAGATTCGAGTATACCACGTTTCCCGCTGGCTGCATAGTTGAGGTTTTCTCTACACCCAATTACCCGTTGCAGAGAAAAAACAGGGCCGGGAGCACTCCCGGCCCTGTTCTGTCAGTCCAGCTTCCCCAGCCGGTCCAGCACGGTGAGGGTCCTGCACAGGTCCTCGGAGACGTTCAGCCCGTCTCCGTCGCCGTTGAGCGCCCCCTTGTCCACCGCCTTCTGCACGGCGGGCCTGTACCACTCCGGCACGTCGGCCAGCGTCTTATAGTACCTCATCTCATCGTCCTCCTTTTCCACGATCCGGGCCACATCGGCCCGGAAGTCATCCATCGTCTTGCCGTGTTTGGGAAACCAGTTGTACACGTCCCCGTGGTTGCAGGCGATTCCCATTTTGTACCCGTCCTGGTGGCAGATGACCACCCCGTCAGCCAGCGGGTCCAGGCCGTACTCCCGGCACAGCATGGCCGTCAGCTCCACCGCCGCCTGGTACGCCTGCCCAAAGTATACCGGGTCCGTCAGGTCATCCTCGCACATCTCAAAGCCGATGTAGCCCAGCTTATTGGCGTTGGTGGTGCTCTTCCGGTTGGCGTAGCCGCTGTGCCAGCCCCGGACGTCCCAGGGCAGGGTCTGGACCGCCGCCACCGAGCCGTCGGCCAGTTTGCCGATGAAGCCGTGGACGCACACCTGCTGCCCGCCGGGGCGGAACTGGTTCCAGCTGTTGCCGTTGCGGTTGACACCCAGGGCGGCCAGCAGCTCCTCCCGGTCCAGTGTGGACTTCACCGGCTGAACATACCGCCGCAGGTTGGGGTTGCTACACCCGGTGGAGTGGACCATGACGCCCACGGGCTTGATCCTCACCCGCTTCTGGTAGCACTCGTTTTCGGTCAGGATACATTCCAGCAGCTTCAAACCGCTCTCCTCCTTTGCGTCCTTTGCGAATTGGTCGTAGAACTCCTGGGCGAACCCCGCCCGCCGGGCGCAGTTGGCCGCGCTCTGATCCACGGGCCGCTCGAACTGGAGCAGCACCAGGTCAGAGGCCTCCCGGACGTTGGCCGTGGTCCGCAGCGCCCTCAGCACCGCCGGGAACAGGCTCTGGAGCTCCTGGAGCAGATACCCCACCTGCATGTCCAGGTCGCCGATGGAGCGGCCCTGGGCCCGCGCGCAGGCCAGCAGGGTGGCCTTCCTGCTGGGATAGGTCCATTGGGCCAGCCCGTACCCGGCCCCATCGGTGACGAAACCCGTGTAGGCCCCGCAGTCCACTGCGGCGGTGTAGTCGGCGTCGGACATGCCCAGCTTGCGCTCGTAGCTGTTCTGAAGGTTCTCCGGCCTCAGCCCGGACTCGGCGTACAGATTGCTCATGAGCCCCGCCGCCCCCGCCGGGGTCAGCCCGGCGGCGGTCAGGTGGTCCCATATCTTTCGTGCGTTCTCCATGGGCTACTCGTTGACCTCCGGCAGCCCCGCCAGCGAGGTCAGCACCGACACCACGCCGGCCAGCGCCGCCGTGCCCGCCACCGTCACCCAGTCCACCGCCGCGATGGTGGCCGCCGCGGGGAGCATAGCCACCGCCGTCTGGGCCATGGTCTTGACGGCCCGGATGCCCGCCGCCCTCCACCAGTTCTTCCTGTAGTCGCTCATCTCATGTACTCCTTTCACAGCCCGATTTTGGCCAGCAGGAACGCAATGACGGCGGCGCAGACGGCCCAGACAGCCTTTTCCACGATGCCCTCCCAGCGCTTCCCCGGCTTCTTTTCGATAACGTCCACTTTCTGCCCCAGGGCAGTCACGTCCGTTTTGATCTCCGCCATGGTCTCAGTCTGGTGTTTCTGCTCGGCGGCCATCACCTCCACGGCGGTAGTCAGCCGCTGGAGCGTGTCCACCTTGTTGTCCATCTCGTCCAGCCGGTGGGTGTTGGACTTGCTCCTGGCCTCCACCTCCGCCAGGCGGACCGCAAACTCCTCATGCTCCAATTTCGTCACCCCCTGCTCATTGATACCGGCTCTCTCCGCCGGGAGGAGTTCCCCAGTTGATACAAGGTTCTGCTCCGGCCCTCCGCCGGGCGCCGCATAGACACATCGTGATGATGTGTTGCCCGTCTGTTCCGGGCCGTCAAGGAGGAAGTTTTCAACTCACTTTCATAAAGATTTGCGGCGCCCGGCGGAGGGCCGGAGCGGGAGCTGCTGCGTCAGCCTGCCTCCGGGTACTCCTCCCCGATGAAATCCTGGTATGCCGCTCGGTCCAGCAGTCCGGTTTCCACGTCTGCCCGGGCCAGGACGCGCACGGCCTCTTTCTGGCTGGCCGGCACAGCGGCGAATGCCCGAACCCCCCGCTGGATGCTCCTCCAGTAGCTCTTTGCGATGGCGCTCATTGTGTCACCTCCCCGGCCTCCGCAGGATCCAGCACATCAGGCACCGGCGGCTCCCCAGCCTCCGGATTTTCGGCCCGCGCCGCCTCCAGCTCCTCAAAGAGGGCGATGGCTGTCTCGTCCGCCTCGGCCAGCTGGCCCGTCAGCTGCTGGATCGTGTCCTGCATATTCGCGCTGTCCGATTCCAGTCGGGTCCGGTCCTCCTCCAGCGCATCGATCTGCGCCTGGTATCTGGAGATGTCGCCCAGATACTGCTCCTTCAGCTGAAGGGATACAGTGTAGGCCTTGGCGTTCATGGAGTAGCGGATGTCCGTCACATCAAAACTGCAGTCCTTGGGAAGCGGGCACTTCCAATCCTGCCTGGGCCGTTTCCAGTTGATGGCCTCGATCTGCTCCAGGCTGGCATGTTTGCGCTCAATGGTCACATGGTATACATTGCCCTTCAGACCGCCTACGGCCGTCACGCTGCACGGGATGCCGTCGATGGTGCTCTCGTTCCAAAACAAACTCATCGGATCCTCCTCCTTAACTGTTCGCCTGTTCCAGCAGGTTGGCCGCGCCGTAGCGCAGGCAGCGGTGCAGGCGCTGCCGTCCCCGCTTCAGCGTGCGGGACACGGTAGACTTGTTCACCCCGAACTGCTTGGCAATGGCCTCCATGCTCATGCACTTCCCGTAGTAGAGCAGCATGTACTCCCGCTGCCGGGCAGTGATGTCATGCCGCAGGGCGTGGGTGAGATTGCGCTTGAGGCGGTTGATCTGGTCTTTGTTGTCATCCGCCATGAGCTCGGCATACATGGCGTAATCTACCATGCCGAACGTGTTATCATACGAAACTGTGCGCATTGCTGCGGCCTCCTTTTCCTCGTTTCACGCCCACGGTTTTTTTCGGCGGCTGCCGGTCATAGTAGTGTTCCAGATTCCGGGCAACCTCCCGGGCGTCCCGGTACATGCTGCGCAGAGAACGGGCTCGGCCTTCCAATTGGTGCTTCACCATCTCGTCCTCTTCCGTCTTGGCCGCCTGCTCCAGCTCCACAATGCGGCGCCACAGAGCTGCCGAGGTCTGCGCATACTCCAATGAAAGCTCGTATATGGTCATATGATCCTCCTTTCTGCTCTCTGCCCATCCCCTCTATTTCTCTGCGGTATTTAGCTCTCGGTTTCCTGCGAGGTTTCTGCCGGGGGCTTCAGTAGCAGGTCTCTGTCTTCTTCTGTGTGTTCGAAAACGGCCCTATAAGGCGCTTGGTCCCAGCCGTTTCCCGTCCAGACATAGTAATAATTGCGCGCCGTCACCCCGTACATCTCGCCGACAAACGCGCCCACTTCAGGCAGGGATTCCATATCCGGCACAATACCCATGAATACAAAATGTTCTGTTGGATACACTTCGCTTTTCAGCGCCACATCCGGCTTGTTTCGGATGTTGGCCCAGTCCACGCTACGGGCCATGCTGACCCCCGGAATGGATTCGATGGGACCAACGTCCGCCGGACCCATCACCAGAATATCGCCAGTAAAAGCACCGTCGCTGTCCACGATCAGGTCTTTGGTGGCCATATCCCAATGCACCCGGCAGGACATGGTGCCCCAGGTGACGGTGAGCAGGCCGTCCAGATCGTACTTGGCCGCATAGCCGTCCCCCGGCACGGCACGGCGGAAGCGAAGGCCCCGGATGGCGTCTGCGGAACACATGGCGTTGAAAGCGGTGGCCGGGCCGCCCAGGGCGGGCAGGTAAGCGGCGGACAGCAGCTCATCCAGGGTGACCACCTCCGCAGCGCCGTTGTCCCGGTCCTTCCAGGGCCCGAAACCCAGTTCTGCCGCTTTGGCCGCCGCCTGGTCCGCCGGCGCCAGGATATCGTCCAGCAGGAAATACTGCACCTGCTCCCAGGTCAGCAGCACATGGCCGTCCTCCGCCGTGGGATAGCTCCCGGCTGCGGCGGTGTTGGCCGCCAGGGCCTGGGCCACCATCTCCACCACATCGGCGGCCACTGGGCCCACTGTGTCTTCGTCGTACTCCCGGGCCGTTCTCCCGATCCGCTGGCGCAAAGTGAATACGCAGGCCGTCTGGTTGGGCGCCATGCCGTGCTGCGCCTTGGAAATGCGCAGGCGGTTCCCCGTCCAGTCCTCCAGCTCAAAGGCGTGATACCAGCTGGAGCCGTCCACAGCGCGCCTCACCGTGTCCAGCTCCCCGGCTACGTCCTGCTGGAAGTTGTCCATCTGATCCTTCAGGTCCTGCTTGGTCTCGTCCAGCTCGTTCTTGATGCTGCCCACAGCCTCGCCCACCGTGGTGCCGTCCCCCATGTCCAGCCCCTTGTCCAGGGCTGCCTGGATGATGGCCTCCGCCTCCTCGTGGGTCATCCAGGCCCCGGCCGGGTAGGCCAGGGACACGGTGGCGTCCGGGCCCACGGTGATGTTCACCGGATACCGCCGCACGCACCCGCCGTATTTCAACGGCACGGCGGTGTCCGGGCAGAGGGTCAGGTCCGCCCATAGGATCAGCGCCTCCTCCTCGTCCGCACCCAAGGCGAACACCCCGAACTCCTTGATCTGAAAGGGCGTCTCCAGCTCCGGGCTCAGGTCGGAGCGGTACTCGATGACCAGGCTCACCTCACAGCCCGCCCGGACGGGCTTGGTGGACGTGGCCTGGGCCATGGGCTCCACCAGATCGGTGAGCAGGGACGGCTCCGCGCCCTCCGGGCGGACGCCGCCGCCCACCATCACCCGGGTGACCGTCATGTCTCCGCCCTCCGCAAACAGCTTAGCCTGGAGGGCATACCCGGCCTGTGTCATGTAACAGCGATATTCCAATCCCATTTTTAGCCTCCTTCTCGTTCCGCCATCGGTAGTGTGCTGACGCTGGCCACGCACCCCAGCCAGGACGTCATGCCCGCCGGGATGCCGGGCAGCCCGGGCCGGTACGGGTCCAGTGTGACCTCGCTGCACCTGGGCCCCACCCGGGGCGTCAGGGAAATCTGGGCCAGCACCGGGATCACACAGGCCCAGTCCAGGTGCGCAGGCATGATCTGCCGCATCTGCTCTTTCAGCCGGGGCAGCTCCGCGCCGGGCACAAGGCCGGGCTCCACCTCCAGCTCCACCCGGTACTCGTCAAACACCTCAATGACCTTCACCGGCACGCCCAGCAGGGTCTCCGCCACGTTTTTGACCACCTCTGGGGTGGTGGTGGCCCGCCCCTGGAGCTTTGCCACGACGGTCCGGCGCCGGACGTCCAGGTCCACACCCTGCCCGTTGGACAGGCCCAGCGCGGCCTCCCAGTAGTCCAACCCCCACTCGGCGGTCCATGGGTCCAGCTGGGCAAGCAGGTCGTCCCGGGCCGCCCACATGACGCCCACCTCGGGCTGGAGCGCCTCCTGGAAGGTGACTGTCTCACGGCTTGCCGGATAATTTTCCGGCAGGTAGCTCATAAGCTCCCTCATGACAAGTCCACCCTCCCCCGAACAGGCACCCCGTTCTGCTCCAGCACCAGATTTTCCCCGCTGCCGTTGAGGGTCAGCCCCTCATAGTCCACCACGCCGTCCACACTCATGAGCAGCGCCCCCACCCGGTTGGCGTAGACGGTGAACTCCTCAAAGGCGGCGTCCGCCAGATACTCGTCCAGGCGGGCCGTAAAGGCCGCTTCCACGGCGGGCAAGGCCGCGGTGGAGGTGAGTACCACCCGGGCGGCCACGTCCACCTCCACGGCCACGGCAGAGGCCACGGTGACGTCTGCGCCCACGGGCCGCTGGGTCTGGATATACCGGGCGCAGTCGGCCACGATGGCGTCATCCACCGGACGGCGGTCAAAGCCTGCGATGAGCACCAGCACCGTCCCCGGGCCCCGCCACAGGGGCGTTATCCGCACGGCCCCCACCCCGTTGACACTCAGCGCCCATTCCTTGTAATGGGCCTCGTTGCCGCTGGTGGGAGGCCGCTTGCGCTTTTCATCCAAACGCTGGAACAGGTCCACGTCGCTCTCCGGGTCCGCGCCGCCCTGGGCCTCCTCGTTCTCGAACTTCTCCAGCCCCGGGATGGTCCGCCCAATCTGGTCGATGGTCCCGGCGGGGACGTTGCAGGCGCTTCCCACATCCGACGCCAGCACCCAGCCCTCCGCAGTCCCGTCCTTGATGGCGGCGTCCGCCGTCAGCCGGAATTCCATCGTCCCGGCGGCGTAGAACAGGCTGCCCGCAGGCACCACCGTGCCGTCCTGTCCCTGGAAAAGCATCTTTGCCGCCGCCCGCGCCCCTTCCCGGCGGCTCATGGCGAACAGCCTGGCGTGGGCGTCCAGATAGGGCCCGCTGTTCTCGTTGACGTAGAACGCCTCGATGAGCTCGTCCAGCGTCATGAGCACCCGCCAGATCTCGAAGGAGATGGGGGCGGCCTGGTCGTAGGCGTAGGACCCCTCCCGGGTCTGGAGGTCGGTGTCCATCCGGCTGAGCACCCGCTCCAGGATGGTTCCCGGCGTCACATTCTCAAACAATGGCATTGAAGTCCACCTCCCCGTAGATGGTCACCGCCGTCCCCTTCACTGTCAGCCGGGCAGCCTCGAAGGAAACGGAAATATCCTTGACCTGCTTGATGTAGGGGTTCACCAGCAGGCACTCCCGGAGATACCGGGGGGCCTCGGCGGTCTTCACCGAGTCGTTATAGGCCTGGCCCAGCAGGCTCTCAAATTCGGACCCGTAGGCCCAGGTGTAGATCTCATACTTGAACCGGGGCGTGCGCAGGGTCCGCCAGATCCACACCTTCAGCGCCTCCTTCTCCGTGACTACCGCCGGCTCTCCGCCCCGGAAGATGGGCACGTCGTTCTCAAAATCCCAGGCCACCTCTTTACACAGGGGCAGGTTCCGGTCCTGTCCGCCCGAATCCTCCGGGGGCGAGATGATGGGGAAAATGCTGCTCATACCGCACCAACCACCTTCATGATGATGTAATATACCTGGTCGTCCTCTGTGAGCAGCAGCACCGTGTCCCCCACCGCCAGGTCCAGCTCCAGCTGCTCCACCGTGGCCTCGTCGATGACGGTATCCGGGATATGCACCTCGCCGCCGGTGAACTCAATGAGGGAGCCGATACCGTGGACGCCCTGCACCGGGCCGGAGATCGGGCCGGTAAAATCCTTGATGTCGCTGTTGGGGCTGGTAGTCTTGGTCTTCCACCTGGCGCCCTTCACCAGCCGCTCATTGATGCGCAGGGCGCTGGGGGGCTGGACCAGCCCCGCTGCCCTTACCTTCAGCGGCGCGGTGCTTACCACCGTCCCCAGCCGCATCCGGGCCGGGGCGGCGCCCAGTCCGGCCTTCGCGCTGTCTCCGACAGGGTTGGCGTCCGCGCCCTGCTCCCGGATCAGGGCGACCAGGCCTGCGTATGGATTACCGTCCAAAACAATTTCCTCCCCGTCACTTGGCCTCGCTGCCCGCTGTCTGCTTGTCCATCAAGCCCTCCAGCGACAGCGTGAGCTTGGTCTGGTAAATACCCTTTCGCCAGGTGTGACTGTCCGAGATGATCCAGAACAGCCCCTGTATGCCCGTTACCGGCTCCTCCACCACCACCGTGTTCCCGGTGATGAGCCGCAGGTCCCCCAGGACATTGACGGTGATGATGGTTTTCAGCCCGTTTTCCTTCAGCACCTGTTTGGCATGGCTGCCGGGGTCCTCGTAAGCCCCGGAGCGGATGGCCGCCTGCATCAGCCCGTAGAGCTTCACCGCCTCGCTGTCCTCCTGGGTGGTGACCAGGTTATACTGGTCGTCGTAAACGGCCACGGAGTTGGTCATGGAGGAGGCGCTCTCCTTGGCCACGCAGGAGAGCAGGTTGCTCCCCGGCTTGAGCCTCAGCGATTCGTCGGACTGCTTCATCTCCACTACTTCCAGGTTTCGCCCCCGGAAGCGGATGCGGTACTGCTTGCCCGTCTGGTCGGCGGCCAGGGAGTACATGGTCATAATGATCTTGTACACCGTCACCCCCGGGAAATTCCGGGTGAGGGGTACTCCCGTGGCCGCCAGCTCTCCCACCGGGATGCCGAACTTGCCGCACACCGAGGCGGTGACGGCCTCCGCCGTCTGGTTCTCCACCCGCCGGAAGTCGCTGTTTCGGGTGAGGTACAGCCCCCGGTCGTAGGCGGTGACGTCGATGGTGTTTCCCAGGCTGTCCCGGGTGCGCTCCAGGGCAAAGGCGTCCATGAGCAGGGTAGACTCCCGCCAGAACTGCACCGAGCCGCCCAGCTCCGTGGGGGCCCGGGGCAGGTGGACATCGGCGGCGGACACAACAGGGGAATACCGCAGGGTCCGGGCCGCGTTGCGCCAGTCCCCGCTCCAGGTGATGGAGCGGCAGAGCTGGGTGATGTTAGCGGTGGTGCCGTCCGGGTCTGTGGCCCGGATTTTTACGTATTCCTGTTGGATCATCTGCCTGCCTTTCTGAGCGCCAGCTGCTCCTTCCGGGCCGCGTCGGAGGACAGTCCGATGGCCGCCCGCGCCTGGGTCCTGGCCGTCCTTCTCTGCGCAAATTTCTCTTGCTGGGCCTCCTCATAGGCGGTTTTCGTGCTGCCGCCGCTGCTTGCCGCAGGCTCAGTCTGCTGCCTTGCGGTCCCAGCCACAGATGGCGCGGGCGTGGCCGCGTAGCCTGTCAGCACCGCTTTATCCGGCAGGGTGAGCACCTGGCCGGGATAGATCAGGTTGGGATTCTTGATCCCGTTGGCGGTGGCCAGCTTATAGGCCAGAGAGCCGTCGCCGTAAAACCGTTTGCAGATGGTCCACAGACAGTCTCCCTTCACCACTGTGTAGCTGCCTGCCGTCTCGGGCTGGCTGGTGGTGTCCACCGGCCGCCCGTTGTTCTGGGTCACCTTCTCCGCCTTGGCCTCGTCCAGATAGCGGTACTCGTACAGCGGCAGCTTGCAGTTGACGTCATTGGTGCCGTCGTCCTCGCCATAGTCCAGCGGCCCCAGCAGCACAGGCGCGTTGATGTCCGTGCCGGTGACGATGTAGCGGCACACATTGGCTGCCGCGCTCCACTGGGTGATCTGGCCCAGGTAATGGGACGGCTGGGCCACGGCCCCGGCGGTGAGGAAGGGGTAGGCCCGGGCCGGGAGCATGAACTCCAGCGTGCCCACGAACAGCGTATTCAGACCCGGCAGGGCGATCTGCCCGGTCTCGGCCATATCCAGCCGTTCCACCGCCCGGCCTTCCGCCATGGGGTAGCTCTGCGGCGTCACCGGCAGGGTGAGGGCATGCCCGGTGTCCGTGTTCTTCAGGATGATGACGCGCTCCATAGCCCCTCCTTATTTGGGCGCGGCGGCGATGCCCGCCTCGGTCAGCCGCTGGAGGATGATCTGCGCCAGTTCGTAGGCCATATCCTCCGGCGTGCCGGTGAAGCTGTTGCCGGTGATGGTGATGGCCAAAGGCTGGACGTTCCCCGCGTCCTGGGCCCGGGCCTCGGCGGCGGTGAGCACCCGCTCTCCCTCGTGGAGCAGGGCCGGGTAGTCGTCGTAGGGCACCCGGTCCAGGCCGAAGGCGTTGCGGCGCGCCGCCGCCGCGCTGTCGGCCAGCGCGTTCTGGGCGGCGGACATCTGCTCCGGGGTAACGGAGTCCGGGTCTGCCCGCCAGGCGGCCACTGTGGCCTCAGCATCGGCAAGCTCGTTCGGAGTTGGAGCTGTGCTGGTGTAGCCTCCCACACTATGCACGATCAGGCCCCGGCTCATCACTTGGCTCAGGTTATACGTGGCGGTGTAGGCCTGCTCCAGCCCCGCGGTATTCTGCCGGATAGCCTCCACCTCATCCTCTTCCACATCGTGGAGGGTTTTCATCAGATCGCTGTTGTCAAAATAGGCCTGCCCCAGCACCTGAGCCTGCTCATATAGCGACTCCATCTGGGCCCCGGCCTCCTCATCGGTCCGGCCGCTCTCCTCATACTGCTGGCTCCACCGGGCGAACTCCTGGGACATCTCCGTCAGCGCATTCTGCTGATCCTGGTCAAAGGTGGACCATAACGAGCCTTGATTGCCGCGGAGCACCATGTCCAGGACTTCCCGCATATACTGGTCCTGGAGATTTTCCTTCCGCGCCTGGTTCTCGCCCACAACGGCATTGATCTCCTTGATGGCGTCGCCCAGGGCGCCGTCGTAGGCGGCCACCATCTCGCTCTTGCCGGACTGGCGCAGCTCATTGTAGGCGTCGCCCCCCGCGTTCTGAAGCTCCTGTTCCAGGCCCTCCAGGGTGGAGGAAATGCCCGCGAAGGTCTTGCTCTGATCTTCCATGGTGCCGGTGTAGGCGTCCCGGAGGGCCTCCGTGATGATGTCCACTGTCTCACTGCCGGAGATCTGGCCCTTCGAGATCATTTCGTAAATTTTCCCCTGGTCCACGCCCTTGGCCTGGGCCAGCATCCCCACCGCGCCGATACCCCGGTCATTGAGGATGTTCAGATACTCCAGCGTGGTTTTATCGCTGGACTTCATCCGGCCCAGGGCCTGGGCCACGGCGGTCATGTCTCCGGTGCCCATGCCCAGGGCGGCCCCGGTGTCGCCGATGGTCTGAAGCGCGTCCAGGATGTAATCCTCGCTCCCCTCGTCGGGACTGTAGCCATAGGTGGCCAGGGTTTTGCTCATGGCCACCAGGTCGTCATAGAGAAATGGCGTGTGGTTGGACATGCTCACCAGGTTCTTCAGGTATTCCTTGGCGGTCTGCTCGTCTCCGAACATGGTCGTGAAGGAGATGCGGTCCGTCTGCCGTCCCGAGGCCAGGGTGGAGCCCGCGCCCACCATCTCCCCGGACTGGCCCTTTACGTCGTTGTATAGCCCGCCGTAGTAGTCCTTGAACGCGTCGTCTTTGGCCTCAAAGATTTTGGTGCCGCCGGAAATCAGTCCGGAGAGCCCGCCCAGCGCGGCCCCGGCGGCAATCCCCCAGGGGCCGAACATCGCGCCCGCCGCGCCGCCTGAAATGGCATTGCTCAACGCGTCGGAGATCAGCGACGCCTCCGGCGTACCGATCATGCTGGTGAGGACAGCCTGCCCCAGCCCGCCTAATGAGGACGAAAACATCTGCCCCACTTGGCCGATGACAAGGCCCTTTGCCATGTTTTTAAGGCTCAGGCTGTCGCTGGAGGAGGCCCCGCTCCCGCCCCCGCCGGTATCGCTCAACGTCCCCTTGCGGACGGTTTCGAGATATTCTTTGTAAGTCTTTTGATTGGCGCCCAACTGGGCGTTCACCTCAGACAACTCGGCCTTGAGCTTCGCGTGCTCCTCAATGGCACGGTCCAGGTTCAATTTTGACAGCTCATCACCCTGTTCGGCATAGGCCTTTTGCTGCTCGTTCACAGTCTTCTGAGACGCCTTCATCTGCGCCTGGAGCCGGACCTGTTCCTCGGTCAAGGGCTTATTCGCCTTAGCCAGGGCTTCCGTCGCCTGCTTCAGCAGCTGGGTCTCCTTGTCCAGAGCACGGGTCTTGTCGGTCAGAGATACCAGCGTGTGCTCAGAACTGCCGCTTTGGATGGATAGATATAGATTCACGCTGTCCTTTGGCATAGTCTCACCCCTTGACGCCAATGTGATTTGTGGTATACTAAAAACATAAGAGGAGGTGTCTCCATCATGGCAATGGCAATCGTGATAGCAGCAGGGTGCGCGGGTGCTTGGATGCTGGTTTGGGGCATGTGCCTCATGTATGCCTCAATCACCAACACCGAATGGGACATTGCACGAGGGGACTTTGTTAAATGGCTCCGTTCCCCCAAATTTTTGAGGGGACTGGGTGCTTTCCTCTCCTCATTCCTGTTGTTTGGCCTCATGTTCCTGCTTGCCGTTTCCCTTCTGGTCTGAACGCCGCTCCTTCCAGGGGCGGCGTTATGTTTCGCCAAACCGCTCATGCTGCAGCAAGGCGAACACGTGGGTCACATCCCGGGGCCCTGAACGGCACATCTCGCCGTATGCCGTCCAGGGCATGATGTTCTTGTTGCGGAACAGCCACCAGAGGAGCTCCAGATCCGGGTCGCTGTGCTCCTCTAGCCTTTTTTTACTTCGTCCTTCAGCTCCCGGATGGTGCGCTTGCGGTAGCCCGCCAGCCGCTCCACCGCCCTGGACAGCTCTACGATCTCGCCGGGCAGCAGCATGGCCTTCACCGTTTCCGCCGGCGTGGCTCCGCCGAACTTGTTCTGGAGGGCCGGGTCCTTCAGCTCCGGACAGCCGGCCATCAGGATGTGCAGCTCCACGTCCTCCGTCAGGTTGCGCAGCTCCTGGGCCCGCGTATAGGACAACGCCCGCAGCTCCAGCACCACCGGCTCACCCAGGGCCCGGCTGAGGCGCTTGACCTCATACTGGGCGTGGGGCAGGTTCTTCTGCACGTCCTCCGCCTCCGGGCGGAGCATCTGATCCAAAAATTTGCTCATAAGTTCCTCCTTACGGCTTCACCACATCCAGCCACTCCCGGCTGGTGAAGGTGAAGGGGTGGGTGGTCTGGCCCAGCTGGCCGTGGGCAAAGTCCATGATGGTCTCGTCGTCGAAGCTGACGTTGTACAGCGCCACCCGCTCCGCACCGTAGGAGTCCGGGTCGTCCAGCTTGGCCACAATGGTGGCCCGCACGTCCCGCCCCTCCAGCAGGGAGTCCGCCTGGGTGTGGTTCCGGGTGAACACCTTGCTCACCGTGATGGAGCCGGTGCCCTTCACGCTGGTCACCTTGGCGTCCTCCGCCATGGCCCCGCACATATTGACCGGGGATTTGTTGTAGGTGAATTTGGCCTGGAAGGCGGACAGCTCCGCCCACAGCTCACCGTCCACCCACACCTGTCCCCAGGTGCCCGCCATGACCCGGTTGGCGGGGATCGCAGCCTGTGCCATATGATTACCTCCTTATCGTTCCGGTGGTGGCCCGATCAGATCTCCACCTTGATGATGACGTCCTCGATGGCGTCCAGGATCTTGCACCGCACCAGCAGGAACACATGGGAGCCGGTGTCCGCCTCCCGCAGCTCCTTCTCGCTCATCGCCGCGGTGTCCACACCCCTGGCGGCCAGATACTGCTCCTGGGCCTCCATGTCGAGGTCCACCGTGTACCCCGGCTGGATCAGGCTGCTCTGCTCCAGGCCCATGAGATAGCCCCTGATGGCCGCCGCCAGCAGCATCTTGTTGTCATAGCTGTTGGCGTACTTGCCCACGTACTCGTCCTCGGCGGTGGCGGTGATGTCCGTGCGCATCAGGTCCATGATCTCCACGATCTTGATTTTCTTGAAGCTGTCCAGCATCCCCTGGGAGGTGGTGACCAGAGAGGTCACCGCCCGGTCCAGCTTCACCTTCCGCCCGTCCCAACGCAGGGCCAGCTCGCCGTCGCCCACAGCCTTGTCGGACTCCTCCTTCGTCAGCCGGGCACAGTCGGAAAGCTCCGGCAGGGGCGCATAGGTGGCGGAGATCTTCATGGGCGTGCCCGCCAGCAGCCCCGCGATCCGGGAGCAGTATTCCGCCGTGGCCCATATCGTGGTCCCGTCCGTCATGGCGTCCCCGGTGAAGTTGACAATGGCGTAGTTGTCCGCCCTGTGGTTGGGCAGCACCGCCTTGTATTTGGCGGCGTTGTTCAGCCGCTGGCTCTTGACCCAGCTGGCGATCTCCGCCGCCTCCGCCGCCGTGCAGTCCGCCGGGCCGCAGATATAGTCGAACACCTGGGCCGCCATATAGTCCAGGGCCTCGGTGATGCCGCCCGCCGCCGGAGCCTCGCCCTCAGCCGCAGGCGCGGCCTGGTCCGGGGCCATGACGTAGACGATGACCTTCTTGGGCGGGGTGACATAGCCCAGGAAGGTGCGCTTGATGTAATCCTGGGTATCCTTGCCCAGGACGGCGGGAACCTGGGACGCCTGGGTGATGGCAAAGGGGGCCTGCACCGCCCCGTCCCGGACGACGAGGGCCACCGTGCCTTTGTCCCCCCGGGTGATGGCGCTGATGCCCAGCTCGGTGAAGCTGACAGATACCCGGGGACTGGTGAGTTTAGCCATGTGTCGATACCTCCTGTCTGATGTGCAGCGTACCCATATCAGGCCGCTGGGTCAGTTCCATGAATTCCTCCCGGCTCAAAATATAGCTGAAGGGGACGATGATGGACGCCGCGTCCAGGTCGCTCTCCATCAGTATTTCGTCCAGCACATGGGGCGCCCGGTCTTTCACCCTGACGTACCCCGGCAGGAACAGCCCCAGCAGGAGCATCTGCCGCCGGGTCAGCTCCATGGAATCTCCGTGATTGTAAGCGTCTACGGGGACAAAGGTGGATAGCATAAACCGGGGGCGGACCTCCACCGAACCGCAGCTGAAATTGGGGTAGGCCTTGCCGTCCAGCATCTGGATCAGGTTGGAGGGGCGCTCAAAGCCGGTGGGCACGAAATCCCAGTACAGCTTTTCACCGGGGAATGCCTGCTCCACCAGAGCTCCGAGGGCGCCCGCAATGTCGTTGTTTGTGATCATGCTATCCTCCTAAATGGCTCGTCAGGGCTTGGACGATTTGATTCGCGGCCTCTTGCGCCACCTGCTCCGCCTGGTCCTGGGCCCGCTGGTAGAATTCCTTGCCGTGGACGGGGTTGCTCCGGAATCCCAGCTTGCCTGCCCGAACCTTGTGGCCGCTGTTGATGGCGTTGGTGATGTAGCCCACCGCGTAGGTGGGATGAGGTTTGTCATGGTGGCTGCTGAACATCTGTTTCCCACGGGACTCAGCATAAGTCTCGGCAAGGGGCCGGGCGGCGGCATACCCGCCGCCGCTGCCCACATAGCCCTCCTGCCAGCTCCTCACCCTGCCGGAGCCGCCGATCTCCCGCTGTACCGCTTCCTTCAGCTTTGACGCGGCGGCCTCATGGGCCTGCCGTCTGGCCTGTGCCAGCACCTGGGGGGCCTGCTCCAGCTTTCCCACCAGCCGGTCCAGCTCAGACTTGTGGATGTGGACCTCCAGCATTACAGCGTCACCACCCTCTCCAGCTCGTACTCGTTCTTGTGCGGGTCCAACTCGTAGGGTGTGACGATGGGCCACTCCACCCCGTCCACCACCACCAGCGGGCCCGGACTCAGCGTCACCGCTTTGGGCGCCACCAGCACCCGCCGGTGCTCGTTGGTGGCCATAGGCTCCAGCTGCTCATGCCGCACATATTTCTCCGTCAGGACGGCGGGGAAGGTCTCACCCGTCTTGGGGTTTTCACACTGGGACAGCACCACCAGCGCTGCCTCCACCGTGAGATACAGCCTCCCCAGGGGCCGGATGGCGGTGATGAGACAATGCTGCCCCCGCCACCGCAGGGCATTATCCAGGTCCAGGCTCTGGCGGCGCAGGGTGAACGTCACCCCCGCCGCCCCCAGGCCGTGGACCGAGTAGACGTTCGGACGGGTCATCAGCTCCGCCCCGGCCCATGTGCGCCGGACCCGCTCCCACTCCCACGCGGCGGGCATATCCGGCTCGTGCCAGTCCCGAAAGGCCAGCACGTCCACCCGGTCATTGAGGCGGCCCACCTCCACGGCTCTGTCTGTCCTGGTCATGTGCGCACCCCCTCGGTCAGCTTCAGCTGATTGATCATCCGCCGGAAAGCCGGATTGTCCTCTATCACTGTGGCCGCTACAGACGTCTCCCGGCGCTCCCAGGCATCCAGCACGATGCGGCACACTGCCAGGTCGTATTGAGCCGCCCGGGGCGTGCCGTATTTGGGTTCGCGTATCCCGGCGTTTTCCAGGTAGGCTACCGCCGAGTCGTGCAAGAGGGGGAGCAGCGATTCCACCTCCGGATCATCTGCCAGCTCGGTCAGCTTGCAGTAGGCCAGCAGGAGGTGCTTGCGCGTCTCATACATCGCCGGAAGCCAGTGCCAGCAGCGGGAGCGGGTCCAGATGCGCGGCCATCATCCAGCCCTCCAGCCGCCCGGTGCGCACCTGGAGCCAGCCGCCCATCGGCTCCCCATCGGTATATACGCCCGCGCCGAAGGGCAGTACCGCGATGATCCGCGCGTCAAGGCCGGGCCCCGTCCGCAGCTTCAGGCCGCCCGCCGCTGTCACGGCATACTCCGTCAGCAGCCCCTCCTGCAGCACCGCTTCATCCTCCTGGCAGCCCAGCAGCTCGGACGCATCCTCCGGGCCGATGATCTGGCCGGTCCCGGCGCTCTTAGCGGCCTCCTGGGCCCCAGGGGTGTCCATTCCCATCTCCAGCTCGTCCCCGGTCTCCTGAGCGCCACCAGGAGGCGGCGCGGCGGCTTTTCTCGGTCTTCCCATGTCTGGTCCTCCCTTCTGTCAGCCCTGGGGCTCCGGCACACCGGAGCCGGCGGTGATGTAGCCGTTCACAAAGGCCCCGTCGTCCCGGACGGTGCAGTCGTCCCGCAGGGAGCCCCGCCAGATGGTCATATCCTGCTCTGCCGCGTTGAAATCGCCGATGGTGGCCTGGTCGAACACCTTCACGCTGTACACCCGGCGGTCCCAGTACACCACGCCCTCCTTCAGGTCGCCCAGGATCATGGGGATCTTGCCCTCGGTGGTGGGGACGGTCTCGTTGTCGTAGGTCTTGACGGGCAGCACATGGGGGCCCACGCACAGCCGCAGCTCCTTGGAGTCCGCGGGGTTGGGGGTGAGCAGATAGCGGCCGTTGCTGTCCTTCAGCGTCCCCAGCCACAGCAGGCCGTCATCGTTGGTGATGAGCTTGGAGGTGGCGCGGAAGGTGGAGCCCAGGCCCACCCAGGCCTTCAGCACGCCGTCCAGGTCCTTCAGGTCCTGGGCGGCCTTGGACTGGACCACCGCCAAAATCTCCTTGTTGGCGGTGACGCGGGCCTCGTCGGCCAGCCACTCCTCAGCGATGGCGGCGATGTTATTATCGCTGTCCTCCAGCAGCTCGTTGGTGACGGGCAGGTATCCGCCCCGCTTCTCGATGTTATACTCCAGCACGGCAAACTGAGGCGTGGCCGCTTTGCCGAACTTGGCCGCCTCCGCCACCGTGGCAAAGCCCTGGTGCTGCCCCCGCTTCTTGATGGTGCGCTTGCCGCTCTTGGTGGTGACGGGGATGACCCGCGCCTCATCCAGCAGGCTCTCCTTGGCCTCCCGCAAATTGATGATCCGCGTCACGATGTCCTGGGGCACGGTATAGCCGCCGTCGGCGTCCACGCCCTCCTGCATCATGTCCCCGGCGGCCTTGGTCTTGGGGAAGCCGGACCGGGCCGCCGCCGCGAAGGACTTCACCGCCTTGGCGTAGCCGTTATCCTCCCCGTCCCCCTGGCCGGGCGCGAACACCTTGGAGGCGGGCTGGCCGTTACCCGGATCCTCACCGAATTTCCCCTCCAGCTCCAGCTGCTTCTCCGTGGCCTCGATCTCGGCGTTCATCTCATCGATCTCCGCCATCAGGGCCTTGTGCCCCTCCAGGTCCTTCTTGGCCAGCAGCTCCTTGCCCTGGGCCACCTTCTCCGCCCGCTTGTGCTTCAGCTCCAGCAGTTCCTGATACGTCATGTAAAATTCCCTCCATATCGTTTTTCTTCCAGCTCCTGGGCCGCCTGGGCCAGCAGGAGGGTATCGTCAGGGGCCTGCGCCCCCTGGGGCCCGTCTGTCTCCGGCGCCTCCGCGCCTCCGTACCGCTTGCTTTTGATCACACCGGCTCCGGGCTGGGCCGGCACCGCCACGAGGGAAACCTCGTACGCGTCCCTGGCCCCGTCCAGCTCCATCACGCACAGCTGGCCGTCGTACTCCCGGCCGGGGATGTGGGGGCAGCAGGTCTTGGTCTGGTCCGCCCCGCACACGGAGCATATGGCCCGCCGTACTGCGCAGCCCACGCTGCACTCCCGCAGGATGCCCGCATCGATGGCGGTAATGGTACCGGCGGTCTGCTCCGTCCTGGGCATGTAGCACCGAAGAATCAGCCGCTTCACCCCGCCGGAGTCCTCTACCCCGGCGGCATATACCCGGGCCGTCTGGCTCTCGGCCCGCCAGGTGTGGTCCATCAGCACGCTCTTGCCCACGAACAGGGTGGCCAGCCCTTCCAGGGTCTCGCCGGTGAATCGCTCGAAGTCCCGGTCGACCTGGTCGTCGCAGGCGGCCAGCCGGAAGGTATATACCTCCTCCGCCGCCAGCGGCCGGAGTGTCTGGGCGTTGATGAGCGCCAGCTCCGCCTCGCCCGCCGCCTGCTTCACCACTGTGGCGGCCTTCAAAATCCTATCCATCGTTATCTCCTCCATTCGCAGGCGGCTCAGCGCCCGCCTTTCCCAGCGCCCGGAGCACACTGAGCAGCGCCCACTGATCCAGCGGGCCGTAATTCCAGCTGGCGTAATAGGAGTCGCCGCCGGGAATCGCGCCCATATCCTCCAGGGCCCGGATCTCGTTGGCGTTCAAGCCGCCCACGTTTCGCAGCGACGTATAAAACGCCGCCTGGGCCGCGGTGTCGCCCCGCAGGAACACCTTCAGCTCCCGCTTGATCCGCAGGGCCTTGTCCCGCTCGCCGGGCAGAAGCAGCTTATAGCTGTCCTCCTGGCTCCACTGGGTCTCATAGCCCAGCAGGGTATAGTTGACGTACTCGATGCCGTTCTGCTCGTTGCTCTGGTAGCTCTGCTTGCCGGCGTAGACCAGATGCAGGGGCACGCCGAAAAACCGGCACACATCCGCCACCCGCACCTCGTTGCTCTCCACGAACTGGGCATCGGTATTGTTCATGGAAATGGGCTGATACTTCAGCCCCAGGTCAAGGACCGCCAGCCGCATGGCGTTGTCCGGGCCCCGGTGGACCGCCTCCCAGGACTTGCGCAGCTCCTCCTTGGGGTCTACTTCCGCCACGGTCCCGTCTGGCTGGGGCACCTTGATCACGTCGCCCAGGTCGGACTCGGTGGTCAGGATGCCGGAGGGCTGGCCGCCGCTGCGCCAGGTGCTGTTCTCATACTGCTGGGCGGCCTGGGCCGTGTCCAGGGTGAGGGCGGCCCGGCGCAGCACACTGATGCCCCGGATGCCGTCCTCGCTGTACGCCTTATAGTGCAGCACGTCCTCCGGCCGAAGGTCGTGCACCGCCCCGGTCCTGGGGTGCAGGAAGCGGTACCACAGCCGCCCGTCCCGGTCCACCCAGGGCTCCACATGGTCCGGCGGCAGGGGGATCAGCTCCCGGGGATAGCCGGTGGCCTGGTCCCGGAATATCCAGCCGTAGGCGTTCCCCCGCAGAAGCTGATTGCACAGCATGAGCCGGCTGTAGTCGAAGGAGCTCATGGCCTCATTGGCCCGCCCCCACAGCACCCGGCCCAGCCGGTGGCGCTTCAGCCGTTCCTTGGTCCCCTCGTCCATGATGTACACCGGCAGCACCGCCATGGAGTTGGACAGCACCTCGACACAACGATTTACCGTGGATATCTTCATCGCCCGGTCCCGGCTCATGGCGATCTGGTCATCCTCCAGGCCCGGCCACCCCCTGGGACTCTCCAGAGACAGCACCATGGGGGGCTTCCCTGCGGACTTTCGGGGACTTGCCCTGATCCGTCCGGCCAGCACTAATCCCGAGCGCAGGCTCACTTCTCATCCCCTCCCCACATGGACAGCACCGACCCGATGATGGTCAGGACGCCTCCGGCGATCAGGCCGGCGGGCAGATAGATCAGCCCGCACCCCACCGACACGGCGGCAGCCCCGGCCAGCAGGGCCAGTTCCCCCAGGTGTCCCATCAGGCCTTTGACTAAATTTTTCATAGGAGCCTCCTGTCATAAGTGATAGCGCCTCGTGCGCATGGCCTGGGCCAGGTCCGGTTTTGCGCTGCGCCGCTGCATGGCCGCCGCCATGGCGATGATCCAGGCCACCGTGATGTCGATGCGCCCGATGGAGTGATTTTTCATGGGCTTGATGTTCTCGTTCCCGTCCACCGCGCAGCGCACATTGCCGAAATTCCACCGGGCGCAGGTGTTATGCACATGGAGCATCTCCCGCCGGCGGATGAGCTGCTCCAGCTCCTTCATGGCCGGGGACATCCCCATCATGGTCTGGGGAATGGCCATCACCAGGATGCCCGCGTCCTGGAGGGCCGGAGTGATGGTCTGGGTCAGGTGCTGGTCCACGCCCAGGGCCTGAAGGTCGTACAGCTCCGCCGCCTCCAGCACCGCCGCCGTCACATCCCGGTAGTCCACCATGTCCCCCTCGCACAGCGTCAGGAAGCCCGCCCGCTCCCAGTCCTGGTAGGGCACATGGTCCCGGCGCTCCGCCTCCAGCACGGTGTCCCGGGGCCGCCAGGCCCGGAACAGCGCCACCCAGGTGTCCAGCCCCGCCTGGGGCGGGAACAGCAGCACCAGCGCGGTCAGGTCGGTGGTTTTGGACATATCCAGGCCGCCGTAGCAGGTCTTGCCCGCCAGGTGCTCCCGGATCCACGCCTCCCGCTCGGCCTTCTTGGACGGCCCACACTGGGTCTTGTCGTACAGGGGCAAGGCGAGCCAGCCCACCGTCTTCACAGCGATCCACTGGTTCAGCCTCAGCCACCGGAACAGCTTTTCTCCCGCCTCGCTCTTTTTGGCCTCCCGGGCCTCCAGCCGCAGGGTGCGCAGCGACAGGTGGGTGCCCAGGGACGGATTGCACTGATACCACAGCGCCTCGTCCCAGATGTCGACCTTGGCCAGGTCCTCCGGGTCGTCGCCATACATGGCGGTGAGGCCGTACAGCACCGGCAGCCAGTTGGGCATATCCCGCTCCAGGAGCGCGGCCTGGGCCTGCTCCATATCCTCGGGCTCCGTATGGCGCAGGCTGAGCACCTGCCGGGGGTCTCCGCCCTCGGCCAGGATGGCGCGCAGCTGGCGGGCATCCCGGATGGCCACTGCCTTCTCGTGGACCTCCCAGCCGATGCTGGTGCGGTCCGGGTCGTCGCCGGCGGTGGTCAGCACGATCCACACCGGCTGACGCCGCCCGGAGCCCGCGCCGAAGGTCATAACGTCCCACAGGTCCCGGTTGGGCTGGGAGTGAAGCTCGTCGAAGATTACGCAGGAGGGCCGGTAGCCGTGCTTGGAGTAGGCCTCGGCGGACAGCACCTGGAACCGCCCCACCATCACCCAGTCCACCCGGCCATTGTCCGCCCGCTGTTTCTGGCGGAACTCGATGCGCCGCTTGGAGCGGATGATCTTCAGCTCGCCGGAGGCCACCATCTTGGCGGTCCACGGGGCGCTTTCCAGCATGAACACCGCGGCCAGGAACACAATATCGGCATTATCCCGGTCTGCCGCGCACACATACACCTCGGCGGACATCTCGCCGTCGGCAAAGAGGTGATACAGCCCCAGGGCGGCGGCCAGCTCCGACTTGCCGTTCTTTTTGGGGATCTCCAGGTACAGGTACTGGTACTTGCGCACCAGCGCCTCGGCCTCCTTCCCCGGCCCCTCGTCATAAGGCTCCAGGGTAGAGTAGAACTCCATGATGGCGTCCCGCTGCCAGGGGTGGAGCACAAAGGGCTTCCCCGTGTCCGTGGTGGGCAAGCGCCCCACGAAGTCGCACACGAATTGGCCGCATTCCCGGTCGACAACGATCCCGCTCATTGGCTCAGCTCCCACCGGCAGCCCTGTTTTGTCTGGCCCGCAGCGCACGGGTGAATTCGTCCTCCTCCACGGGGGCTGCGGCGGCGCTCAGGGCGGGCGGCACCACCAGACGGCACCGGGACGAGATGGACAGCCCCAGCACCTCGGCGCACTGGCGGCATTGCCGGAAATAGGTGCTCTGTACTGTGGTCCACTCCTTCGCCAGCTTCTCATCCTGTTCCCGGATGGCCTTACCGGCCAGCTTATCCGCCCGCTGCCACCGCTCCCGGGCCAGGAAATACTGCCCCAGGGCGTCCCGGTCCAGCTCGGCGTACAGCCCGGCCAGCCGCAGGATTTCGCCGATCTGCCGGAACTCGGCGTGGAGCTTTTTGGGCAGCCACCGGGGCGGCTCCGCCCGGTCCGGCACCGGGACATGGACCTCCTGGTCCCGCCGCTGGTCCTCCTCGGCCCGGGTCAGGTGTTTGCGGCCGTTGGCCACCACCAGCTCGGTGGGCTGTCTCGGTCCCGGCATGTTTTGTCAGCTCCTTTCTGGGCCCGCCATGGGGAAAAATTCTCGCGGGGAGGATGCCAAACGGTCTTCAAGCGGCTGGCGGAAACTTCCTTGCCCTGGGGGGAGGGGTCCGCAAGGAACCCCGCGCAGGCGGTGCGCGAACCAAACCGCGCGCGGCCCCGCGCCCAAAGCTGCCCCCGCTCCGGCGTTTTGGCAGGTAAAATCAGCCCCGCTTTTTTCGGACTCGCTGCCACTGTGCGCTCATGGTCTTCCGGGAATGGCAGGCGTGACACAGGCTCTGGAGATTGTCACGGTCGGTGAACAGCGCCCAATCCCCCTTGTGGTCCCGGATGTGGTCCACGTCGGTGGCCCAGGTGCGCAGGCCACGCCGGCCGCACTCCCGGCAAAACGGTTCGCGGAGCAGCTGGCCGGGCCGGAGGTCGTCCGTCCACACCGGCAGGCTGTACCAGCGGTGCCAGGAGGCGGACTCCCGCCGGGGCGCTTGCTTGGGCTTGTGCTCCGGGCACCAGCCATCCCGGGTCAGCTCGGGGCAGCCGGGATGGCGGCAGGGCCGGAGCGGTTTGCTTGCCATGGGCTTGCCACCTCCACGGCCAAAGCAAAACAAAAGCGCCAGCGTCCACAACGCAACCTCACAGGGTTGGTCATGGGCTCTGGCGCTCAACGCTCTGGCCTCTCTCGATGTTCAAAATCATTTCGCTCCGGCACGTCCGGCAATATACCGGAAGCCCTATCGCGACTGTCTCGGGCTCCACCCGAATCAGACGGTGGTTTCGCCTGCACACTGGGCAGGTCACCCATCCATCTTTCACTGTCAGTTTACCACAATTCGCTTGTCCTTGCAATGCTTTCCCCTCATTTCTTCCCGCCCTCTCCAATTATTATGATTGGTTTCAAGCTCAAAAATTATTAGGAGTGTTCTATTTTCGTGTTCTGCCGGACGTATAGCGCGTCGTCGCAAAGTCCGCTCAATTCGAAACGCCCTTCGGGCATTCCTCATTCCGCTCCCTTGCTCCTCCTTTCCCCACAAAACCTGAAGGGCGGTTTTGCGGGGGCCCCATTTTTCGCCCCGTTGTATAGCTGTACTGCGGAACAGAGGCTTCCTCGAAGAGCAGATACCGTGCGCCGATGCAGTCTGCAAACCCAAACGGGTTCTTTTCCGAGAACTGCACATAGTCTACCGCGCCTGGCGGAGGCGAGAGCGTCACGCTGTCGCTTGGGATCTCGATGTACTCTACGTCATACTCCTTGAGGTTCCGGCTCTTGTTCCAGGTCCGCTCCCCGGGCTTGGCCCGTCCGAACTCCCGGGCCTCTTTGGTCAGGTACTTGGCCAGCTCCCGGTAGTAATGCACGTCCACCGGCTCCGCCCGGATATAGCCCCCGCCCACAGATTCCCACAGGCTGCGGATCTCCTCAAAGTCCCCCGGGCCGATACTGTTCAGCACGACATGGTGGTGCAGCCTCCGGTTCTCCAGCAGGCCGTCTCCGGCAAAGTGCCGGTTGGCTGAGCTCCCATGCCAGCCTTCCGTAACATAAAGATAGAGAAGTACTTCCTTCCGCCGCTTTCGCACCGCACGGAGCTTTGCAATAAATTTCTGGTAGCATTTCCCGGCCGCTTTTTTATCCGGCGGAAGGTGGGCGTCGTCGTAGGTCAGCGTGTAAACGAAGTCATGCCTCCCAAAGTTGGCGGCCAGCCACAGCTCCACCTCCCGCCAGGAGCGCTTGTCATTGTAAAACTGCATCGCCGGACAGGTGGGGCGGCAGCGGCCTCCCCGCCGCCGCCCCGGCTCATGCTCCGGGATGGTCCCGATGACCTCAATGTTCAGCAGCCCCGCCTTGATGTGCTTGATTGCCCGGGCCATCTATTGATACTCCTTCCCGAACAGGCCCAGCTTCATGCCGAGCTGAATGATGCTGAGCACCATCATCTCCAGGTCCTTCCCGGACATGCCCACCATGTCGAAGGTAGATGTGATTGTGTCATCCTCCTCATTTTCGGTAAATTGGGCCACGAACCCTTTGGATATCTCCCGCGTGGGCGCGTCCTCGTACTCAATGACGATACGCTTTGCCGTTCTTTCCTCCACTAGACCACTCTCCTGTCAAAACTCATTTGTTCATCGCCCTGAACCTCCACTTGGAGCACCCGCACGTCGCCGTACTTCTCCTCCAGATCCATGGCGATGGCCTCTTTGATGCCGATGGCCTTGCCTGGCGTGGCGTTATCCACCGCGATGGTCAGCACTAGGCGGCTCATGGGGCGGCCTCCGACTTCTCGTACCGCTCAAATTCGATGACCCACACCCAGGGATTGCCCCCCCAGCCATAGAGAGCTCGGATACCAGGCCTGATTGTGCTGTCCCACAAATCAGAAAAACTACTGCGCACCTCGTCCAGCATGCCGCACTCGCTTTCGCTGTCAAGGCAACAGGGGCTTCCGTAGGCTTCGATACACTCCCGGCACTGCTCCCCAATATCAACGCCTTCTTTTTGCAATTGGATAATCGTGGGTCCGCACTGAAAGAATGATCCTCGCAACCTCTCCACCCGCACCTCCGTCACCCGCAGGAAGATACGCGCCGCCTCGCGGGGCATGTTTTCATTTGGCCTCCATCCTGGCTTGAGCTGCGCCCGCCTCATCATATCGTAGCGAGCAGGCGAAAAAGAAAAATCACTATATGCGCCGTCTGCTTTGTAGAAGATGCGCCCGGATCCCGGAATGTTGGATAGGTAGTCAATTTTGAAAGTCTCCCGCACATACAGGATGTCGCCGGGGTGGTAGGGGCTGTCCGCATACGGCATACCGCCTGTTATATTGGTCCCGCGGCGCAGGCAAAGCCCAGATTCAGGCGAGAGGACTTTTTCGTCGATGTAATACGGCGCTTTGATCACCCGCCGCGTCACCGTCTTGCGGCCCTCCAGGATGGCGCGAACCATGGGGGGCGTTAAACAAAATCGGCCTCATATTCATAGATGGTATTTCCTCTTGCTGGACAGGTGGTAATAGTCGATCAGCGAGACGGTGGCCTCTGGCCCGGGCAGCGGCCTGTCCTTATTCCGCTCGTCCCAGGTCGAAGCGCACTCCGGGCAGTAAAGCGCCGAGCCGTAGCTGCGCCAACCCTGGGTGTAGACGGTGCAGAGGACATTACCGGCGCTGTACCGGAACTCCTTGCTTGCCCCGCATCGGCTGCATAAGATATTCATGGCTTTCCCTCCTCCGGCCTGCGGCGGTAGAATCTCCCATCGAGGAGCGCGCAGTCAAAGCTGTGCCCGCTGGGGCCGATAATCTCACCCTTGCAGCAGAGACAGAAAAATCCGCCTGCGGAGGTCAGCGTATCGGCGCCGGGGAATACATA
The DNA here is from genome assembly GCA_948469375.1 of uncultured bacterium. Lineage (GTDB taxonomy): Bacteria > Bacillota > Clostridia > Oscillospirales > Oscillospiraceae > Enterenecus. The sequence continues at coordinate 15,904 of CAOKLO010000027.1, read as the reverse complement.
CCATACAGGCTCCCCGTCCATCTCCCGCAGTTCCTCCAGAGTCAGGGGTTCGCTGGACTGGAGACAAACAGTCTTGGCGTATGCAATGCTATAGAGCGCACGGTCCAGCCCGGCATTATAGCCCACCGCCCATTGACGGTCCGATTCACATTCCTGGTCTGTCCCTTTTCGGTGCAGCTCAATACCCTCAGACAAGGCCTCCGCGTCAATTGGTCTCATGGCTCCCTCCATTTCCGCCGGCGCTGGCCACCCCCAGCGCCCCGCCCACCTTCCGCCAGGTGGCGATGGGCACCGGCTCACACGTGAGCATGGCCCGCAACTCGCTTTCGCTCACCTTGGCCAGCTTTGCCAGCGTGAGGGTCGCGCTGGGGCCGCGCTCCTGACGGAAGTTCTCGACCGCCGCCAGGATATCCCGCTTCTCCCTGGCCGCTTTCCCCTTGGGGCTCGGGGGCGGATTGGCCGGCGGGGAAGGGGCCTCCTGTTCCGCCACCATCCGCCGCAGCTCCGCCCGCACCAGGGCGGATACATCCACCTTTTTGACAAGACCCTCACAGCGAGGGCACAGGTCCGCCAGCCCGCACAGCTCCGCCGCCCAGCTGGACGGAGAATTATCGCAGTTGGCCGTCTCCGCGCCGCACACATCGCAAAAATACTTTATCACGGTTTTGATTTCTCCCCTTTCATCCACGCCAGCCAGCTCAGCAAGATCAGCTTGTCCGGGTCATCGGTCAAAATCGGCTGCCCGCAGCAGGGGCAAGTGTCACCGGGCTTCAAAATCTGTTCCATTACGCCGCCGCCCCTTTCCGCTTCCCGGGCAGGATCGGCCGACCATCCTTATCGCGTCTGCTGCCCTTTTTCAGCCAGCCCAGCCAGGCATTGATAAACTCACGGTGCGTCTTCCCGGGGCTCTCGCCATGGAGATCATTTTGATAGCCATGGATCTGTTCGATTTGATTGCCGCGCATCTCAATGGTGACATAGGGCGTGCCGGGCGCAGCCGCCCGTCGGAGGAACAGGATGGTGAGCACCCCTTTCATGTGCCGGTCTGCGTAGCCGCCCACACAGTGCTTCAGCAGTTTCCCCTCCCGCCTGATCGACGCCGCCGTCATCGGGAACACGATCCGCAGGCCGTCCAGCTCGAACTCGTACTTCAGCCGCCGGATATTGGCCGACTCGGGAGCCCGCCCGCGTTGTTCGGCCAACTCTGTCTGGCTCACCGCCCATTGCCCCGTCATGAGGTCGTGGGCCTGCCGCAGGTCGTCCGGCCACAACACCTTGCCGTGCTCCAGACAGCGGCCCAGGTAATAAGCCGCGTCCAGATAGTCCCGGTACAGCTCAAACACGTCCGCCATGTCCAGCCAGGGCAGGTCCGCGTCCACCACCATCTGAGACTCCATATAGCGCAAAAGCCGCTCCGGGTCCAGCTTGTACTCCCTGCAAAACCTCAGCACCTCCATGCCGTCAGCCTGGGATCCGAAACACTGGTAAAAATCCAGCGCATCGGCCACATCCCACGCCAGCCCGAACAAGCGCTTCGCCTTGGCCCGGCAGACCAGCGCCTCCATGGGCGGGTGAAGGGAGATTAGCTGGGACAGCTCCCGCTTGTCCAGGTCCATGGACGTTCGGATGTCCGGCTCCTCCCAGCGGATGGCGCCGGCGAATTTTTTGCGGTCATGGACCAGGCCCGCCACAGGCTCGTACAGGCCCGCCTTGACCAGCATCTCTATCGGGCGGGGGTACATGCAGTACGCGGTCAGGTAGGACACAAAATCACAGAATCGAAAGGCATAACCCCGTGCTCCTCCGGGGCGGTACTGCCAGCCCGAGAAATACTGGCAGTACCGCAGGTCGGGGCAGGCGGCCAGCGCGTCCCGGTTGACAATTGCATAAGGCCCATGGGAATACCAGGAAAGGCTTCCGCTCTTAAACGGCTCCTGCACCAGCTTTTTCCTGCCCAGCCGTCCCCGCTCATGGGTCACAACGCCCTCGCCGCTGAACGTCTGATAGTCGATCTCCATCACATCGCCCAGCGCAAAGCGATATCCGCTGTTCAGCCAGTATTGAGGCCTTTCTGTCAGAGCCTCCTCCGTTTCGTATTCCTTGCGCAAGCAGAGCGCGTCGGCATACAGTGCGCCGTCCCTGGCATGGAGCAGAAGGACCAGCTCATAGGCTTTGAGCTTTTTCCGCTTCCCAGCCCGGCTCAGATCCTTCATGACCACCTTGTGGCCGCACCAGGGGCAGGTGTGGGGCTGGTCATGCCGGCAGGCGTTGAGCAGGCTGTTCTCCCAGGGAAATTCCGTACGCCGCAGATGGGAAATGGTCTGCCTGTGCCCGCAGCAGCTGGCGTGAAATTCGGCCGCGCACTTCCTTGCCCGGAAGAAAATATAGTGCGGGAACAGGTCGTTCAGCGCCTCGATGTCGGATTTGGACACCACCGGCCACGAGTCCAGGACCGCCCGGTCCTCCTCTGTCTGTTTCATCCTGCCGCCCCCCCTCACAAGAAGTCCTCAAGGTCGAGGATCTTCGGGCCGGCGCCGGCCGCCCGCGCCGCAGGTCCGGCCTCGGCTTCCACGTCGGCGCAGAGGTTGACCGTCATATGAAACTTCACATCGGCGCCGGGGAAGTAGAACCGCACCGCCCGGCGGAATACCTCAAGGTCGGAGATTGCGCTTCCGCAGTTTTTGGCCACGGCCTTCATACAGTCCTCAAATGACCCGCCCTGGACCACCGCCTGGGCAAATTCGGCGTCCTGGCGGCAGAACCCGTCCAGCGCCTCGCACACGGCTTCTTTCATGGCTTTGGCGTATCTGTCGTAGGTCCCGGCCTTTTTCTCGGCCTTCAGCTTCTCCGCCGCCTGCTCATACCATCCGTTCATGCCTGCGCCACCTCCCTGATCTGGTCGGCCAGGGCGAGGAGGGCGTTGGCCAGCCCCTGGGCCTTTTCCGGATCCTTGGGCCGCACCTTCAGCAGCACCCCGCCCATCTTGTTGGCCAGCTCCTGCACCTGGTCGAACATCGCCCGGAACAGCACCAGGTCCTCGCTTGAGGTGAGCGCCGCCTTCTTCTCCGCCTGGGCCATCTTGGCCCGGAGGGCGTCCAGCTCCGCCTGGGCCTGTTTCAGCTCCCGTTGTGTCCGGGCCGCCGCATTGTTGGCCTCCAGCGCCCGCTCCTGCGCTTCTTTCTGGGCGGCCTTTACCTCATCCAGCTTGCTTTGCATGGCCGCCTCGGCCTCTTTCCGGGCGGCCTCCACGGCGGCGGGGTCGGCCTGGACTGCCACGTCCACAGGGCGGCTTTTCAGCTCCGCTAACTCCTTCTCCAACTGAGTAACAGCATCCTGGGCCTTGATGGAATCAGCGGAATACCAATCTACTTGGTCGTTCAGCTCGGCAATCCGCTCGTTGGCCAGCCGCATATCCTCAGCCATTTTCGCCCGGGCCTCGTCCGCCGCCTTCTGGTCCGCCTGGGCCTGGGCGGCGGCCTTCAGGGCCTCGTCCCGCTCCTTGATGGCGGCCTCCAGCTCTCGGGAGGTCATGTCGATGACGGTTTTCTCCTTGCCGTTCACCTCATGGGTCTCGCCCAGAAAAGCCTCACGCTCAGATTCCGGCAAGGCCAGGAGCTGTAACGCTTTCGTGGCTCCCAAATCGGCAAGCGCTTGCCGATTTGTCCAGTCGCGCGCAAGCCTCATGAAGTTTCGAGCTGAACGCTCCGAAAACTCCACCCGCTCCTCCAGCCAGGGCAGCCACTCCCCGTGGGACAGCAACGCCTTTGCCTCGATGAGCCCCCGGCCGATGGTCAGGATGGCCTCGCCCCCGGCCCGCTTGGCGTCCAGGATCTCGGTGGTGATAACCTCGATGTCCCGAACCTGAGCAGACTGGGCCTTTTGGATGTGCTCCGCCAGGTTGAATTTACCCATTGCCCAGCCCCTCCTCGTCGCCGCAAAGTCCGCTCTGTTCCGTTTCCGCCTGCGGCGAAAACGGAACCCGCTCCCTTGCGTTTCCTCTCCCCACAAAGCCAAAGGACGGCTTTGCGAGGGCCCCATGATTTAATCCTTCTTTTTCAACGAGTTCTTTGACCCATGAGCGATAGTCCCGCGCCGCCGAACTGAACGGGCTCCAGGTCTGCACCGGCTCCCGAGCCCAGGTGGCCTCCAGCACCTTGTCCGTCCGCCGGATCACCGTGTCGAACACCGGCACCGGCGCGTTCTCCCGCAGGTAAGCCGTGGCGTCCACCACCACGTCCGAGCGGTGCCACTGGTTCACCAGGCACCCCGCCACCCGCACATCGGGGTGGAGCTTGCGCACGCCGGAGATCTGCATGGTGAGACTGTCCATGCCGTCGGCGGAGAAGGCGTCGGGCAGCACCGGGATGATGATGCTGTTGGCGGCGTTGATGGCGGCGACGCAGGCCGCCGAGAAGTTGGGCGGACAGTCGATGACCATCACGTCGTAGGCGTCGTCCTCCATGGCGTTGTCCCGAAGATCCCGCAGGGCGTTGGCCGTGCCGTGGAGCGGTCCGTCCCCGGTGCGCTCCCGCAGGTCGATCTCCCACAGCGCGTCCGAGGCCGGGATCACATCCAGGTTGGGGATGCCGCTGGACACCACCACCTCGTCGTAGACAGTGGCGTAGCCTCCCAGCAGTCCGGCCAGCCCGGCCCAGTCCCCATCGGGCAGTAATGCGCGGGTGGCGTTGGCCTGGGGGTCGGCGTCGATCAGGAGCACCCGCTGCCGGTACTCGGCGGCCAGCAGATAGGCCAGATTGATGGCGGTGGTGGTTTTGCCTACGCCGCCCTTCATGTTCAAAATTGCAAATGTTCTCACGGCATGTACCTCCAATTCTAAAATTCAGTCGTCAGCGAAGGGATTTTCTCCGTCCCCGCCCTGCATCTCCCGGAACTTCATCTGTTGGGCCAGCGCCCGGTTCCGCTGCTTGATGGCCCGGCCCTGGGCGCTCATCTCCGCCGCCATAGAGCGATCCGGCCCAGGCTCCAGCTCCACCATGGTCTGGGTGTCGCCCCGGAACACCAGCTCCGCCTGGGCCCGGGGGCCCTCTTTGTTCTTGCCGATCTTGAAGATTCGGTTGGAGCTGCTGTCGTCGGGATTGGCGAGATAGACCAGGAAAGCGGCGTCCGCGTCCTGCTCCAGCTGCCCCGACTCCCGGAAGGAGTGCATGGAGGGCGGCACAGGTTTCCCCTGTTCCTTCGGAGGGCGGGACAGCTGGGCCAGCGCCACCACCGCCGTCCCCGAGCTCTGGGCGAAAGTCTTGAGGCCCTGGCTCACAGCGGTGACCACGGCATAGCGGTCCGAGGCACGCACCCCCGAAGCCCGGACCAGCTGCACATAGTCCACGTAGATCACCTGATACCCGTGCCCCACCGCGTCGGCGGCGATGTCGCCCACGGTGGACCCCGCCGCTTGGATCACGTCGAAGGGGCACGTCGTGGAGACGTCGCAGACGGCCTGGGCGAACCGGCCCCACTCGTCCTCGCCGAAGCATCGGGTCTTGATCTTGCTCAGCGGCACCCCGGACAGGGCGGCGATCTGCCGATCCGTCATTTTCCGGGGACTGGTCTCCAGGGAGTAATAGCCCACCCGGTACCCGGCTTTCGCTTGGGTTTGGGCCATGGAGATGGACAGCAGGGTCTTGCCCGACGAGGCGTAGCCTCCCAGCAGCACCATGTCCCCCAGCTCGGCGTAGACGCACCGGTCCGCCGTGGGGACGCCCCAGGGCAGGTACTTGGGCTTGTCCTCGCACTTCATTCGCTCGTAGAAGTCGGCGGACCGCTCCTGGCCGGTCATGCGGGGCATACGGTCCGCAGCCGACAGGGCGGCGGCCATTTGCTGGACCAGCGCCACCTTTCCGTCATAGTCTGTGTCGCCCAGCTTTTCCGACAGGTCCATGACCCGGCGGCACTGAGCGGCCTTGCGCACGATGGGGATATACTCCCCCACGTTGGCGGAGGTAGGGGTCACCTCCATGACCTCCCGGACCCAGGCTATGTAACGGTCCCCGCCCTGCATGGCGTCCACCACCGTCACCGGGTCCATCGGCCGCCCCTCCCGGGCCAGCTTGCGAATGGCGGTGAAGGTGGAGCGACAGGCGCCGTCGGAGAAGTCCTCCGGCCGGAGCTTGGACAGCACCAGCGGGATACACCGCTCGTCGATCAGCATGGAGCCGAGCACCGACTGCTGAGCTTGCAGGGCCAATTCAAGTTCTAACATGGTCATCCTCCTTACACCGCCTCATGTCATTGCCTCCGGGTCTGAAGCCCAGTAGCCGGAAGAGGCTCTAGACCGGTCCAGCAGAGACAGGTCCACGCCCTGGTCCTCCCACTTGCACCCGTTGAGCCAGGTAGAGAACAGCGGGATGAACTTGCCGCCGGCCTCCGCCCATTGCTCCGAGGCCCGCTGGCGCTTGAGGGCGTCGTACATGACCCGGCACAGGGACTTGTCCGGCTTGAGCTTGTCCCAGGCCCGGATGGCCTTCTTGCGGTCGTCCTTCCGGGGGTAGGCCGTCCAGAACGTCTCGAAGGCTTCCGGGTCGTGGGCCGGCATGGACTTCTCCCGCCGGGACTTAGGCGCAGCGGGCTTGTCCTCTGGAGCAGACCCAGCGGGTGCGCTGTCCCCCGCTGGGGGACTATAGGGGGTATCTTCTGTGTAATCATTCATGTGATAATCATTCTGTTTGCGCTTTTTGCGTAGACCCCCCTTGCTGTTTTTGCGTAGACCCCCTTGCGCTTTTTGCGTACCCCCCTGGGGGTCTTGCGCTTTTTGCGTACCCCCCTCTTGCGAACCTTGCCCCTCATCCTCGAAATGTGAGATTCCGGCATGATTGACAGCGTACGGGTCCGCGTAGATGCGCCGCTCGGAGCCGTTCGCCACGGGGACGATCTCGGTTTTGATGTGCCCCCGGCTCTCCAGCTGGGAGACAAGGCGGCTGATCGTGCTGGCTGACACGCCGTACAGTTCGGCGAAGTAGCTGTTATTGGCCCAGCAATAGCCCTTCTTGCGGCACAGGCTGGTGATCTCGCTGTAGAGGAGCTTGGCCGTAGAGGAAAGCTCCGGGTCGTACCGGACCGGGGCCGTAATGACAGCATAGTAAGCGGCTTCTTCCTGGAGCTGATTCATTCCGGCGCCTCCGCTTTCTTCTGGCCCGCGCTCCCCGGCGCGGCCAACTGGGCGCTATTGGGTGGATGATGGGTAAAGTTTTGTCTCATGGTAGACCTCCGTTTCCTGGGCCGCCTGGCTTACGGCCTGAACTTAACGCTGTTTTTTTAACGCCCCCCTTGCAAGGCGCGCTTGGATGTGTTATGATATTTTTGTCTTCATGGTAAGCTTTCTTCTCCGGCTTACCTGCCCCCGGTGGGTCCTCCAACCCGCCGGGGGCCCCCTTTTATGCCGCGCTGCCGCCGCAATCAGGCGGGCCGTCAGCGAGGGCGCTCAAACTGGCTGAACTCCACGCCGCCCACGGCGGTCGACACCAGTTGGCCCGTCGAATGGATGTCAACGCTGGCCCCGTGGGCAACAGCCAGCGCTCTGACACCGGACGTCAGGCTCACATGGACGCAGGGGGTGGGGGAAATAGAAGACGTTTCAATGCTGGCCCTGCTGACATCGCAGTCATCCGGCAGCTGCTCCACTGCGGCCCGGAGCTCGTCCAGCTTGTCCAGAACGGTTTGCTTCGTCATAAATCCTCCTTGATTTTCGCCCACGCCCATGGTACAATCTGGGCGTGGGCTGATTTTTTGAATGGTCGTGCCTCACGCTCCCCGCCTGGTGCCGCTAACACCCGGCGGGGTTTCTCTTTCCGGGAACAGGACGGAGGAGATCTCCTCGTTCGTCCAGCCCATGGCCGTCCCCAGGATGGCCGCCTTCTCAAGGGGCAGCTTCCCTGGGTCCCGCCGGTAGCTCCGCAGGGTATCACGGTTCACGCCGAGCATGGCCGCAATATCCGGCTCCAGCAGGCCCAGCCGGGCCTTGCCCACCCGATACAGAACATCGAACCGTTCAGCTCTGCGCTGGGCGGTCGTTTTTTTAGGTCTGCCCATGGCTTACACCTCCTTTCACGCGCTGTCCTGGGTATTTGGTTTGCGGCCCAGCAGCTGGTCCATGGAGCAGCAGTACAGGTCGGCCATCTTCACCAGCATGGACGCGCGGGGGAAGTTCCGGCCGGTCTCCCAGAAGCACACCGTGGACTGGTTCACGCACAGCTTCTCCGCCGCCTCCCGCTGGGTCAAGCCGGCGTTTTCTCTCGCGGCGATGAACGCCTTTGCAAAGCTCACTCTATCACTCCCTTTTTTTGGTTGATATTAGCCCAGGACATTGACAAAAACTAATTTCTGATTTACTATGATGATGGGTTAGAGTAATCACGGCCCGAGTGCCGGGAAATGATGCTCCTTCCCTGGGCCCCACCTCCTCGCCTGCTCTGTCTGTCCTTGTGCTACGCTAATCATAATCTCGATATGTCGAGATGTCAAGGTATTTAACTCGTGTTATCGAGATTTTCACGAAATGCCGAATTCTTATTTTAAGAGGTGTAAAAGCTCATGGACAACATCGCTTTTGTGCAAAAAGTCAAAATGCTATGTATAGAGAGGAACTTAAAGCCTTCCAATGTTTGCGTTGAGTGTGGACTTGGAAGTAGCTTCCTTCCTGACATAAAGCGAGGGCGGGTGCCATCAGTGGACAAGGTTGAGAAACTGGCCGCCTACCTGGGCGTCACCACCAGCGAGCTGCTGGGCGAAGAAATAGCGCCCACCCCCGTGGCCGAGGGTGGGCCGCGATACCCGCCGGAGTATGACTTGCTTGATCCAGAGGACCAGGCGCTGATCGACAGCATGATCCGCCGTCTCATCCTAGAGAAGAATCAGGGGGACGCATCGTCCCCATCGAACGGGGCCGGAAGCGAGACGGCATAAGACAAAAATAAAAAAGTGCCCGAATTGGGCACAAGGGAGAGCGATGATGGTGCGTTTTATCGTGTTTCTTGATGTTGAAACTACTGGTACCGATCCCTCTAAAGATGAGATCATTCAAATCTCAGCCATCAAATTTCTCGGGACTCAGGAAATCGAAAGATTTAACACATATGTTAACCCAGGCTGCCCCATTCCACTTGAGGCTACTTCAGTAAATGGAATTACAGATACTATAGTCGCAAATGCCCCGAAAATTTATGATATCAAAGAATCATTTTTTCGTTTTATTGATGATGCGGTTCTTGTGGGCTATAACGTATCTTTCGATTTGAGGTTTATTAGCATAGCCTATGGCGGAGCGCTTGATGGAGCCCAATTCATAGACGTAATGAATTGGGCACACAAACACTTAGATTTACCCAATTATCATTTAAAAACTGTTGCTGAATACCTTGGCTTTCATCCCGTAGGTAGCTTTCATGATGCACTAACTGATTGTGAGGCAACCTCAGATATATTTTGGAAACTCTGCATTCAAGAGCTTATGGACTATTCAAACATTTTTTATGCGCCCAAGCAAAAAAAGAAGAAAAGGGCTTTTGCTCAATTTCGCCCTAAAGAAATTGTTCCAAGAACAACACCAACGGATACAAGCCACCCTCTATTCGGAAAGAAAATTGTTTTTACCGGAGACTTATCCATTAGCCGACTCGAAGCTGCTCAGATGGCAGTAGACTGCGGCGCACTCGTCAGAACTTCCGTTTCAGGCAAAACCAATTACTTAGTTGTTGGCAAACAGGACATTACTATAGTCGGTGAGGATGGAATGAGTGATAAAGAAGAAAAAGCGCATGAGCTAAACGCATCTGGCAAAGCTTCCATTGAAGTTATTAGTGAGTGCGAATTTATGTCATTACTGGGGGAGGTCATTCAATGTGGATAGTCAAATAACGCTTACAGGCTTTGAATCCCCTGAACATCATGAAAAGGAATTCCTTTCTACTATCGAATCCGGTTTGCGGGCCGCTGTCAAATCAATGGGTGGGGACAGCAGTTTATTGTCTATCACTGCTACTAAACCCACAAAATTTTCGGCTGGTGGATATACCGTTGTCAAGTTTGGAAACCTGACCGCATTCCGCATTAGGATTCGAGGAAAACAGCACTATATATCTATTCCGACGTCCCTTGCTGACTTAATCCCAACAGATGCCCCATGTAAGAAACCCACAAAGAATGAAAAATATTACCGAGTTCTCATTACTGACGAATACCCTTTTGAAAGCTATACTCCCTTTCTTGTCAACGTAGTAAGTGAGACTGTGAACAGATACCCCAAAGAGTGGGATTGTTGCTCACGATATTTAGAATGCAGTGATGCAAAAACCTGTGTGCATCCAGATAAAGCGTTTGCACTCGGTTGTGGATATCGTAAAATCTTGAGTTCTGGCCGGATATTTTATGGAAACAACAGGAATATTTAGCTTCTCTGTATGTCAGAAAGGAGTTCTCCACAAACACTAAAGAAGAGCCCCATCTCTACGGCGGGACTTGACAACTCCACATCAAGCGGTTATACTGAAAAATAGAAAGGGCGCTGCCGGTAGACGGTGAGGCCCCCTAAGCTATGTTACAAGAAGTAACCGCCGGGTTGGGGAACCAGGGGCGGTTACTTCTTTTTGTATACCTGTAGGAACAGGCCGCAAATGCCGATAATGACCAGACAAAGTTCAAGAACTTCCGAAGTCGTCATATCGCAGCCCCCCTCTCCTGGAATCAGGGGGCAAGAAGCGCCCCCTGTTACGAGGGCTTCACCGCCTACCGAATACGGGCAGCGCTGAAAGCTGTGCTTTCCTGCTCCCAGCATAGCACAGCCATCTACAAAAAGCAACAAAAATCCCCCGCCTGAAAAGCGAGGAGGGAATGACGGATGAAAAAGAAGCTCCCGACACCGCAGAAGCTCCCCAGCGGGACATGGCGGTGTCAGGTCATGGTGGACGGGAAACGGGTCAGCGTGGTGGCCGAGACGCCCGGCGAGGCCCAGGCCAAAGCGGTGGCGCTGAAAAATGGGTTGATAGAAGAGAGCGCCGCTCTGAAGGAAGTGCGCAAGGGGGCACTCTCCCTCACGTCTGCGATTGATCGGTATATAGAAAGCCGGGGGAATGTGCTCTCGCCTTCCACCATCAGCGGCTACCGGGAGATACAGCGCAACCGATTCCGGGGGCTTATGGGAAAGAAGATCCTAGACATTGAGGTCGCAGACCTACAGGCTGCGGTGAATGCGGAAGCGGCGACCGTGTCGGCCAAAACAATCAAGAACGCCCTGGGCCTGACGGTTGCTGTGATTTCCGAGTATAAGGACATCAGCGCCAAACGGGTAAGACTTCCGCAGCGGAAACGAGCGGAGCATGCCTATCTGGATGAGCAGGGCATGATGGACCTGTTCGAAGCCATACAGGGCAGCGCGGTTGAAATCCCCATCCTGCTGGCGGTGTGGCTTGGAATGCGCCGGTCGGAAATTATGGGGCTATGCTGGGACAGCGTAGATTTTGAGAGCTCAAAAATCCTGGTGCGGCGCACCTATGTCCGTAGCGAGGACGGAGGGTATGTCCTGCGCGATGAAATGAAAACGGAGGCTTCCCGCCGGACGCTGGACTGTCCTGGGTATATTCTGCAAAAGCTGGAGGCATACACGCCGGAGCACAGAGAGGGCCGAGTATTCCTCATGCACCCCAACACGATCTATGACACCATGAGGGACATCTGCCAGCGAAAAGGAGTTCCCTTTGTCGGGGTCCACGGCCTGCGCCATACAAACGCCTCGGTTATGCTCTCCCTGGGTATTGTGGACAAGGTGGCAATGGCCCGGGGCGGGTGGTCAACAGATATTACCATGAAACAGATTTATCAGCATGTGTTTCAGAGCGACAAGGACATGGCTGGAAACAAAGTCGACTCGTTCTTTCAATCAATTGCGGACAAGAAAATTGATTCTGCACACAAAATTACACATGAGTAATGGCAAGGCATTGATTTTCAACGGAAATAGCAGGTTTCCGCACGGGTTCGAGTCCCGTCATCCGCACCAACGCCAAAACCCCGAAACCCCTGTATTTGCAAGGGTTTCGGGGTTTTGTATTTTCGTCCGGGGGCTGATTTGTCCTTTGTTTGTCCTTTATGGTAGCTGTAGACCGCTTCACGTGTGACGTGGGGCGGTCTATTCTTTTTTGTGTTTACCCTATGATGCAGTGAAGTTGTAAAAGTTCCATTTCCAGAACCGGCAGAAAACTACCCATTGCCGGGAAAAATTCTTCCAATGCCGGTAAAAAATTTCCGATTTCGCAAATAAGTTATGAAGTTCACCGCTTATCAATCGAAAAAGTTCAAAATCATCTTGCGCATTAAGAGCCGATATGGTATAGTAAGAGACGGGGAGATAAGGCGCTCGTCCGCTTATCGTCTCAATTAGCGAAAGGATGTGACAAACCATGAAATTACGAACCATTAAGCAATCAGTGGAACTTCTACGCCAGCAGGACCCAGGGTGCGCCCTGACACCCACAGCCGTCCGGCGGAAGATCATCGCTGGAGAACTGCCCTGCGTCATGGCAGGGAACAAGTATTTGGTGGACGTTGACACTTTGGAGCAGTACCTGTTCACCCCTACCAACGCCCAGGGCAAGGTGAGACCCGTGAATGTGAGGGCTTGCCGATGACAAAGAACGAAAAGAAAGCCGCCCCGGTGCTGCAACACCAGGACGGCCAGGTGGAAACGGGGCCGACCTTCCAAAGCGGACCACATCTCCACCAACAGTTTACCACAACGCCCCCGTCAGGGCAAGCGGTGAAGGTTGCCTCCTTTCTCCTTCCCGGCCAGCAGAACGCGGTGCCCTTGAAGCACTTAAAGAATCTGCTCCACCTGGACGAGCGAAAAGTCCGGCTGATGATCCGTGCGGAACGGCTATCAGGTACGCCCATTTGCGAGGACAGCCAGAGCGATTACTATCTGCCCAAGAGCACTAACGAGCGGGACTTATGCGCCAAACGGCTTCGGCACCGCGCCGCCCAAATCATTAAAGCGGCCGATGCAATCGCGACAGCGACAATCGAGCAGGGGGGACGTAAGATTGAATAAGGTGCAAGCAAACAATCTGCCCGCCGAACTGCGAGAAAGCGGCCTTTTCTGCTGCTGGCGGTATGAAACCCGGCCAGGGACGGACAAGTCCACAAAAGTCCCCTACAACCCGCGTACCGGCGGCGGGGCGCAAAGCACCAACCCCGGCACCTTCGCGCCGCTGTCCGCAACCCTGGAGGCAGCGGAACGGGGGCAGTATGACGGTATCGGTGCGGGCATATTCGGTAGCCTGGGAGCTATCGACATTGACCATTGTCTGGACGATAATGGGAGGCCATCGGAGCTGGCCCGCGATATTGCGGGGACTATTCACGGATATACGGAACGCTCCCCCAGCGGGAAGGGCCTGCGCATTCTGTTCACTGTGTCGGACGGCTTCCAGTATGATAAAGCCCGATACTACATCAACAACCAGCGGCTGGGCCTGGAGGTCTACATAGCTGGAGCAACACAAATATGTCACCGTCACCGGGGATGCCATCAACCCCGGTTATCCCCTGGAGGAACGCGGGGAACAGCTTGCGGCGGTGCTGGAAAAGTACATGGTGCGGCCCAGAGCACAGACCCCCACACCTCAAACACAGACACCTATAGCCCCTGTAGAATTGGATGATCTGGCGCTGATCGAGCGGGCCAAACGCTCCAAGAACGGCGTGGCCTTCACCGCGCTGTGGGCGGGGGACACCACTGGCTACAAGTCCCGCTCGGAGGCGGACATAGCGTTTTGCAATATGCTGGCGTTCTGGACAAACAAGGATGCCGCTCGGATGGACAGCCTGTTCCGTCAATCCGGCCTTATGCGGGAGAAGTGGGACAGGCCCCAGAGCGGCAGCACCTATGGGGCCCTGACCATTCAAAATGCTATCAGCACCACCAGGGAGGGGTATGATTCCCAGATACATAGCAAGCCAGAGCGTGTATCAGCGGAGACAAATGGTACTTTTGAACCTTTTGAACCTTTACCCTTGCGGGCCTTCTCCAGTTGGCCGTTCCCTCCTGACATAATTATGATATCACATCGTGCGCACGATATCAATTGGCAAACCGCATAATCTTGCGCACGATATTTTGTCGATATTGCATCTTGCGCACGATTGACAAGTGGTGTATAATATAACCATACTGGAAGAGGAGCCTCCAAAATTGGAGGCTCCCAACTAAAAGGGAGGTATGACGATGGCAGGAAAAACGCAGTATAAAAACACGTGGCAAAAAGAGAATGTCGACCGGGTAAACCTGACCATGCCAAAGGGCCGTAAAGACGAAATCAAGGCCCACGCCGAAGCCCAGGGCGAGAGCGTCAACGGCTTCATCAACCGCGCTATAGACAACCAGATATCCCAGGACCGCCGTAAAGGCCCACAGGATGCCCCGGAATCAACGAAAGGGCAAGGGGTGGTATCCTTGCCTTCCGAGCGGGAGAAGGCCCAGGAAACGGCTCAGAATGATGGAAAGACGGGAGATGAGCAATGAGCCAATATGAAAAGCTGCTCTTGTCCATCATGAGCGGCACAAAGGACAAGAGCATACTCTTTGCAGACCTGCGGGCCGTCCTTGACCGTCTGGGCTTCCAGTGCCGCATAAAGGGTGACCATTTCATCTACACTAAGGACGGTGTGGAGGAAATCATTAACATCCAGCCTGTGGGCAATCAGGCAAAGCCCTACCAGGTGAAGCAGGTGCGCAATATCATTTTGAAGTACCAGTTAGGAGGGGATTTGCATGAAGTATGAAATCATCCTGTATTGGAGCGAGGAGGACGGTGCTTACATCGCCGAAGTGCCGGAGCTGGCCGGGTGTATGGCAGACGGCCCCACCGCAAGGGAGGCGCTGCACAACGTGGAACAGATCGCCCAGGAGTGGATTGAAACCGCCCAGGAGCTGGGCCGGGAGGTGCCGGAACCAAAAGGGCGGCTGAGGTACGCATAATGGCGACCATCAAGAAGCGCGAGGGCAAAACAGGTGTCTCTTATCTGATTCGTGTTTCCAGCGGTTACGATGTTTCAGGGAATCAGGTAGTACACTCCATGACATGGAGACCGGAGCCGGGGATGAAACCCAAGCAGATAGAAAAAGAGCTCCAGCGGCAGGCTGTGCTCTTTGAGGAACAGTGTGCTGGCAAGGGTGCCAATGGCGCTATCAAGTTTGAAGCCTTTTCCCGTCAGTGGTTCCAGGAGTACGCCGAGCCGAACCTGCGGATCAGGACCGTAGCCCGTCTCCATCAATTCGAGGATCGCACCTACACGGCCCTGGGACATATCCGCCTTGACAAGCTGACCTCCCGGCATATCCAAAGTTTTATCAACAACCTGGGAGAGGATGGAATCAGCACCCGGCGGGCCGGAGCCAGGGCAAAGGAGTTGCCCCACAGCATTACCCAAAAGGAATTGGCAAAGCGAGCGGGTGTTGGCCCTTCCACTGTGTCTGCCGCCTACCGGGGCGAACGGGTGAGCCTGGAGACGGCGGAGAAACTGGCTCAAGCCCTAGAACAGGATATGAAAAAACTGTTCACGGTGGAAACGGTCAAGGAGAGCCTGTCCCCCAAGACCATCCGCAATTATCATTCGTTCGTGTCCTCTGTGCTGGGCTATGCCGTCAGGATGGGGATGATCCGGGACAATCCGGCCCGGAATGTCATCCTGCCGCCGATGGAGCACAGCGAAAAGGAGTGCTATACCCTGGAGGAGGCCCAGCGCTTCCTGGACAGTCTGGACAGCGCCCCCACGAAGTACCAGGCGTTTTTCGTGCTGGCAGTGCAAGGCCATCCCCGCCACCGACTGGAACGAGCAGACCAAGGCCGAGGAATGGCGGGCGGCGTGGGCGCAGCTTTGTAATCGGGCGTTGGAACAGTAT
>CAOKLO010000026.1 GCA_948469375.1 uncultured bacterium | reverse complement strand
ATCGGTAGTAAATTCCTTGTCCATATCCGCGAAAGTGCCTGTATTTCAAGGCTTTGCAGAGATAATCAAGGTTGTTCTTTGAAAAGAAAAAGGAAGCGAAAAAAGAAACTTTTAGTCCGTTTCCGATGTGGGCAGCAAATTAAAGTATTGCGTCGGCCACGAGACGAGGCAATATAAAAATGTTAAAAGCATGTGTTTTATTTTATAAATGCTTTGGTGGTCGCGCGCGTACTTTTCGTTGATAACATACGGATGTCCGCGCCCCGGCACTCCTGCCGGTAGGTCCACACCTGGTCCAGATATGCCTCAGAGGGAAGCATCAATTTTATGGTGTCCATCTGGTATCACTCAATTCGTTTTTTGAATTTTTCCGCCCAGCCGCCCATATTCTGCCCAGAAATCCGGGTAGGATTTGGCTACGCACTGAGCGCCTGTAATAGTGACAGGCTTGTCACACCGGGTGGCGGCGATGGCCGCCATCATGGCGATGCGGTGGTCGTTGAAGCCGTCCACCTTGACACCGCCTGCCAGACGGTCTTTTCCGCAGACGGTCAGGCTGTCCGGGCACTCCATCACCGACGCGCCCAGGGCGGTGAGCACCGCCGTGACGGAGGCCAGCCGGTCGCTCTCCTTGATGCGCAGGCGGGCGGCATTTTCGATGTTAAGCATACCGTTCATCAGTGCCCCCATGACGGCCAAGGGAGGGACCAAATCGGGATTTTGGGACGCGTCGATGGAGACGGCACAGCCTCTGGACTGGCTTGCGGGCGCCGCTTCCCCCAAGGGGGTTCCCCAAATGGGAGTGGTAACGGTGAATCCCCCGTTCATGGGCTCATTTTTTACCATCCGGACCCACTCCAAAAATTCCCGGTCGCCCTGGATCGAGCGCTGGTTCATCCCCGCCACCGTCACCGGGTTCCCCAGCGCTTGAGCGGCATACCAGAAGGCGGCTTGGGACCAGTCGGCCTCAATGGCCATATCGCAGGGGCGATAGATCTGCCCGCCAGGTATGAAAAGCGTGCTGGTATTCTCCCATTTGGCCTGGACCCCGAAGGCTTTGAGCACATCCAGCGTCATATCCACATACGCCCAGCTCTCCAGGGGGGAGGTAAGGATGATCTCGCTGTCCCCGTCCAGCAGGGGCAGGGCGTACAGCAGTCCGGTGACAAACTGGGAGGACACATTGCCGGGGAGCCGATACATTCCCGGTGTGAGCATTCCTGTGACGGTGAGCACGCCGTCCTTCTGCTCGTGAAAGACGCCCTTTTCGTCAAACAGGTCGAAATAGGGCTTTTGGGGCCGCTCCATCAGCCGCCCCCGGCCTGAAAAAATGCCGCCGCCCCGCACCGCCAGAGCCACAGGAATGAGGAATCGTAAAGTGGAACCGCTTTCCCCGCAGTCCAGCCGGGGGTAAGCCAACCGCCGCAGGGGGGACATGGCGTTAGCTCCCATGCCCCGGACGGTGACGGCAGAGCCCTCCCGCACGAACTCCGCGCCCAGGTTTTCCAGACAGTCCATGGTGGCCTCAATATCCTGGGAGTAGGCCACGTTGGAGATGACGCTCTCCCCGTCCGCCAGGGCGGCGGCAATGAGGACCCGGTGGGCCTGGGACTTGGAGGGCGGTGGGGTGACGGCTCCGGTTAGCTTTGCGGGGGTTATGGTGACGTTCATGGTATCCTCTCCATTCAGCGGCTCAGCAGGGACTCCAACTGCTGTAAAAGCTGGTCCCGGGGCATTTTGTGGGGGACGGTATGGCCAATCCGGTCCAGCAGAATGAGGGTGATATCCGCCCCCGCGCCCTTCTTGTCCAAACCGATGGCGGCGGCGTAATCGTTTATAGAGCAGGTAATCTGAGTGGGCAGGCCCAGGGCGGCGCAGGCGTCCGAAATGTGCCCGGGTACGTCCGGGGGCGTGACGCCCAGCCCCAGGCCGATCTGCGCGGCGGCGCACATACCCGCCGCCACCGCCTCGCCGTGGCTCCACTGGGTGTAATGTCCCGCCAGCTCATAGGCGTGACCCAGGGTGTGGCCGAAGTTCAAGATCATCCGTAATCCGGTGTCAAGCTCATCCTCTGCGACTACTTGTCGTTTAATATCGCAGCAGGTATACAAAATGTGTTCAATATCTGCCATCAACTGCTCTCGAGAGGGGCGGGCGGTGAGGAAATCGAAAAAATCCTTGTCCCAGATACAGCCGTACTTGACCACCTCCGCCATCCCCTCCATGAACACGGGCAGGGGCAGGGTGTCCAGCGTGTCTGGGTCCATGAGCACCAGCTTGGGCTGGTAGAATGCCCCGGCGAGATTTTTGCCGTGGTCCAGGTCCACGGCCACCTTGCCGCCCACGGAGGAGTCCACCTGGGCCAGCAGGGTGGTGGGGATCTGGACAAAAGCCACCCCCCGCAGGATGGTGGCGGCGGCAAAGCCCGCCAGGTCCCCCACCACGCCGCCGCCCAGGGCAATCACGCCGTCGGTGCGGGTGAGTCCGAATTCCATGAAGTCCTCCCACAGCTCGGTGAGCAGGCCGGGGTTCTTGCTGGCCTCTCCGGCGGGGATGACCGCGCCCCAGCACTCAAACCCGGCACGCTCCAGGCTGGCTTTCAGCTTGGCAAAATAGAGCGGGTGCACGTTGGTATCGGTGACCACCGCTAGCTTGGAGGCCCGGGGCAGGAGGGCGCGGAGACGCTCCCCGGCCTGAGACAGGATGCCCCGCTGGATCAAAATGTCGTATTCCCGGCCCGGCAGGGCCACGGTGAGGGCTTTCATCGCTGCTTCCTCCTTATAGTTTGTCCACAACCGCCGCTAAGGTGTCCAGAAAGGCCTCTTCGCCCCAGGTGTTCACCTTGAAAAACATGGCCTGACTGCCTCCGGCGGTGATGGCGGTGAGGCGGAGGCGGTCCCCCTCCCCCGCCAGGGTGAGGCACATGGCCACCCGGTTGCCGCCCAGGGCGCTGTACCGCTCGTACATCCGCACCGCCACCTGGGCGGAACCGATGGAGAAATCCGATTGGTCCTCCAGCGTGGCGGACATGCTGCCGTTCAGCACGGCCTGGTCCAGCCGCCACAGAATGTCGTCAAAATCCCCGGTGAGGGTGCGTTCCAATTTTGCCATGATGACGCTCCTTTCTTGTTGTCAGACTAATTTCCGGCCCATCAGCTCAATGAGCGGATTCAGTTTGCCCATCAGGTGCCGGAATTTTTCCGGCGTCAGGGACTGGGCCCCGTCGCACTTGGCGCAGGGCGGGTCGTTGTGGACCTCCACCATCAGGCCGTCCGCCCCCACCGCCACGGCGGCCATGGCCAGGGGCTCCACCATCCAGTACATCCCGGCGGCGTGGGAGGGGTCCACCACGATGGGCAGATGGCTCATTTTCCGGATGGCCGGGATGGCGGACAGATCCAGGGTGTTGCGGGTGTAGGTCTCGAAGGTGCGCACGCCCCGTTCGCACAAAATCACGTTCTCATTGCCCGCGGCCATAATATACTCCGCCGACATGATCCACTCCTCGTAGGTGTTGGACAGCCCCCGCTTGAGCAGAACGGGCTTGGACAGCCGGCCCACCTCCTTGAGCAGGTCAAAGTTCTGCATGTTCCGGGCGCCCACCTGCACCAGGTCCACCTTTTCCTCGAACAGCTCGCAATAGCGCGGGGCCATGATCTCGGACACGATGGGCAGGCCGGTGGCAGCCTTGGCCTCCAGCAGGAGTTCCAGGCCGTCGGTGCCCATGCCCTGGAAGGAGTAGGGGGAGGTGCGGGGCTTGAACGCGCCGCCCCGCAACAGGGCGGCCCCGGCCTCCTTCACGTCTTGGGCCACCCCGGTGATCTGCTCTTCGCTCTCCACAGAGCAGGGCCCAGCGATGACGGTGAACTTATCTCCGCCGCCGATGGGTACGCCGGACACGTCCACCACCGTGTCCCCAGGGTGAAACTTGCGATTTGCTTTTTTATAGGGCTCCTGCACCCGCATGACCCGGTCTATGTCATCGTTCAGGGACAGCTTATCCATGTCGATGTGGGCGGTGTCGCCCACCAGGCCCAGGATGGAACAGCCCACGCCGTTTGTGATGCCCACGGTGACGCCGTGGTCCCGCTCCAGCCGGGCGATCAGGGATTGAATGGTTTCCTGGCTGACGCCGGGCTTCATGACAATTACCATAGTAAAGCTCCTCTCAAAATAAAGAAGCCCATGGTCCGCGGATACGCGGTCCATGAGCTTCCCAAAGATACAAATTCAGGCGGGGCCGCCTGACGGCCCCCTCGCTCACACGCCGCGTTTCTCCATGCCAAAATAGCCGGACACGTTAAATCGAGTCCAGCCAAAGGTAAAGATGAAGGTGTGGGCGTCGGAACGGGTCATGTGATTACCTCGCTGAGTTTGGTTGGGGACCCATATCACAGGCGCGCAGCGCCGTTGTGATATGAACTTGAGATCTTGAGATATTATATACTTTAATGGGGTGAAATGCAAGTGTAAATTTATTTGGCGCCTGCTGGGAAGGGACAATTACCTCTAAATTTGAAAGAATTTGAAGATTTATGTTTCTTTGTGCCGCTTTGGTAATTGCCTCCAAAGAGCAAAGGAACTTTATTTGTGATAAAGCTGGCTCCCCTGATACCGGGACGTGCAGGTCAGCCGCAGACCCAGTTTGGCATAGGTCCCGCTGTCGGCGGCGGTGAGGATGACGGAGGAGTGGGCCTCGCAGTCCCGCAGCTTGTCCAGGTTGTCCAGGGCCCGGGTGGCCAAGGGCACGGTAGCGGAGGAGATGGCCAGCGCGATGAGCACCTCGTCGCTGTGCAGGCGGGGGTTGCGGCTGCCCAGGTGTCCGGTTTTCAGCGCCTGGATGGGCTCGATGGCCTCTCGGGTGATGAGATGTACCTCATCAGCGATGCCCGCCAGCATTTTCAGCGCGTCCAGCAGGGCGGCGGAGGTGGCCCCCATCAAATCCGACGTCTTGCCCGTGACCACTGTGCCGTCCGGGAGCTGGATGGCGGCGGCGGGCTCGCCGGTTTCCTCCGCCTTGGCCTCGGAGGCGGCGATGACGGGCCGCAGCTCGGGCCCCGCGTGGGCCTGCTTCATCAGCAGCTCCAATTTGTAGACGATCTCGTCGCTGCCCTGCCCCCGGCGGCGGTCGCACAGGGCGGAGTAGTACCGCCGGATGATCTCCTGCTTGGCGGCGGCGCACACCGCCTCGTCGTCCGCAATGCAGCTGCCCACCATGTTGACCCCCATGTCCGTGGGGGATTTGTAGGGGCTTTCGCCCATGATCTCCTCGAACATGGCCTGGAGCACCGGGAACACCTCCACGTCCCGGTTATAGTTGACAGTGGTCTCCCCGTAGGCCTGGAGGTGGAAGGGGTCGATCATGTTCACGTCGTTCAGGTCGGCGGTGGCGGCCTCATAGGCCAGGTTTACCGGGTGCTTGAGGGGCAGGTTCCAGATGGGGAAGGTCTCGAATTTGGCGTATCCCGCCCGGACGCCCCGGCTGTGGTGGTGATACAGCTGGGACAGGCAGGTGGCCATCTTTCCGGACCCGGGCCCGGGGGCGGTGACCACCACCAGGGGGCGGGTGGTCTCAATGTAGTCGTTGCGGCCGAAGCCCTGACTGGACATGATGCGCGCCACGTCGTGGGGGTAGCCGGAGATGGGGTAGTGCAGGTAAACCTTCACGCCCAGATCCTCCAGCCGCCGCTTGAAGGCGTCTGCCGAGGGCTGAGCGGCGTACCGGGTGATGGCCACGCTGCCCACGTACAGTCCCTCTCCCCGGAAGGTGTCAATGAGGCGCAGCACGTCCTCGCCGTAGGTGATGCCCAGGTCGCCCCGGACCTTGTTCTGCTCGATGTCGGCGGCGTTGATGGCAATGACGATTTCGGCGCTGTCCCGCAGCTCTAAAAGCATGCGGATCTTGCTGTCCGGGGCGAAGCCGGGCAGCACCCGGGCGGCGTGGTAGTCGTCAAACAGCTTGCCGCCGAATTCCAGGTACAGCTTGCCGCCGAACTGGGCGATGCGCTCCCGGATGCGGGCGGACTGTGTGTCTACGTAGCGCTGGTTGTCAAATCCAATCCTGTGCATATGAATTTGGGGCCGTATCCCTGGTACGGCCCCGTTCCCCCTCTCGCTTGTCTAAAAATGTGTACGCACCAAATTTTAACACATATCGGCGGTTTGGGCAAGGGTGATTTCCACAGAAGCGCTGAGCCGTCGTAAGCAGCGCGCCGCGAACAGACAAAGCGTGACAACCGCCCTTGACAGCGTTCCCCCGGCCCTGTAAAATAGGGGGACAACCAAGGAAAGCAAGGGATATTATGCAAGAGATTATCCTGCTCAAGCAGGGAGAAATGGTGCTCAAGGGCCTGAACCGCCGGGGCTTTGAGGAAAAAATGATGGGCAACGTCAAGCGGCGGCTGAAAAAATACGGGTCCTTCAAGGTCTATACCCGCCAGTCCACTACCTATGTGGAGCCGCTGGACGACTCTGCGGACTTTGAGGGCGCCTGGGAGGCCATGGGGAAGGTGTTCGGCGTGGTGGGGGTGTGCCGGGCCCGGGCCTGTCCCAAGGATAAGGACGAGATCGTCAAGTGCGCTGTGGAATACCTGGGGGACAAACTAAGCGCGGCGAAATCCTTCAAGGTGGAGTCCAAGCGGGCGGACAAGACCTTTCCCATGACGTCCATCCAGCTGTCCCAGTACGTGGGGGGCGAGCTCCACGACCGCTATCCCCATTTAGAGGCGGATATGCACCATCCGGAGCTGACGGTCCACGTGGAGGTCCGGGACTTTGACGCCTACATCCACGCCGACCCGGAGCCGGGGGCGGGGGGCCTGCCCGTGGGCATGGGGGGCCGGGCGCTGTCCCTGCTGTCCGGCGGCATCGACTCCCCCGTGGCCTCCTGGATGGTGGCCAAGCGGGGGGTCATTGTGGATATGATTCACTATTACTCCTATCCCTACACCTCGCCGGAGGCCAAGGAAAAGGTGCTGGATTTGGCCCGCCTGCTGGTGCCCTATACGGGCAAGCAGTGCGTCCATGTGGTGCCGTTTACGAAAATTCAGGAGGAATTGCGGCGGTCCTGTCCCGAGGAGCTGTTCACCATTCTCATGCGGCGGTTTATGATGCGTATTGCCTGCCGGGTGGCGGAGAAAAACGAGATACAGGCGCTGGTGACGGGGGAGTCGGTGGGCCAGGTGGCCAGCCAGACGCTGGACGCGCTGACGTGTACGGACGCGGTGTGCACCATTCCCGTTCTGCGGCCTGTTATCGCCATGGACAAGGAGGAGATCGTCCGGGTGGCCCGGAAAATCGGCACCTTTGAGACGTCGATTCTGCCCTATGAGGACTGCTGCACCGTGTTTACTCCCAAGCACCCCCGGACCAAGCCGAAAATCGAGGAGCTTGAAGAGGCCGAAAAGGTCCTTGAAGTGGAAGCCATGGTGGAGGAGGCCGTCGGCGGCATCGAGCGGGTTATGCTGGACCTCTGAAAAGGAGATCGCCGAAGGACCGAACGGCCTTCTTCATGATAAGGCCGGAGCGGTGGCCTGATAGATCCGGCAGTTTTCCTCCTCCATGGCGCGCAGCGCGCTGTTGAGAAAGGCCGTGCTTCCGGCGTCACAGGCAATCTCCACGTAGTTGACCCGCCGGGTGTTCAGGCTTTGCGCCAGGGCGAAGCCGGAGGCGGCCGCCTCCCCCCGCACGGTGGCGGACCAGATTACATAGCCCTTCTTTTCCAACGCCGCCCGTTCCGCGCCGTCCAGGCCGGGGGCGCTCACCACAAGGGCGTTGTACCGCACGGCGGCGGCCAGCAGCTCCCGGCCGCGCTCCGCCTCGGCCAGACAGCGCTCCGGGTCCGTTTCGGTGAGGGCCAGCCCGATGGTGTGGCCAGCGCCGGCAATCCTGCGGGCAAGCGTGCTGTCCTGTGCCAGCTCCTCCGGGGTGAACAGGAACAGCGCCCGCCGGCCCTGCCCCTCGATGAGCCGGGCGCAGTCCTCCGCCGCCGGGCCGGAACGCAGGGCCAGAAACAGCTCCGCGCCGCTGGGCGCATCGGAGGCCTCCGTCTCCTCGGAGGGGAGGGGATTCACGCCGTCGTCCGGTCCCCCGGATTCCAGGTAGCGGCGCAGGTTGTCCGCCAGCTGGGAGCCCGCAGCGTTGGCGAATTCCTGGTCGCCCAGGATGGCGGCGCTGTTGGTAATCCGGATGAGTGTGCCGTAGGGCGTGCGGGTGCGGGTGCAGCTGATGGTGCCGAAATACTGGCACAGCCAGTCGATGGGGAGGAACACCATGGCGTTGCGCACCATGGCCCGGACGGCCACTGGAACGCCGTTAATATCCTCGGCGGTGTTGTTCTGGAGGTCGAAAATGATACCCCGCTGGTTGTCGGTGATCAGGACGGTGCGGCGGGTGGTGCTGTACAGGGCGCTGACGCCCAGGCTGAAGCCGTTGACCTGGTTGGACAGCATGGTGTAGGGCACGTACAGCACGCCGCCCACCGTGCGGGGCATATTCTCGGCGGTGGTCTCCACCACCGTGTCGTTCACCGCCATCAGGTAGACGCCTCCGGCGGCGCCGAAGGCCGGGAGCAGCAGCCCCAGCAGCAGTGCGGCGCACACCGCGGGCAGAAGGACCCGCTTCCAGTCCCTCACGGCTCGGCCCCCTCTGTGCGGCGGCTCACCGGCTCCAGCCCGGCCAGCCAGCGGCGGGCCAGGTTCAGCGCATAATTGGCCGCCAGGTTCCGGACGCGGTCCCGCCGGGCGGCGTGGCCGGCGATGTTGAGCCGCTTGACCCAGACCCCGTCGGGGGCGGCCAGGGCGGTGAATACCAGCCCCACCGGATTGCCCCGCTCGTCGGGGTCGGGGCCCGCCACGCCGGTGACGGACACCGCCAGATCACAGCCCAAAACGCGCCGCGCCCCCTGGGCCATCTCTTGGGCCACCTCGGCGCATACCGCGCCCTTCTCGTCCAGCAGGGCCTGGGACACCCCCAGCACCCCCGCCTTCACCTCGCAGTGGTAGCTCACCACGCCGCCCTTGAACACGGACGCCGCGCCGGGCACGTCGGTGATGCGCTTGGCCACCAGCCCGCCGGTGCAGCTCTCCGCTGTGCCCAGGGTCAGGCCCCGCTCCCGGGCCAAGTCCAGCACCACCTGCTCCAGGCCGGACACGTCCGCGCCGTAGACCAGATGGCCCAGCAGGGCGCGCACCTCCTCCTCCACGGGGGCGATGAGGGCGTCCGCCTCCGCCTGGGTGGCCGCCTTGGCGGTGATGCGCAGCTCCACCTCGCCCTCCTTGGCGTAGGGGGCCAGGGTGGGGTTGGTCAGCTGGTTCATCCGGTCCCTCAGCAGGGACTCCACTGCCGACTCGCCCATGCCGAACACCCGCAGGGTGCGGGAGCGGATGACCCCCTCGCTCAGCCGGGCCAGCCAGGGCACGGCCCGTTCCCGGAACATGGGCAGGCACTCGCTGGGCGGACCGGGGAGCATGACCACATAGGTTCCCTCCGCCTCAAAGGCGCAGCCGGGGGCGGTGCCCCAGGCGTTGTCCAGCACGTCGCAGCCCTCGGGAAGGTAGGCCTGCTGGAGGTTGTTCTCCGTCATCTCCTTGCCCATGCGGTGGAAGTAGCATTGAATGCCCTCGGCGCATTCGGGGTGGTAGATGAGCTGCCTGCCAAAGCACTGGGCCAGGGTCTGCTTGGTCAGATCGTCGCAGGTGGGGCCCAGGCCGCCGGTGGTGATGAGCACGTCCGCCCGGCTCCGGGCCAGCTCCACGGCGGCCTTCAGGCGGCCGGGGTTGTCGCCCACCACCGAGTGATACAGCACGTTCAGTCCCAGTCCGGACAGCTCCCGGCTGAGGGCCTGGGCGTCGGAGTTGACGATGTTGCCCAGCAGCAGCTCAGTGCCCACGGATAAAATTTCAACGGTATGGCTCATGGAAATCGGCCTCCTTGATGATTCTTTTCCCTATTTTAGCCTCGCTCATTCCCGCTGTCAAGGAAAAGGGGGCCGCGTGCTGCGGCACGGCGGAACGTTCAGGCAGTTCCTGGTTTTTTCTCCAAATTACCTGCGGCTTTAACCTGTGGTTGAAAAGATAGGAAAAATTTGGTTGAAACAACAGGAAAAATGTAGTAAAATGAAACACAGATGGAATGTATAAGCCAAACTCAAATTCCTTTAGCCCGAAACCCAATAATAAGCGGTCAAACAGCAAAGGAGAGATTTTATGGACTTTTCCATTTTCCTGTCCAATTCACAGCAGCCTTTGATAGAGTCTATTATCGGGAACACGCTGCTTGCGGCATTGATAGCTGTTTTGGGGCTTTTTGACGGCGTTTTCGGATTTATAGAGTTCCTTGACCATGGCGGTTCCGTCAAGCTCCTGCTGAAGGCCGCCGCTCTGACCGCAGTGATCATCGCGTTATGTATCTGTGTGAAGCCGATGCTTGTGCTGCTGCTGGTAGGGATTGCTGTCTTTTTGATGATTCTCCGCAGCGTAAGGAAGCGAGAACGAAAGAAGGACCAGCGGATCATAGACTTGATAGGCGCCGAAGGCGGCGATTTCCCGTCAACCCCGGAGCTTACGGCGTCATGGGAATATAAGCAGGCAGGCGAATGCATTGCGGAGGGGCGTCCCAGAGACGCGATCGCTTATCTGCGGCAGTGCCGGGGAAAAATAACGGGGCAGCCCAGGTTTTTTATCAGCTATGCGGACGCGCTGATGATGCTGGGCAATTTTTCCGGCGCGCTGGCAAAGCTGAATGCCATCCCCTCTACGCGGCTCAAGCAAAAAGATGTATTTACCCGTGTGATGGTCAGAAAGGCCTATTGCTATCATGACCTGCATGAGTATACAAAGGAACTGGAGTGCTGCGATGCCCTGCTGGCAAAGAATATCCAGCCTGAGACATTTTATTTTCGCAGGGGTCAGGTCAAACTGAGGATGCTGGAGGTCGCTCCATACTTAAAGCCGGTTGAACAGGCGATTGCGGACGCCTCAAGTTCTCAGCAAAGCTTTATTGAGGGCATTTTCAACGATCTTGACAAGGCGCTGCAGTATAACAAGCAGGGTGGTGAATATCATGAAGGCGAAATTCTTTCCTGCAAAGGGGCATGTCATATTCACGCCAAGGCATACCAGGAGAGCTGGACGCTTTTGATGGAAGCCAAAAGCAAGAATGAGTTTTATCCAAACACATACGTTTACCTGGGGATTTACCAGTATGACAAGAGGAATTTGACCCAAGCGATCGGCGAGCTGCGCAAGGCCATATCCTATGACCAAAAGTTCAGCGAGTCCTCGGATGTGGCTTGCTATTACCTGGCAAAAATATATTATGAGATGGACAAGTATGACAATGCCATACGCTATGCCGCCCAGTCGCTGTCTATTTTCGCCTATCGCAGCGAATGCTTTAACATCCAGGGCAGCTGCTATCAAAAGAAGCTGATGTATACGGAAGCGATTGAGTGCTATACAAAGGCGATTGAATTGGAGCCAAAGGCACAGTATTACGTGAGCCGGGCGCGCTGCTATTATTGCCGGAATGGAGCAAGCGCGAAGGCGTACTGCGATATGCGGGAGGCGATCAAATTAAAGGACAACAATGATTATCGGCTTACGGCGCTGGTGTACAGGGCTGATATGGATAAGGAAAAGGATATACAGAAGGACATAACGGAATTGAACGAACTCCTTGCCCCGTTTCAGGATGATCCGAACAATTTTATTGATTTGGGCATTATATATTCGAAATACCAGTATTTTGAGGAGAGCCAGCGGTGCTACAGGAAAGCGATAGAGCAAGACCCTGAAAGCAATATTGCGCATTATGACCTTGCGCTTCTTCTGCGGGAATTGGAGTTGAACAGTGAAGCGATTGAGGAATTAAAAATTGCAATTGAATTGGAGCCAATGGATGTTAAGTACTATAGGGTTTTGGCGAATTGCTATCAGGATATGAACGACCCGGTCAATGAGGCGCTGGTCTTGAGCCGCTTATCAAAGGTGTACCAGGCCCACTGCAGGATCAACAAAAGCAACGGGGACGCCGTCTACCAGCTTGGCAAATATTCGGCGGCAGCCGAATATTACCGGGCCGCGCTGGAATACTATTCCAGCCCCGCCGTACTTAACAACCTGGCCTGCGCCTATTATGCCCAGGAATTATATGACGATGCCGTTAAAAGCTTGGAAGAGGCAATTAGGCTTGATGGGCAGTATTTCCTGGCCTATTTCAATCTTGGAAACTGCCGGCTGCGCATGGGTGAAAACAGGGTTGAGGAGAGTCTGAAGAAAATGGCAAAAAAGAATTTTGAGACGGCAGTCAGCCTCAACGCGGAATTGGAACAGGCCTCGCTCATGCTGAACTCAATGGATACGGAAAATATCGAAATGCTGCTTGACGTCCCAAAGCATAAATAACGCTTTTCCATGGGCGTATCACGGGAGATCTGAAATTCATGACTGGCGGTTCAGGCAATTCACCAGATCCGCAGCCTCAATGAAATAGGGCGGTCCGTCCAGTTTGTTTTGCTGTGCTTTATTTCAAAAGAGTGGTAAGCATAAGCTTATGCTGGATATGGAAAGGGAGCCGCTCTTATGCGTTCCATAAAAAGATCGTGGAAAAATGCGCTGTACATAGCCATTCTGCCGGCTGGTGGTATTCCAGCACCACCAGCCGGCAGATCGAGAACCGCACTCTGAATGACGCCATGGACTCCGCCCGGCAGACCGCACAGGGCGTCGGCATCGACCTGTTTCTGTCGGCGCTGCGCAAATGCCTAGGGGGATGACGGCGGAGAGGGACGGACCTCAGGTCAAAGCTCCATCCTGTCCGGGAAGGGCTGGGCGCGGAGAAGGCCCCACATTTTGTCGATGTAGGACAGGGTGTAGAAGCTTTCGTAGTAGTGGTAGTAGAACGCGCCCTTGAGGGTCATCTCGTAGACGCCGTTTTCCTCAGTGACAAGGCCCAGACGCTTGGCCAGGCGGAGTTCCAGGCCGTACATTGCATGCAGGTGGACGCCGAAGAAGCGGGCAAAGGCTTCGGCGTCCACCTTTGTGCTGTAGGCCGTCCAGAACAGGTAGTAGACCATCCGCTGGCGGGGGGTGAAGCGGAGGGTCAGAGCGGTGGGAAGGGCTCCGCCGTTGACACGTTTGCAGTATTCGTCCAGGTCAAAGGTGTTGATCTTGAACTGGTCCCGGAGCAGAGTGGCGGCGGAGCAGCCGAACCCCAGGAAATTGTCCCGGGTCATGGAGGAATAGCCTGCGCCGCCCCGGGAAAAGGTCCAGATGGAGGTCCGGGTGCAGCCCCGCTCCAGGCACCAGCGGGTGATGCCGTCCAGCAGGGCCCGTTTCTCCCGCCTGCTCATGGGCGGTACTGCGCTGGAGGTGAAGGAGAAGTCGATGAAGGGATAGATTGCCACATGGTTGGCCCCGCATTGGAAGGCGGCGTCCAGATCCGCCCGCAGGTGGTCGAGGGTCTGGCCGGGGAGGGCAAAGATAAAGTCCATGGACACGGTCTCAAAGGGCACCTGGGACAGGGCCTCGGCCATGGCGGCCCTGTCCGGCGCGGGACGGCCCAGGGTGCGCTGGTGCTCCGGCTGGAAGGATTGGATGCCGATGCTCAGCTTGGTGACTCCGGCGCGTTTCAGGGCTTGCAGGGTGGGGACCGTCACGTTGTCCGGGTGAAGCTCCACGCCGACGCCCTGGGTGATGATGAAATGCTCCTCCAGCGCGGCGATGAGCTGGGCCAGACGGTCCGCGGCCAGGGCGGGGGTCCCGCCGCCGAAATACAGGCTGGTGGCCCGCTTTTTTCCGGGGGACTGGCCGCCCACCAGGTGGATTTCCCGGAGCAGGGCGTCCAGATACCGGGCGCAGCGGTCCGGGGCGTAGAGCTCCTTGCAGTAGGGGCAGAAGGCGCATATTTGCTTGCAGAAGGGGATGTGAACGTAAAGGCCCAAGTCTTGACACTGGGCGAAGGGGAGGGTCTGGTCGTATTCGCTCCGGAAGGTGAAGGGCTTGACGGACCGGGTCAGCCACATCCGGGTCAGGTCGGTGATGATACTCATTGGGCGCTCCTAAATATATTTAAGGTAGGTTTTCAGCATTTCGGCGATGATGGGGAGGTTCCCCCGAAACAGGAGGGTGTACTCCGCAACAAAGAAATAGCCGCAGCGCTGGCACAGGCCGGGGACGTGGATGCACCGGCCGCAGGTGCTGAGGGTCCCGTTTTCCATCACCACGCACTGGCGGCAGGGGGTGGGAAAGCTGTTTTGGATGAGATAGGGAAAGGCGCTTTTCAGGTTGAACACCGGCGCGCCCTGGTCCATCATCTGGGAGATGACGGCGCAGCAGGCCGCCTTTTCCTCCCGGGTCAGGGCCAGAGCTTCGGTGTCCGGGTAGGGGGTGTGGAAGTTGAAGGACACCGCCCGGACGTGTTCGGTGTCCCGGGCGGCGGCGCACACATGGGGGATAGCGGCTTGATTCAGCTTGTTGACGGCCATGTAGAAGCAGATGTTGTCCGCCGGGGCGCGGCGGATGTGCTCAAAAATCAGGTCGTAGGTGTCTCCCCGGATGGCGTTGTGCCGATCGCGGTCGCCGTCCAGGCTGAGCAGAATCAGGTCCGCCTCGGGCAGCTCCAGGGGGAAGGTGCCGTTGGTGACCACGTTTACGATGAGAAAGCCCATTGCCTTGGCCTCCACGACCAGGTCCCGCAGGGTTTTCCCGCCGTCCTCCCACAGGAAGGTTTCCCCGCCGCAGAAAAACAGGATGCGCACGCCCATTTCATAAAGCCGGCGCATTTCGGATTGAATTTGGCGGTAGGGATAGAGCACGGAGGTGAGGTTGTTGACGGAGCAGTGCTTACAGTGGAGGTTGCAGCGGTCCGTCAGGATGATGGTGCCTAGAATCGGCTCCTGTCTTCGGAACAGGACCGAACGCAGGCCAAAGCGGGCAAGGTACAAAAATGAGGAGGCTTTCATGGCGGACCTTCTTTCCCGGCAAAGCAGTTTTTGGTGGGGCTGGGGAGTTATGCCGACTTAATGATAACATATCGGAAGGAAGACAAATTGACCGATTGTCTGGGGAATACGACCACCTGTCCACATAAATGAGATGCAAAGGGAAAGGCTTCGGCCGCTCCATGGGGAGCGGCCGAAGCCTGTTTGCTTTGCGCGCTTTGTCTGCCGGGTCAGCTCATCAGGGAACAGACCAGCTCCGTATAGGCGGAGGGGTCGCCGATGGGCAGACCGGCAATGAGCAGAGCCTGGTGGTACAGAATTTCAGCGTACTTGGCGGCGCGGTCCCTGTCGCCGCTGTCCAGGGCGGACTTCAAGGCGGCGAAGGGGGCGGCGGAGGGATTCAGCTCCAGCACCCGCTCCGCCTTCATGGCGCCCATGGGAGAGGCGCCCTCCATCTTGGAGAAATATTTTTCCATCTCCAGAGACATGGGGCCGTCCGCCGTCATGCACACAGGGGCGGTTTTCAGGATCTTGGAGATGCGGGCTTCCTTGATGCGCTCGCCCAGGGCTTCCTTCACAAAGTCCAGGATGGGCTTGCTCTCCTCGGCCTGCTTCTCCTGCTCCGCCTTTTCCTCGTCGGTCTCGGGGAGGGCGTCGGGGTCGGAGACGGATTTCAGCTTTTTGCCGGACGCCTCCTGAAGGGCCTGCATGACGAACTCGTCCACTTCCTCCGTCAGATAGAGGATCTCCCAGCCCTTGTCGGCGACGCGCTCCACCTGGGGCAGGCGGGCGGCCTGCTCGTTGGTGTCGGCGCAGACGTAGTAGATGAACTCCTGTCCCTCGGGCATACGCTCCGCGTATTCGGACAGGCTGGACAGCTTGGACTCCTTGCTGGTGGTGAACAGGAGCAGATCCTGGAGAAGCTCCTTTTTCGCGCCATAGTTGTCCACCACGCTGTACTTCAGCTGGCGGCCAAAGGCGGACCAGAATGTTTCGTACTTCTCCCGGTCGTCCTTCATCAGCTTGACCAGCTCGTTCTTGATCTTCTTCTCCAGCGCCGTGGCGATGATCTTCAGCTGGCGGTCGTGCTGGAGCATCTCCCGGGAGATGTTCAGGGAGAAGTCGGGGGAGTCCACCACGCCCTTGACGAAGCGGAAGCAGTCGGGGAGCAGGTCGGCGCACTTGTCCATGATGAGCACGCCGGAGGAATAGAGCTGGAGGCCCTTCTCATATTCCCGGGTGTAGAAGTCATAGGGGGTGGCGGAGGGGACGAACAGCAGGGCCTTGAAGGTCACGGTGCCCTCGGAGGAGGTGGTGATGGTGGCCAGGGGGGGCTGCCAGTCGTTGAACTTCTCCTGGTAGAAGCCGTCGTACTCCGACTGCTCCACCTTGGAGCGGGGGCGCTGCCACAGGGGGACCATGGAGTTGATGGTCTTTTCCTCGGTGACCGTCTCCCACTCAGGCTTGTAGTCGTCTCCCGCGTCCTCCGGCTTTTCCTTCTGGCGGTAGTCCTCCACCTCCATGCGGATGGGGTGGCGGATATAGTCGGAATACTTTTTGATGAGATTCTGGAGGCGGTGAGTGTCCAGGTACTCGCTGTAGTTTTCATCCTCGGCGTCCGGCTTGATGTGCATGATGACGTCGGTGCCGGGAGCGTCCTTTTCGCACTCAGTGATGGTGTAGCCGTCCGCACCGGAGGATTTCCAGCAGTGGGCGGTTTCCTCGCCGTGGCGGCGGGTGACCACTGTCACCTCGTCGGCCACCATGAAGGCG
Source organism: uncultured bacterium (assembly GCA_948469375.1). Lineage (GTDB taxonomy): Bacteria > Bacillota > Clostridia > Oscillospirales > Oscillospiraceae > Enterenecus. The sequence goes on along the minus strand of CAOKLO010000026.1, from coordinate 29,167 downwards.
GAGTAGAAGCCCACGCCGAATTGGCCGATGATGTCGGCGGCGCTGTCCTTCTCCATGCCCTCCTTGAACTGGAGGGAGCCGCTGCGCGCGATGGTGCCCAGGTTCTTCTCCAGCTCTTCCGCGCTCATGCCCACGCCGTTGTCGGAGACGGTCAGGGTGCGCGCCTCCTTGTCCGGGGTGACGGTGATGCGTAGGTCGCTCCGCTTTGCTTTCACCGTGTCGTCGGTGAGGGAGAGATAGGCCAGCTTGTCGATGGCGTCGCTGGCGTTGGAGATGATTTCCCGGAGGAAAATCTCCTTGTGGGTGTAGATGGAGTTGATCATCAGGTCCATCAGACGCTTGGATTCCGCTTTGAACTGCTTTTTTGCCATGTTTGTGCACCTCGTGTATATCATAAATTTAGTTTAAGCGCATTTTAGCACTCTTTGACTTTGAGTGCTAACGATACTATAATACGTTTCGCCGGATTTTGCAAGGGGTATCGCAGAAAATTCACAATTTTCCCGGAATATCTGGGCTGACGCGGGGCAAAATATGGTCGGTTGGGAGAAAAGACGAAAGCGGGCGTGAAAGATGAAAGTTTTGGTTGCCTTTACTTATCCGGGGTGTTATAATGGTTCGGTGGGAATTGGGCTCCCGGCGTCCGTCTGGTAGAAGCCCGCCCGTTCGGCACAACGGCGCAAGATTATCTGCTCCGCCGTGCTTTCTTTCCCCTGAAAGTAAAACGATGCTTTCCCGGGTCCTTCTTTTATTTGCGACATAACGGAGGGCGCGTTCCTCCTTTACCATTAAACCCGGTGCTGCCGGGAGTCTGAGGTGCTGATTTGAAAAAATATGTGATTCACGGCGGGCGTCCGCTGTATGGCAAGGTCGAGATCAGCGGGGCAAAAAACGCCGCCGTTGGTATTATTCCCGCCGCTCTGCTGGTGGAGGGGACCTGCCGCATTGAAAATATTCCCGCCATCAGCGATGTGGACTTGCTTTTGAATATTCTGCGCGATTTGGGCGCAAATGTGCGTATGATCAACCGGACGACGGTGGAGGTGGACTGTACCGGGGCCAGGTGCATGGCCATACCCTATGACGCGGGGCGGAAGCTGCGGGCCTCTTATTACCTGCTGGGGGCCATGCTGGGCCGGTTCGGCGAGGCGGAGGTGCCTCTGCCCGGCGGGTGCGACTTCGGAAGCCGGCCCATTGACCAGCATTTGAAGGGGCTGGCCGCCCTGGGCGCCGAGGTGAAGGTGGAAAAGGGCTACATGTGCGCCAAGGCCGAGGGCGGGCGCATGAAGGGCAGTCAGATCTACCTGGACGTGGCCAGCGTGGGAGCCACCATGAACCTGATGCTGGCCGCGGTGCTGGCGGAGGGTACGACTGTGATCGAAAATACGGCGAAAGAGCCTCATATTGTGGATTTGGCCAACTTCCTCAACTCCATGGGTGCGGAGGTTACCGGTGCGGGCACCGACGTCATCAAGATCCGGGGCGTGGACAAGCTACGGGGTGGGGAGTACTCCATCATTCCCGACCAGATCGAGGCGGGAACCTATATGACCGCTGTGGCCGCCGCCGGAGGCGAGGTGCGCATTTGCAACATTATTCCAAAGCATTTGGAGTGTATCACCGCCAAGCTGGTGGAGATGGGCTCCGAGGTGGAGGAGGACGGGGACAGCCTCATTGTCCGGCGCCATGGGCCGCTCCAGAGGACCAACATCAAGACCATGTTTTATCCGGGGTTTCCCACCGATATGCACCCCCAGATCGCGGCTGTGCTGTGCTTGGCTAAGGGCACCAGCGTGATTACGGAGGGTGTTTGGGACAACCGCTACCGGTATACGGAGGAGTTCCGGCGTCTGGGGGCCAAAATCCAGGTGGACGGCAAGATTGCCATCATTGAGGGTGTGGAGAAGCTCACCGGGGCGCCCATGGAGGCCTGCGACCTGCGGGCCGGTGCGGCTATGATTGTGGCCGGACTGGCGGCCCAGGGAACCAGTGAGATTTCCAACGTGAAGCATATTGAGCGGGGATATGAGGATATCATCGGTAAGCTGTCCGGGATTGGCGCGGATATCCGGGTGGTGGAGGTGCCGGACCCGGAGCAGGGAAAGGTCTCCGCAGCCGGGTGACGGGCTGCAGCCCATTGATGATCGTTTTTTCGCCGGAAAGGGCGTGCGCCCTTTCCGGTTTGTTTGTGGAAAAGAGAGAAAATTGGGGGTGAACCGGTATGCTAAGGGTGGCGACGCTGGCCAGCGGGTCGTCGGGGAACTGCGCGGTGGTCAGCGACGGACGGGTACATATTTTGATTGACGCGGGTATTTCCACCCGGCGGATTTCCCAGGGACTAAAGGCGCTGGGGGTGGAGCTGAGGCATATTTCCGGCGTGCTCATTACCCATGAGCATATCGACCATGTGGCGGCGCTGCCGGTGCTGTGCAGACAGATGAACGCGCCGCTGTATACCGCCGAGGGTACGGCATCTGAGCTGTGCGGAAGGTGGGACGGGCTGGTGGAGCGGTTCCGGGTGTTTGCGCCGGGACAGCGGTTTGCCGTGGACGGCTTGGAGGTGGGGACCTTTGCCACCAGCCACGACTGCGCCTGCCCGGTGGGTTTTTTTGTCACCGACGGGAGCCGGAAGCTGGCCCTTTGCACCGATACGGGGGTGATCACGCCGGAGGCCCGGGAAGGGGTCAGAGGGGCCCATACCCTGATCGGGGAGTTTAACTATGACCCGGAAATGCTGCGGACAGGGCCCTATCCGCTCCATTTGAAGGAACGGATCCGGGGGGACCGGGGGCATTTGTCCAATGAGATGGGCGGGCAGCTGGCCGCCTGGGCCGCGGAGCAGGGCACGCGGCGGGTGGTGCTGGCCCATCTGTCCCAGGAGAACAATCTGCCCAGGCTGGCGCTGGAGGCCGCGGGTCGGGCGCTGGGCGAGCTGGGGCTGGGAGAGCGGGATGTGGAGTTGGCCGCCGCGCCCAGGAGTGAGGCGACGGGTTGGTTTGAGGTGTAAAAGAGGTCCCCGCGCGAGCCCAGCGAAGCGGGCCGCGTGGGGAGAGGACGAGCAGCGAAATGGAGCGGATGTCCAGCGGCAGCCAGACGCAGCGGAATGGAGTTTGTGAGAACGATGGTCGATGTTACAGTGATCTGTGTGGGAAAATTAAAGGAGAAATTTTATCAGGAGGCCGCGGCGGAGTATATCAAGCGGCTGAAAGGGTATTGTAAGCTGAATGTGGTGGAGCTGGCGGAGCAGAAGCTGCCCAAAAATCCGGCGCTGGGGGAGATCCAGGCGGCGATGGAAAAGGAGGGAGAGGCGATTCGGGGGAAAATTCCGCCCAATTCCAGCGTGATCGCTTTGGCCGTCGAGGGGAAAATGCGGTCCAGTGAGGAGCTGGCGCAGATGATCTCTGCCTGGAGCCACAACGCGTCGAAGCATTTGGTGTTTGTGATCGGAGGGTCCTATGGGCTGCACCCGTCGGTCAAGGCGGGAGCTTGGGCCACGCTGTCCATGTCGCCTATGACCTTCCCCCACCATTTGGCGCGAGTGATGCTGCTGGAGCAGATTTACCGGGCCTTCAAAATTCAGGAGGGGTCGGATTACCATAAGTAGAATAAGAGGGATCATTTCTGGAGCGGACGCCGCTCCAGAAATTTTTTTGCCTTGCACCAGAATGGGCAACAAAACGGATGTTCCGGTATTGCGGCGCAAGGAGGTTTAAGATGGGGACCCAGGAGAGATCGGAGGAGCAGAAGCTCAGACAGGAGCTGACGGCCTATCTGCGGAAGCTGGCGAGGTGGAAAAACAATGATGTGGTGAAGCTGGCGTTTTTGGAGGCGGAGGATGCGGAGCAGGTGGACAAGCTGGACCTGACGGGGGTGGCGGAGCTGAAGCGAAACGCCAACGGGACGTTTGAGGCCAGGTTCGTGGACAAGGTGCGGGTGCTGGCCATGCTGCGGGAGCTGATGGAGGAGCAGCGGGACGGAGAGCTGGAGGCGTTTCTGGATGGGCTGTCCCGCCCGGAGGGCGGTGGTGAGGCGTGAAGCGGCTGACCTTTTCAGCAAAGCAGAGGAGGGTGCTGGATTGGTGGAGAGACGACGGGTTTGACGGCGTGATCTGCGACGGGGCGGTGCGGTCGGGGAAGACCTTTGCATTGAGCGTCTCCTTCTTTTTGTGGGCGATGAGCTGCTTTCGGAGACAGAGGTTTGGCCTGTGCGCCGGGTCCATCAACGGGGTGCGGCGGAATTTGCTGGAGCAGGCCCGGCCCGTGCTGGAGGGGCTGGGGTTCCGGTGGGAGGAAAAGGTGAGCCGGAATGAGGTAGTGGTCCGGGGCGGGGGCCGGGAGAATGTATTCTGCCTGTATGGCGGGCGGGACGAGGGAAGCTATGCCTCCATTCAGGGGGTGACGCTGGCGGGGGTGCTGCTGGACGAGGCGGCGCTGATGCCCAGATCTTTTGTGGAGCAGGCCTGCGCTCGGTGCTCCGTAGAGGGCGGGCGGATTTGGCTCTCCTGCAACCCGGCGGGGCCGGAGCACTGGTTTTATCAGGAGTGGATTTGTAAGGCGGAGGAGAAGCGGATGCTGTACCTTCGGTTTACAATGGAGGACAATCCGGGACTGCCGGATAAGGTGCGGGAACGGTATCAGCGGATGTTCCGGGGGTGCTTCTACCGGCGGTATGTGCTGGGGGAGTGGGTCGCGGCGGAGGGGCTGGTGTACGACTTCTTCCAGGCGGACCGGATGCCGGAGGCGCCGGAGGGGCCCTTTTCCCGGTGGCGGATCTCCTGCGATTACGGGACCAGAAATCCGGCCTCCTTTGGGCTTTGGGGAGAGCTTGACGGGACTTGGTACCGGGTGCGCGAGTATTACTACGACGCGCGGGCGGAGGGACGGCAGAAAACGGATGGGGAGTATGTCCGGGATTTGAGGAGATTGGCGGGGGACCGGCGGGTCGAGCTGGTGGTCGTGGACCCCTCGGCGGCCAGCTTTATCGAGGCGCTGAGACGGGAAGGGTGGACGGTGCGGAAGGCGGATAACCGGGTGCTGGAGGGAATTCGGAGGACGGCTGAGGCGCTGAAGAATGGAAGAATTGTGATCTGCCGGGGATGCGAGGCGGCGGCAAGGGAGTTTGCCCGGTATTGCTGGGAGGACGATGGGACACAGGACCGGGTGCGGAAGGAGTTTGACCACGCCATGGACGAGATCCGGTACTTCGTGATGAGCATGGAGAACGGCGACGGAAGCGCGGCCAGGTTTGTGGAGCGGGGAAGGTTCTAGGAAGAAATACCCGGAAGGGATTTCTATAAAAATTTTATCGCGGGAGGAGAATGTGAGATGGATATCTGTTTTGAGGGCGTCGGTCAGGCGGTCGCCACCTTCCAGGTGGACGGAGAGGGCGTTCGGCCGGGTATGGCGGTGACGCTCACCAACAGCGGCACAGTGGGCCTGGGCTCGGACGGCGCCGCGCCCTGCGGCGTGGTGCTGAGCGGCGTGCGGGGCGGCGCAGCCGCCGTTCAGATCGGCGGCGCGGTGAAGGTGGGCTGCACCGGGAGCGCGCCCGAGACGGGGTGGCAGGAGCTGGCCTGTGACGGCGCGGGCGGCGTCAAGTGCGCTGCGGGCGGGCTGAAATGCCTGGTGCTGGCGGTGGATGAGGGCGAAAAGACCGCCGTCATCAAGCTTTGACAGACAGAAGGGAGGAGTGCGGTATGGCGCAGAGATTTGACAATTTGAAGCTGGAAAAGGGTATGTACCATGAGGCGGGCAGGTCCTTTACTCAGGTGCTGGAAAAGCATGACCCCAGTGAGCAGTACCGGGGCACCGCGTTGGAAGGGCTGGACGCCTATCAGAGGCAGCTGAAGCGGTTCGATATCCGGGTGAAGGGCGCGGGGTCCGATTTGGTGGACAAATTTTTCTCCACCAGCCAGTCGGCGGTGCTGTTTCCGGAGTACATCGCCCGGGCGGTGAAGGTGGGCATGGAGGAGGCCAATATCCTGCCGGATATCACCGCCACGGAGACGCTGATCGAGGGGATGGATTACCGGTCCATTACCTCCGTGCCGGAGGATGAGAAGGAGCTCAAGCAGGTGGCCGAGGGAGCGGCCATTCCGCAGACCACCGTGCGCACGCGGGACAGCCTGGTGAAGCTGCATAAGCGGGGGCGGATGCTGGTGGCCTCCTATGAGGCCATCCGGTTCCAGCGCCTGGACCTGTTTTCCGTCACTTTGCGCCAGATCGGCGCGCAAATCGGGCGGATGCATTTGGAGGACGCCATTCAGGTCATTTTGAACGGCGACGGCAACGGCAACGCCGCCCGGGAAATCGGGGTTGAGACCGCAGGGCAGCTGAGCTATGAGGATTTGCTGGCCTTTTGGAACAGCTTTGAGCCCTATCAGCTCAATACGCTGCTGGTGGGAACCGATACCATGCCCAAGCTGCTGGGAATGAGACAGATGCAGGACGCTGCGGCGGGGCTGGATTTCCATGGCACCGGAAGGCTGATTACGCCCATGGGGGCCAAGGTGCTGCGCACCTCTGCAGTGCCGGCGGGCAAGATCATCGGGCTGGACCGGAATTATGCGCTGGAGATGGTCAAGGCCGGCGACGTGATGGTGGAGTACGACAAGATTATTGACCGGCAGCTGGAGCGGGCCGCGATTACCACCATTTCAGGCTATGCCAAGATCTTTGAGGACGCCAGCCGGGTGCTGACCGTCTGATGGGCGGGAAAAGACGAAGAACGGGCGGAGCGCCTGCGGCCGCCGCCCAGCTTCGGGACGCGGGCCAGCACCCCTTCGCGCAGATCGCCGGGTATGTGCCGCTGAGCCATGGGGAGATTGAGCTGTACCGGGTGATCCGAGAGGCGGTGCCGGTGGTGGACGCCGCCATCTACAAGCTGGTGCGGCTGTGCGGCGGAGTGACGGTGACCTGTCGGGATGAGGCGGCCCAGGAGGAGCTGGAGCGGTTTCTGCGCACGGTGCCCGTGGGACGGGGACAGAGAGGGATTCAGGCCTTTCTGGATCAATATCTGGACTCCATGATTGTATGCGGCCGGGCAGTGGGCGAGATCGTCCCCGCCCGGGATGGGCGCGGCGTAGCCGCAGTGCTGTGCGGGGATGTAAGCCGGGTGGAGATCAAAGAGGGGGACAGTCCGCTGGACTTTGCCCTGTGCGTCCGGGACGGCGATGGGACCGTCCGGAAGCTGGAGCGGCAGGAGCTGCTGCTGTTTACCCCCTTTCAGCCGGAGGTGGGAGCGCCTTATGGGGTTTCCATGCTGCGGTCTATGCCGTTCCTGGTGGAAATTTTGGTGAAAATCTTTGAGGCCATGGGGAAGAACTGGGAGCGGATGGGCAATGTGCGCTTCGCCGTGGTGTGCAAGGGTGAGGACGGGATGCCGGTCCAGGAGCGGTGCGGGCAGGTGGCCCGGGAGTGGTCCGCCGCTATGCAGGCGGGCCGGGACGGAGCCGTGCGGGATTTTGTGGCCGCCGGAGATGTGGAGATTCGGACCATCGGGGCGGACAACCAGATTTTGGACAGCGAGGTGCCCGTGCGGCAGATTCTGGAGCAGCTGGTGGCAAAGACGGGGATTCCGCCCTTTTTGCTGGGGCTGAGCTGGTCGTCCACCGAGCGGATGAGCAGTCAGCAGGCCGATATTCTGACCAGTGAGATTGCCGCCGTCCGGCGGGGGCTGGAACCGGTGGTGGAGCGGATCTGCGAGGTCTGGCTGCGGCTGCGGGGGTTTGACGAGCGGGTGCGCGTGGACTGGCTGGACGTCAACCTTCAGGACGAGGAGTCGGAAGCCAGGGCGGCGCTGTACCGGGCCCAGGCCGGGGCTGTGGAGAAGGAGAATGGGAATGGAAATCTGTAAAGACGCGGTGGTGAAGGGCATCGGAGCGCCGGATGAGTCGGAGCTGGCCCTGATTAACGCGCTGGCGCGGCGGGAGCTGGAGGCGGATGAGGTGTATACCTTTGCGCTGCGGCTGTGCGACAATGACATTGACCGGGATTTTGAGCGGTTTGACGACGGCACGCTGGATGAGCTGGCAACCATGTTTGTGGGGGTGTCCGGGGTGTTTGACCACCAGTGGTCGGCACGGGGGCAGACGGCCCGGATTTACCGCGCCGAGGTGGTGGGCGGCGATGGGACGCTCACCGCCGATGGAAGGCCCTGCCGCTTTTTGAAGGGGTGGGCCTATATGATGCGCACCGAGGAGAATGCCTCCCTGATTGCTGAAATCGACGGCGGAATCAAGCGGGAGGTCAGCGTGGGGTGCGAGGTGAAGCAGGTGATCTGCTCCGTTTGCGGCCGGCCGCTGGAGGAGTGCCCCCATGAGAAGGGGGAGGAGTACGGCGGGCAGGTGTGCCATGGGGTGCTCACCGGGGCTGCGGACGCCTACGAGTGGTCCTTTGTGGCGGTGCCCGCCCAGAGAAGGGCCGGGGTCATCAAAAGCGCGGGCAGAAGGCTGGAGGATGAGGCCCGGCTGGGGCGCAAGTACCTCAAAAGCCTGCGGCATGAGATGGTGCGGCTGGCGGGGATCGCCGAGCCGGAGGCGGGCCATGCGCTGCTGGAGAAAGTGGCTGGGAAGCTGGACGAGGAGGAGCTGCTGGGGTTGATCAAGGTGTACCGGGAGAAGGCGGACCGGCTGCTGGGGCCGCAGGTACAGCTGAGCTACGGCAAGGATGCTGTGCCGCGGGAGATTGCCGACGGGGCCTTCCTCATTTAGGAGCGCGGGCATGACGGAACAGGTATTGGAGCTGGTGCAGGCCCTGGGCGGCGCGGGGCAGGAAGAGGAGCTGCTTCGGACGCTGTGCGCCACGGCCTGCCGGACGCTGGACCGGCGGCTGCGGGACGGCCTGACGGCGGAGGACTGCGATGGGGCCTATCCGCTGGCGGCGGCGTGGCTGGTCATGGACTGGGTGCGGGGAAGCCGGGGGCTGGAGGGAATCACCTCGCTGACGGCGGGAGATATCTCGGTGCGCAGGGAGGGGCCGGAGGGGAGTGGCGGAAGGCTGTCCCAGAAGGCCCTGGAGCTGATGAGGCCCTTTTTGCGGGAGGAAGGATTTGTGTTTCGGGGGGTGAGCGGTTGATTGAGGCGTTTGAATGGGTGATCAAGACCTATGGGCAGGAGATGGTGTGCTGCCGGGAGGACGGCAAGGAGGCCGGACGGGGTATAGCCATCGTCCAGCCCATGACGCAGGCGGACTGGCAGTATACCGCCGGGGCGCTGGGGAGCTATTCCCAGGACCGATTTTTGGGACTGGCGGAGCCGGGGCTGCCCTTGGACGAGCTGGGGCCGGGAGGCTGGCTCAGCTGGGGCGGCCGGCGCTATGAGGTGATGACGGTGCGGCCCATCTGGGTGGGCGGACAGGTCACACACCTGTGGCTGGCATTGCGGCCCTGCGGTGAGGATGCGCCGTGAACGGGGCGCTGAATGGGTGGCGGGAGCGCGTGGTGGAGCAGCTGCGGGAGAACGGGCTGAACGCTGTCGCCGCCATGGAGAGCGTCCGGGCCAACCGGTGGAGGGAGGCGGTGGCCGCCGTCTCCCTCAGCCGGGTGGTGTGTACGCAGGGTGGATTTCAGGACTATTTGGGCGTTATAAAGGACTCTGGGTCCGGCGTGGAGCGGGAGCTCTATGGGCGGGAGGTGGAGCTGACGCTGGCGCTGGATGTGTTCGCGCCCAGAGACGGGGGAGAGAGTATGTGCCAGAGCACGGCGGAGGCCGTGACCGAGTGCCTGGTGTGCCGGGGCGCGGCGGGGCTGGCTGCGCTGGAGGTGCAGGCTGGCCGGGTGGAGTTCCTGGGAAAAGAGGGGCTGTACCGGGAGACGGTCAGCTGCCGGTGCAGGGCCTGGCTGGTGGCTCGGATGGATGACGGCGGGGCCTTTGTGGACTTTGAGGTAAAGGGGAGAATGAAATGAACGCGGTGACCAAGCATGAGAGGCCGGGGGTGTATTCCTCCTATGAGACATCCAGCCTGACGGCGGCGGCTGCGGGCGGCGGCAGCGTGGCCGTGGTGGCGGCTGCGGAGCGGACGGATGCAGAGAAAAGCTATCAGTGGACCAGCTACAGCAAGGCGGCGGCGGATGTGGGCGACTGTGTGCTCAGCCGGATGGCGCAGCTGGCCATCCGCAATGGGGCCGGGGTGGTGTACGGGATTCCGGCCGGAGAGGACTACGCGGCGGCGTTTGCGGCGGCGGCGGCCATTGAGGACGTGAGCGTGGTGGTGTGTGACAGCGCCGAGCTGAGCGTGCAGCAGGCGCTGAAGGCGGCGGTACAGGAGTGCTCTGCCGCACGGCGGGAGCGGATCGCCGTGGTGGGCGGCAAGGCCGGTGAGACGGTGGAGCAGCTGACTCAGAGGGCCGCCCAGCTGAACTGCGAACGGGTGGTGCTGGTGGCCCCCGGCGCGGGCGACGGGTCCGGCGGGGCCATGTGCGCCGCGGCGGCGGCGGGCGCCGTCGCGGGAAACAGCGACCCGGCGCTTCCCCTGGGCGGCGCACAGCTGTACGGGCTGGAAGGGCTGGAGTGCGGCTATGACGACGGGGACATCGATCTGCTGGTGCAGGGGGGTGTGACGCCGCTGGAGACCCTGGCGGGGAGCTGCTATGTGGTGCGGGGCGTGACCACCCGGACCAAAACCGGCGGGGTGTTGGATACCACCTGGCGGGAGCTGACCACCGTTTTGGTGGTGGATGAGGTGATCCCCGGAATCCGGAACGCGCTGCGGGCCAAGTTCAGCAGGGCCAAGAACACCGTGCAGAGCCGGGGAGCCATCCGGTCCCAGACGGTGTTGGAGCTGGAGAAGCGGGTGAGCCGGGAGATTATCGACGGCTATGAGGACGTGACGGTGTCCGCGCTGGACAGCGACCCCACGGTGTGCCTGGTGGAGTTCGCCTTTACGGTGGCCCATGGGTTGAATCAGGTGTGGCTGTCCGCCCACATTACGGTTTAAGGAGGCTGCTTATGAGTTCGAGTATCAACGCGGGGCTAAGTGCGGCGGGCTTTCCCACCAGCTCCGATATCTGGCTGGAGATGGACGGGCAGAAGGTGGCGGTGGTGCAGAGCTACAACTGTAAGACCACCAGGACCTCCTATTCGGTGGAGGCCTTCGGGGAGGAGGAGCCGGTGGCTACGGTGCAGGGACCGCAAAATTATGTCATTCAGCTGACCAGGCTGTATGCCACCGATCAGGCCATTGCCGACGGGCTGGATTTTTACAAGATGAAGGATTTCTCCCTGGTCATCTGCAAGCCGGACCGGAAGGTCATCTACTCCAACTGTCAATGGGGCGATATTCAGGAGGACGCTCAGCTGGGAAAGATGGTGGTGGAGAAGCTGACCCTGGTGGCCGGGCACCGGATGGAGACGGCGGCGTAAATGGACGGGTTTTGGATTGGGCCCGACCGGATAAAGGTGGATGAGGGGGAGCTGCGGCTGCTGTCCGCCTGGGAGGTGCTGGAGGCCCGACGGGAGGGCGATTCCCTGGCGGAGGATGGCCGGGAGCGGGCGCTGTGCCGGAATGCGTGCCTCATTGCCCGGGCCCTGGAGCGGAACGGTGAAGCGGTGTTTGACGGTGGACGGGCGGTATTGGACGCCTTGCGGGTGGAGGATATCGCGGGGCTGGCGGACCGGTGGGCGGAATTCAACCGGGAGTGCAATCCCTCCGCCCTGGACGGGGAGCGGGAGATTTCCAGACGAAAAAAAGCCTGGAGCACGCGCGTTATGAGCGCCTTCAATGGCGCGTGCTCCGCTTGTTTGGCGCTCTGCCCACGGAGGACCGGGCGAAAAGGATGACCGACCGGGATTACCTGTGGTGCGCGCTGAATCTGGCGCTGGACCAGGAGGAGGAACTGGCGCGGCTTTGTCCCGAGTGCCGGGCCAGGGCGGAGCAGGAGCCCTGCCCGGTGTGCGGCGCGCCCAAGGGAAGCTGGGCGGTCAACGCCGGATTTGATTGGAATAGGTATCGGGAGTTGAAGGGGGGCGGGGACGTTGGTTGACCGGCTGGAGGAGCTGCTGGCGCTGCTGGAAGAGGAGGAAGAGCAGGAGGACGTGACGCTGAGATTGGGGGCGGAGGTCTCCGCTCCGCCCGTTTTGGATGTGGAAATGGGAAGCGTGCTGGAGGATGAAAAGGAAATGGAGAGTCCAGCGGCGGAAGGTGTTTCGGCGGCGGCCGGGGGGCTGGAGCGGCAGCCGGAGATAGTGGCGGACGGGACGGAGAGATGGGAAGAGAATTTGAAAACGGATGGCGGCATGGCTGAGCGGGACGCTGCTGTGGAAGGGGCGTTCTGGCTGGACGGGTTGACGGAGGCTGTGATGGGGGCCAATGGGGCTGTGGTGCTGAGAAGGCCGGGGATCGGGGATGTGGAGCCGGCGGTGCTGCGTGTGCGGCGGGACCGGGCAGAGACGGCGGAGCTGGACGCGGCGGTGCGCCCGCTGACGGCGGCGGAACGGGGGCTGGAGGGACTGTACCGGCAGACCGTCCAGGCTGGACATTCCGCAGTTCAGGCCGCGCCGGTGGAGCAGGCGGGACGGGCCGTCCGAGCGGAGGAGCCGGGGCGGACGGCCGCCCTCACCGTGGATGAGCTGGACCGGGCCGTACGCCGGGACAGCAGACGGTACGACGGCGGAATGACGATTTTTTAAGGGGGTGACGCTGTGATCCTTGTGCCCATGCGGTTTAAGAATTTTGTGTGGCCCCACAACCCCAGGGTGTATTCCATCGCCTTTGAGAGAAAGCTGGCCACCCATAAAATCCCCTTTGGGCTGCATTATCTGCAAAGCCTGGGGCAGACCAGGCGGGTGCTTAAGGGAGAGGGGGAGTTCGTAGGGGAGAATGCCTACGAGCTGTTTAAGCAGTTGGCCACCGTGTTCTATGAGGAGACGCCGGGGGTGCTGGTCCATCCGGTGTGGATGACCACCACGGCGTGGTTTGCGGGGCTGGAGCTGCGGCAGATGCCCCGGCGGGACTATGTGGCCTACTCCTTTGAGTTCTGGGAGGTGGAGGGCGGCGCTGGAACGGTGCGGCTGTCCGCCCGGCCCATTCAGGAGGCGGATGGGACCGCCGGGGAAGCGGAGACGGAGGAGAGCGGGCAGGGACAGTATCACACGGTGGCCCGGGGGGATACCCTGTGGGAGCTGTCCAGGCGCTATGGGGTGGCGCTGAGCCGGATCATTGAGCTGAATCCGTCCATCCGAAATCCGAACCTGATCTATCCGGGACAGAAGGTGAGGATCATATGATAAAATGCTGGGTGAGGCTGGGGAACGGCGGGGAGCTGGAGCTGCCGACCGTGACCGGCTGGAAGTTCTGCTATGGGACCGACACGCCCTGTGACAGCTTTTTTCTGCGGTGCCTGTGGGAACGGGGGCAGGAGCGGGCGCTGTCCGCCGCCTGCCGGTTTTATGCTCAGTGGGAGAGCCAGCGGGTGTTCACCGGAGTGGTGGACGAGTATGCCGTGACCTGCGGGAAGGACGGGCTGTATCTGGAGCTGTCCGGACGGGGAATGGCGGCGCTGCTGCTGGACAATGAGGCCTTGCCTGCGGAATATCAGAGGGCCACCCGGGCGGATATCGTGGGGGGCCATGTGGCGCCCTATGGCGTGACGGCGGTGGGCGGCGGCGGGCTGCCCGCCGTGACCGGGTTTACGGTGTCCAGCGGAGAGAGCGAGTGGAGCGTGGTGCGGCGGTATGCCTGCTATTACGGCGGGGTGGTGCCCCGGTTCGACCGGATGGGACGGCTGGTGCTGGACCCGCCTGGGGACGGGGAGGAGCTGCGGGTCCGGGATTCGGACCCGGTGACCGGCTGGGAGTACCGGGACGAGCGGCATGGGGCGCTCAGCCAGGTGGCGGTGCGGCGGCGGACCTCCACGGGGACCCAGTGGGTGTCGGACAGTCAATTCCTGGCGGAGGGCGGACGGGCGCGAAAAATTATTACGGTCCCCAATACCACCGGGACGGCCGCCATGCGGTACAATGCCGACTACCAGCTGCGGGCCGCCCGTCGGGAGCGGGTGCGGATGAGGATCACCGTGGCCGGGGCGTTTTTGGCCTGGCCGGGACAGCTGGTGTCGGTGGAGCTGCAGGGCTGCGGGGCAAATGGGCGGTATCGGGCGGCACAGACCGAGGTGTCCTGCGGCAGCGAGGGCCTGACGACTACCTTGGTGCTGGGCGAGGTGGACGCGATGATTTGAGGAGGGGTGTGGTATGTGGCTGAGCGGTCAGCAGAAGCGGCCCACAGAGCAGGGCGAGGGCCAGGTGGGCGTCATCACCATGAGCGGCGGGGAGACGGCGGCGCTGCTGGACTGTGAGCGCAGGGGCTTGCAGGTCTATTCCCCGGCGGGTTACCGCTGGACCCCCAAGGTGGGGCAGCGGGTGCTGGTCATTCAGGGGAAGGGGGAGATCCCCTGTGTGGCGGGGGCCAGACAGGACGGAGACGTGCCCGACGCGGTGACGGTGGAGGCAAAAAGCCTGCGGCTCCAAGGGAAACGTACTGCCCTGGAGGGAGAGGGCGTGACGGTCAAGGCGGGGGCCGACGCGGTGATCGAAGCGGAAAACATACGGCTGGAAGGGCAGGTCTATGTCAAGGATGAGACGCTGGAGGAGCTGATTATACGGATTGTGCTGATGCTATTGGGATAGGGAGACGGTGAAGATGAGCCTGCTGTTGAAAAACAGGGATTATGTGGCCGACGGGAACGGCGGCGTGGCGGTGGTGCAGGACGGGGAGGCCCTGCTGAATGAGGCGCTGTTCCGGCTGACGGCCCAGCGGGGGAGCTTCTCCTTTTTGCCGGATCTGGGCAGCCGGATGGGAGAGCTGAGACGGGAGAAGCCCTCCGCCTGGGAGGTGCTGGCCAGGCAGTTTGCCGTGGAGGCGCTGGACGGCTTGGAGGATGTGACCGTTACCGGAGCGGCGGTGCGGCAGGAGCGGGATGCGCTGATGGTGTCGGTGGAGCTGCTGTGGCGGGGGGAAGCGCTGTTGGTGACGGCGCAGTTGGAGGAATGATACGTTGATGACGCTTGAGGAGATTTATCAGGGGCTGGCCTCGGAATTCCAGGCCCAGACCGGCCAGACCGCGGGAGGAAGCAGCGAGCTGGCGGTGCGGTTTTACGCCGTGGCGGCGCAGATTTACAGCCTGTATGTCCAGGCGGAGTGGACCCGGCGGCAGTGCTTCCCCCAGACGGCTCTGGGAGAGGACTTGGACAAGCACGCGAAACTGCGGGGGGTGACCCGGAGAGGGGCCGCTTGCGCTGCGGGAACGGTGCGGTTTTATGTGGGTGAGGCCAGGGAGGCGGATACCCAGGTGCCCCAGGGCACCGTGTGCATGACGGCGGGCGGCGTGCGGTTTATCACCGACCGGAGCGGGATCATTCCGGCGGGAGAGGCGTATTGCGAGGCGCCCGTGACGGCGGTGGAGGCCGGGGCGGCGGGCAACGTGGGACAGGGGACCATCGTGTATATGGCGATGCCGCCCATAGGAGTGGTGGCCTGCGCCAATCCGGAGGCGCTGTCCAACGGGCAGGACGCGGAGAGCGACGAGGAGCTGCGGGTCCGGGTGTTGGCCACCTTCCAGCGGCTGGCCAATGGGGCCAACAACGCGTTTTACCGTCAGGCGGCCATGTCATTTGACGCAGTGGCGGCGGTGACGGTGCTGCCCCGAAACCGGGGGGTGGGCACGGTGGATGTGGTGCCGGCCGCCCAGGGAGGGGCGCCGGACCAGAAATTGCTGGATGCGCTCCAGGCGCATTTTGACCGGGTGCGGGAGATCGCCTGTGATGTGAAGGTGCTGCCGCCTGCGGTGGAAACGGTGGATGTGGCTGTCAAGCTGTGGGCAAAGGATGCGTGGGACTTTGACAAGGTAGCGCAGGCGGTGCGGGACAGGCTGGAGGACTGGTTCAACGGGGAGCGGCTGGGCCAGCCGCTGCCCAGGGCACAGCTGATCTCGCTGATCTACGGCGTGGACGGGGTGGCCAATTGCCAGCTGGTCAGTCCAGCGGAGGACCTGCCTTTGAGCAATATCACGCTGCCGGTGCTGGGAGAGAGGACCATCGTCAACGGCGCGGATAGCGGGAAGGAGCGCGGTCCGTCCGGAAGCGAGACCGACGATACGGCGGAGGAAGGCGGCGTGGATGGTGAGGTTTGAGGAGTGCCTGGTGAACCTGCTCCAGCCGCTGGGGGTGTATGATCTGCGGCCCGGCGCCGTCAACCGGGGGGAGCTGGCCGCCTATGGCGCGGAGCTGGAGGGGGGAGCGCAGGAGCTGGAGGATACCGCCCGGGAGATGAGCCTGGTCACAGCTGAGAATTTCGGGCTGGAACGGATTGAGGCGCTGCTGCCCTACCGGCCGGTGTGCACCACGGTGGGACAGCGGCGGGCGGCGCTGGCCGCGCTGCTGCGCATCAGCGGCGACAGCTTTACCCTTGAGGCCATCAATGATACCCTGCGGGGCTGCGGGATCAATGCCAGGGCGGAGGAGACGGAGCAGCCCAATTATGTGAAGGTGTATTTTCCCGATGTGGCGGGTATTCCGGAGGGATTCGACCAGCTGCGGGTCATCATCGAGGAGATTCTGCCCAGCCATTTGGATATTACCTATGTGTTCTGGTATAATACCTGGGCCATGGTGGCCGGACGGCATCCCACCTTTGGGGACGCGGCGGATGCGGGGCTGAGCTGGTACGGGCTGGCTATTGAAAACGACGGATACCTGGACGACATCTGGTGAGAAATGCCGGCTCCGCCTTCAGGCGGGGCCGGTAAAATTAAATTGAAAAAGTTTCATAAAAACTGTTGACAAATTGGAGCGTTTATCGTACAATACAGACAGAAAGGAAAAGGTGAGTCCAATGTATTAACGTAGAACGCACCACTCTTTCTGCGATTGGGAGACGCAAAGTGAAACGAAGCCTCGGCTCGTTCCAAACATGCTTAATCAAAGCGGCGGAAGCCAGATTCAGTCTGAAGCCTACCATTGTTTGAGGAAACAGGGAGACAACAGTTTCAGGCGGAACCCCAACGCAAGTCCATCCGAAGCGTTCGGAAGAAAGTGAAGGTACAGGCCCTTGGACAATCAAAACCAGAAGTAAGCCCCCAGCCGCGGATGTAGGACGGCTGGGGGCTAAGTGTCGTCAGAAGAAACCCGGCTCTGCTCCGCTTCCCCCTGCGGAGAGAGCTCCGCCCGTTCCGTTCCTTTTCCTCTCCCCAGGAAGGCTGAGGAACGCTTTCGCGGGGGCCGCGTTTGGCGCGTTCCAGCAGGGAACGTGCTTTTTTAGCGTGTTTGCCTGAGAACAGCGGGGTGGAAGACAAAACCTTATGGAAAAATTAAGGGGGATTCAAGGGAAAAGGGCTTGCAAAATGAAGGATTGTTTAGTATGATTAACAAGTATACTCATAGTGGGGTTTTACATGACTATTGAAAGCGCTTTTTGGGCAGACTTCCCACAGGCGGGGCCCGGCGCAGTATATATACAGGAGTGAATACTATGTTTGCAAAGGATATCGGGATCGATTTGGGCACCGCCAGCGTGCTGGTCTATATCAAGGATAAGGGGATTGTACTGCGCGAGCCGTCGGTGGTGGCGCTGGACAAAAACACCGGAAAGCTGCTGAAGGTGGGCACCGAGGCCCAGCAGATGCTGGGTAAAACCCCGGGGAATATTGTGGCCATCCGGCCGCTGCGGGACGGTGTCATCTCCGACTACGACATGACCGAACGGATGCTGCGGGAGTTTATCCGCAAGGTGGCCCCCGTGCACCTCTTCAAGCCCCGGGTGGTGATCTGCGTGCCCTCCGGCATTACGGAGGTGGAGGAGCGCGCGGTGATCGACGCCGGTATCCAGGCAGGGGCCCGACGGGTGTACCTTATTGAGGAGCCGCTGGCCGCAGCCATCGGCGCAGGCGTGGACATCACCCAGCCAGACGGCCACATGGTGGTGGACATCGGCGGCGGCACCGCCGATATCGCTGTGATCTCCCTGTCCGGCATTGTGGAGTCCGCCTCCATCAAGGTGGCGGGGGACGCCTTCAGCGAGGCGGTGGTGAAGTACATCCGCAAGCGGCACAACGTGCTCATCGGCGACCGCACGGCGGAGGAGCTGAAAATGACCATCGGCTGCGTGTTCCCCCGGCCGGAGGAGATTTCCATGGAGGTCAAGGGCCGCTGCCTTATGACCGGCCTGCCCCGGGTGTTCTCCGTCACTTCCGGCGAGATGATCGAGGCCTTTGAGGAGCCCTGCTCCCGGATTCTGGAGGCTATCCACGGTGTACTGGAGCGCACGCCCCCCGAGCTGGTGGCGGATATCTCCAGCAACGGGATTATTATGACCGGCGGCGGGTCGCTGGTGTGGGGCTTTGACAAGCTCATTGAGTCCCACACGGGAATTGAAACCTATGTGGCTGACGACGCCATCTCCTGCGTGGCCCACGGCACCGGGCGCAGTCTGGACTGGGTCAACGATATGCAGGACGGCACCATGAACATCGGTCGGCGCAATCAGATGAATTAGAGGCCTTCCTTTTTCTTTGAAAAGAGAAAGGAAGCGAAAAAGAAACGTTTAGACTGCTATTCTTTCAGCGCTCCCCTTCGGGGGAGCGCTTTTTGCATTCGTCCCAGGTATACGTCCGGCTGCGGGCCGCAATCGCGGCTGTACTGGGACTGGGCTTCATATTATACAATCAATATATAGAAAATCCTATCTCATGGGAAGCGCGTTTTGGTGAATCATATTTTATTACGATTACCGGCGATAGGACAAGTGGGTATAAAGCTGTATTAAACGGATCAATATAGCCAAGTGCGGGGTGACTGTTTTAATTCAGCCGCCCCGCGCGTGATCGGCTTAAGACTGACGACAATATGATGTACGCTATTTTAGATGAAAGAGCAGCGCCGGCACAAGGCTAGAGAGGGATTTACATTTTTTAAGAATTTGTAAAACTGGTTCTTTTTGTATTGACAGACAATATTATATGAAATACAATATTGCTCGAAAGGAGGGATGGCATGGCGTTTGCAATGGGAACCCAGCTGCTGGACGGATGCGTGCTGGCGGTGCTGTCCCGGGGGGACGCTTACGGCTACGTCCTCACCCAGCAGGTGAAGGAGCGGCTGGACATCTCGGAGTCCACCTTGTATCCGGTGCTCCGGCGGCTGCAAAGGGAGCAGCTGCTTACCGTATACGACAGGCCCTATCAGGGGCGCAACCGGAGGTATTATGCCATCACGCCTCCCGGGCAGGGCTACCTGACCCAGCTTCGGGGGGAATGGGTGCGCTTCCGGGACGGTGTGGATTGGATTTTGAAGGAGGATGGACATGGACAAGATCACCTATTTGGCTGAGTTGGCGGAGGGGCTGGCTCGCTGGGTGCCCGAGCGGGAACGGCAGGATATCCTGCGCTACTACGCGGAATATTTTGAGGAGGCCGGGCCGGAGCGGGAGGCCCAGGTGGTGGCCGAGCTGGGCGACCCCTGGGCGCTGTCCTGCCGCCTGGCGGTGGAGGGCGGCTATGTGACCCAGGAGCAGGCCAACAGCTGGACGCCCCCCAAACGGAAACGGAAATTCTGGACGCTGGCGGCGGGAATCACGGCGGCGGTGCTGGTGCTCATGGTGGTCAGCATAGCCTCGGCGGCGTCCCAGGTGGGGCGCTTCGTGGGAAGATTTGTGGGGGCGGATCCTGTGTCCGAGGATAGTGGGGAATATGCCGCTACTATTCAGGACATACAGGCGGAAGCGATTTCCGGCATGGAGCCCGGCGTCATATTTGCCGAGGCTGAAAACATTATGGCAGGCGAAGGCTTCTGGAGCATGGAGGACGGTTATCTGGAGCCCTTCCACGAGATCGATGTGGACGCCGGCATCGCCAACGTGACGGTGACCGGAGGGAAGGATTACACCCTGTTCATCAGCTCCGACTCCACCCTGGGGGGCTACCGCCTGAAGTGGGAGGTTGATGACGGCGTGCTCAAGATCCGGGACGACGGTGGGGCCGGCCACGTGAACATCACCAACTGGGACGACTTCAAAAACATCTTCGGGATCAACGCCAGCGCCATGGATGTGGTTATCACCGTTCCTGATGGGGCGCAGATAGAAAAGCTGAAAGTCAAGACCGGCCTGGGGGACGTCTTTGTCAGCAGCCTGGAGGTGGTGGGAAAGCTGGAAGCCGAGACCGGCCTGGGCGACATCGAGTGCTATGAGGTCCGCGCCCATGACGAGGTGGATCTGGAGAGCGGCATGGGCGACGTGAGCCTGGGCGTTTCGGAGGCGTACAGCGGCGTGGAGTTCGACGCAAAGACCGGAATGGGCACCGTGGAGGCCCAGGTAGAAGGCTACGAAAAGGATTGGGACTACGAGGCCAAGACCGGCATGGGCGCCGTGATCGTCAACGAGGACAGCCGCGGCGCCAAAGTCGAGCGCAAAGGCAAGGGTGACTACAAGCTGGAGCTTGAGACCGGAATGGGGGATATCAACCTGTATTTCCAGGACGACAGATGGTAACAGAAACGGCCCGGCGGAGGGGAAAACCGCCGGGCCGCTTTTTTGCGCGGACGAGACAAAATTATTTGTCATTACGGCCCGTCCAACCCGTCTAAATTCTGTCCGGTGCGCTTATACTGATTTGTAGGTTGCAATTGCCGGAATTTCATTGTATAATTAAAAAGATTATTAATGCAAAACGTCCTAAAAATATTAAAGCGCATTGCGTTTTTATATGGGGTAATGAGTGTGGATAACAGGAATATTCGCAATTATTTACATGTGGGAAAACGGGCGCACCTGGTGGGCATCGGCGGGGTGTCCATGGCCTCGCTGGCGGAGGTGCTCCATGGGGCCGGGGTGAAGGTCACGGGCTCCGACCAGCGGGAGAGCGCCACCGTCCTGCATCTGCGTTCGCTGGGCATTCCGGTGGTCATCGGGCACCTGCCCGAGAGCGTGGAGGGGGTGGACTGCGTGGTGCGCACCGCCGCCGTCCATGACGAGAATCCGGAAATCGCCGCCGCGCTGTCGGCAGGCATCCCGGTGTTCGAGCGGGCCCAGGCCTGGGGGGCCATCATGCGGGATTATAAAAACGCCCTGTGCATCTCCGGCACCCACGGCAAGACCACCACCACCTCCATGTGTACCCACATCTTTATGGCGGCAGAAAAGGACCCCACAGTGATGATCGGAGGCACGCTGCCCCTGCTGGAGGCGGGCCACCGGGTGGGCCATGGGGACACCATCATTCTGGAGTCCTGCGAGTACTGCAACTCGTTTTTGGCCTTTTACCCCACGGTGGCGGTGATTTTGAACGTGGAGGCCGACCACCTGGATTTCTTCAAGGATTTAGACGATGTGGAGCGCTCCTTCCGGGCCTTTGCCGACAAGGTGCCGGAAAACGGCCTGATTGTGGCCAACTGCGAGGACGAGAACACCATGATGACCCTCCGGGGCGAGACCCGGCCCGTCATGACCTTCGGCGTGGACCAGGGCGACGTCCACGCGGAAAACCTGTCCATGGCCCACGGCTTCGGCTCCTTCGACGTGGTGTGCCAGGGGAAGAAGTACGCCCATCTGGATTTGTCTGTGCCCGGCATTCACAACGTGAAAAACGCGCTGGCGGCCTCGGCGGCGGCCATCGCGCTGGGCCTGCCCGGCAGGGCCGTGGAGGATGGAATGCGGGACTTCCGGCTTCCCGGACGACGGTTTGAGTACAAGGGGATGTACCACGGCGCGGAGGTGTGCGACGATTACGCCCACCACCCCGGAGAGCTGGCGGCGCTGTTCGACACGGCGGCGGCGCTGGACTTCCAGCGGGTAGTCTGCGCCTTCCAGCCCCACACCTACTCCCGCACCCACGAGTTGTTCGGGGATTTTGTGGAGGTGCTTAAGCGCCCCACCGTCACCCTGCTGGCGGAGATTTTTGCCGCCCGGGAGGACAACGACGTGGGCATTTCCTCCGCCGACCTGGCGGCTCAAATTCCGGGGAGCGTGTTCTGCCCCACCCTGGAGGACGTAACGTCAATTCTAAAGCGTATCGCCCAGCCGGGGGACCTGATTTTGACCGTCGGCGCAGGGGACATCTATCTGGCCGGAGAAGCGCTGGTCAAGGAAGCATAGCCTGCCGTTCGGTCCACCCCCAGGCGCAGGAGGCGGACCCCGCCTGCCCATAGGCTTTGGATACCGGCGGCAGCACAAATAGGGAGACACCAGTGGAAAGCCCCACGCGCCGAAAGGGCTGCGCCCGCCTTTCGTACAGGGCGTTCCGTAATGGGGATTCTTAAGGGGAGAAATCCTAAGCGCGCGGCCCGAAGGGCGGGCTGTACGCGCCGGATTTCTCCCCTTAAGCGTGTCTTTGATTGCTTTCTATACGAGCAGAAAGTACGCCCCCGGCAGGGGCTTACCCTCCCTGCAAAAACAGGGAATTCAGCATCCGCTTGAAAATGCCGCCGACGGACAGCCGCGCCACCTCCTGGGAGGCCACCAGGTCGATGGAATCCACCTGCTCGCCGTCCACGAATACCCGCAGCTCCCCCAGCTTCTGGCCGGACTCCACCGGAGCTTCCACCTGGGGGGACAGCTCCAGCTGGGTGGTGACGGTTCCCGTCTTGCTTTTTTCCAGCAGGATGGAGCATTCCCGGGCTGTCACAGGCTGTACCGTGTCCTGAGTCCCCAGCAGCACCGACACCGGCGGGATGGCCTGGTCGGGATAGATGGGGGTGATGGCGTAGTTGGCAAAGCCGTAGTTCAGCAGGGTTTTGCAGCTCTCAAACCGGTCGTTGGAGGTGGGGGCGTGCATCACCACGGCGATCAACTCCATGCCGTCCCGCTCGGCCGTGGCGGACAGGCAGTACAGGGCCGTGTCGGTGAAGCCGGTTTTCAGGCCCGTAGCCCCCTCGTAGTAGAAAATCAGCCGGTTGGTGTTGGACAGCTGAAAGGTCCCGTCCCGCAGGGTGTCCATCCAGATGGTGGTGAACTCCCGGATGGAGGGGTGGTTCAAAATCAGCTCCCGGCTCATCAGCGCGATGTCATAGGCGCAGGTCAGGTGCCCCGCCGCGGGCAGGCCGGTGCAGTTCAGGAAGGTGGTGTGCTCCATGCCCAGCTCGGCGGCGCGCTGGTTCATGCGCTCCACAAAGGCGGTCTCGCTGCCCGCTACGTGCTCGGCCAGGGCCACGGCGCAGTCGTTGGCGGACACCACCGTCACCGCCTTCACCATGTCCCGGACGGACAGCTGCTCGTTTTCCTTCAGCCAGATCTGGGACCCGCCCATGGAAATGGCGTGGGGGGAGGCGGTGACCATGTCGTCCCAGCCCAGGTTGCCGCTGTCGATGGCCTCCATCACCAGCAGCAGGGTCATTACCTTGGTGACGGAGGCGGGTTCATACTGGGCTGTGGCGTTCTGCCCGCACAGCACCTGCCCGGTGCTCTTTTCCATGAGGATGGCGGAGGGGGCGGTGACCTCCGCAGGGACGGCGGCCTGGGCGGGGGCGGCGTAAGCCGGGGCGCTGAGCAGGCACACAAGCACCAGGCCCAGACCCAGGGCGGTAATTCGTTTCATGGCGTGAACCTCTTTCCGTATATACTCGGACAGGACCGTGCCCGCCCGTATGAAGGAAGGATGTGAAAATCGGTCCGGTTTTATGCGTGGAAAAATGGAGATGGGTTTTTGGAAACTTGACAGGGAAATTGGGGTGTGATACAATATTTGCCGCAATATTTTGCAAAAGGAGGGGAAATTGAATGGCGCTTTTGAGCATCGTCGTCCCCTGCTATAACGAAGAGGCCACGGTGGAGACCTTCTACGCCCACACGTCGGCGGTGTGCGCCGGGCTGGACGGTGTGGATGTGGAATTTATTTTTGTGGACGACGGCTCCACTGACCGCACGCTGGAGCTGCTGCGCAGGCTGGCAGAGGAAAAGCCCGGGGTGCGCTGGCTGTCCTTCTCCCGGAACTTTGGCAAGGAGGCGGCCATGTACGCCGGATTGGAGCACGCCCGAGGCGAGCTGGCGGCGGTGATGGATGTGGACCTCCAGGACCCGCCGGAGCTGCTGCCGGAAATGCTGGAGCTTGTGCGCGGGGGAGAATATGACTGCGCCGCCGTCCGGCGGGTGGACCGGAAGGGGGAGCCCCTGATTCGTTCCTGGTTTGCCCGAAAGTTTTACAAGCTCATCAACAAAATGAGCCGGACGGAGATCGTGGACGGCGCCCGGGATTTCCGGCTCATGACCCGGCAGATGGTGGACGCCGTTTTGCGGGTGGGAGAATATAACCGCTTTTCCAAGGGAATCTTTTCCTGGGTTGGCTTTCGCACCAAATGGGTGGAGACGGAAAACGTGGAGCGCTCCGGCGGAGAGAGCAAATGGTCCTTTTTCAAGCTGCTGGTCTACGCTCTGGACGGCATCATTGCCTTTTCCACCGCGCCGCTGGCGGTGGCGTCTATTCTGGGACTGGCGCTGTGCGCGGCGTCGTTTTTCGCCATCATCTTTGTGATCGTCCGGCAGCTTGTGTGGGGCGGAAGCGCCTTCGGTTGGCCCAGTATGGTCTGTATCATCCTGTTTTTATCCGGCATCCAGCTGTTCTGTATGGGAATCCTGGGGCAGTACCTGGCCAAAGCCTACCTGGAGGTCAAAAAGCGGCCCATTTATATCTTGCGGGAAAGTGGAGGGGAACACTGTGATAAAAGAGAGACATGAGCGGGCCCTGATCCTGGTCCTTTCCTTTGTGGTTCCGGGACTGGTTATGCTGTGGGTCTATGCTTCTCTGGGCATCGCGCCTTTTGGGGATCGAACCGTGCTGGTTTCCGACATGTCCAGTCAATATGTGAACTTTTTTTGTTCGCTGAAAAACGGAGACCTGTTTTTCTCCTGGTCCAAGGCGCTGGGGACGGGATATATCGGGGTGATTTCGTATTATGTGTCCAGCCCGCTGTCGCTGTTGACGCTTTTTGTGCCGAATGAAACCATGCCTGTGGGACTGGCACTGCTGACGGTGCTGAAAATTGCGCTGGCGGGGTTGTCCTTCTGTGCTTTTGCCCAACGGCGCTTTCCCGGTTGCGGAATGTCGGCGCTGATCTGCGCGGTATGCTATGCGCTGATGTCCTACAACGCGGCCTATTCGTTGTGCATCATGTGGCTGGACGGGGTGATCTGGCTGCCCCTGATCCTGCTGGCGCTGGAGCGGATTCTGGAAGGAAGGAGCGCGGGCCCGTTCATTGCTGCGCTGACGGTGTGCTTTATCTCCACCTGGTACATCTCTTATATGATCGGCATTTTTTGCGTGTTGTATTTGTGCGTCCGGCTCGTTGCGCTGAAGCCGCAAAAGGCGGCGCTGTCCAAGCTGCTTAGGCGGTTTTTCGGCGGAGCGGCGTGCGCCCTGGGACTGACAGCGTGGCTGTGGCTGCCTACCCTGATGGCTATGTTTATCGGAAAATTCAACGGCGTCAACTTTTCGTCAGTGTACAGTGAGCTGGTGATATGCAATCCTATACTGCTGCTGAGTCAATTCCTGCCCGGACGGTATAGCGGCGGCCTTGCCTATAATGCTCTGCCCTATGTGTTTTGCGGCACGGCCGTATTGGTTTTGGTATTGGTCCATTTTTCCTTCTGGGAACCATATAAGAGGGAGAAACTGGCGGAACGGGGAATGCTGCTGATTTTGGCCCTGTCCATGATGTTGGCTCCGCTTGACAAGGTGTGGCATCTGTTTCAGCACCCCAACTGGTTTATGTTCCGGTATGCTTTTCTGTTGTCTTTTTTTCTGCTGTATTTGTCAGTTCAGGCGCTGTCTAATATGCTGGCTGCCCTGGAAATACGGGGACGTGGAATAAGACGGGGCGCGGCGCTGGTTTTTGTGGCGCTGGCTGTGGTGGATATGGGCTTTAACATGAAAGGGATTGCCGCCAGTCTTCAGGAGGAGTATGGTTCCGATTCCTATCAAGCATATCAGGCCAATTATACGGCCAGCGCTCAACTGGTTAGCGCCGCGCAAGCGGACAGCGGAGGGCGCTTTTTCCGCATGGGCTCCATGGAGGAACGCGGACTGAACAGCCCGCTGTCCTTTGGCTATCCCGGAATTACCCACTACAGCAGCTTTTATAATTATAACGTGAACTCCACGCTCAAAAGCCTGGGGTTTGCGCAGAGCTGGTATTGGTGTGTGTACAGCGGTTCTACCCCCGCCACCGATGCGTTGCTGGATATGGAGTATGTGATGAGCAGAAATGAGCTGCCTGGCTATGAGCTGCTGGGCGAGGCACAGGGGCTGAAGCTGTGGAAAACGCCGGATGTGCTGCCCCTGGCCTTCCTGTCCCAGAGCGGTCAGCCGGAGATAGTGGGGGCCGGTCCCTTTGAACGGCAAAACAGCCTCATTTCCGGCCTGCTGGGGGAGGAAACGGTGGTATTCCGCAGAGTGTCCGACGCGGAGGAGCGCCGGGGACCGGGAGAGACCTCCTTCACCTTCACCGGGGCGGGAGAGCCCATCTATGCCGACCTGTCCGCCGGAGAGGTTGGGGAGGTGCTGGTGAACGGAGAGACGGTCCTGTCTCTGGGCAGGAGCGAGCAGATGTCCATCCACTACCTGTGCACCCCGGAGGCGGGGGAGCGCTGCACCATCACCGTCCGGCACGGAGGCGGCTGGACCGGGACGCTGTGGGAGCTGGACTGGGAGGAGCTGTGCGCCGCCATAGAGGAGCTGGACGGCACAGAAGTCACAGAGGTGGGGAAAAGCGGCCTGGTACGGCTGACGGCCCAGGCGGACGGTACGGAAACGCTGGTCACCACCATTCCCGCTGAGAGCGGGTGGTCCGCCTATGTGGACGGCCAAAGGGCGGAGACGGACGTCTGGCTGAATGCCTTCCTGGCGCTGGACCTGCCCGCCGGAGCGCATGAAATCGAGCTGCGCTACACTGCCCCCGGACTGGTCCCCGGCGTGGGGCTGGGGTGCGTGTCGGTGCTGGCTCTGGTGGGACTGGAAGTGCTGAAACACAGGAAAAAAGCATGAAAAATGGCTCCCAGCTTCGGCTGGGAGCCATTTTTGTTATGTTTCCTCTTCCTCGCCGGAGGGCAGGACTACAACCTTGATCTCCAATACCCGGTGGTGCTCGGCGCGGGTGACGGTGACGTCCAGGTTTTCCCACACAAAGTGGTCCCCCACCTCCGGGACCCGGCCCAGCTGCTCCAGCACCCAGCCGGATACAGTGGCCGCGTCGCACTCGCCCGTGACCTTAAAGAGGTCGTACATATCGTCCAAATCGGCGGAGCAGGCAATGAGATAGCTGCCGTCAGGCTGCCGGCGGAACTGCTCCACCACCTCGTCGTGCTCGTCCCAAATCTCGCCCACCAGCTCCTCCACGATGTCCTCCATGGTGAGGATGCCCTCGGTGCCGCCGTACTCGTCCACCACCACCGCCATCTGGGTCTTGGTGCGCTGGAACTGGCGCATGAGGTCGTCGATTTTCGTGCCCGTGGTGATGTGGAGCACGGGGCGCACCAGGGGAGACAGCTGGTCCCGGCCGTGGTAACGGGCGGAAAACAGGTCTTTCTGGTGGATCACGCCCACGATGTCGTCGATGCTCTCATGGTACACGGGCAGGCGGGAGTAGCCCTCGGCGGCGAACACAGCCGCCACGTCAGACAGGGAGGAGGCGTCCTCCACCGCCACCACGTCCACCCGGGGGGTGAGAATGTCCCCGGCCTCCAGGTCGTCAAAGCGAATTGCGGAGCGGATCAGCTGGCTCTCCTCCCGGTCCAGGCCGCCCTGGTCCTCGGCCTCGGATACCATGGTGACCAGCTCCTCGTCGGTGATGCCCTCGTCCTCCGATTTGTGGAACAGCTTGCTCAGCAGCTTCTTCCACAGGCCGAACAGGAAATTCAGCGGGGTGAGCAGGGCCATCAACAGGCGCAGAAAGGGCGCGGAGAACATGGCGAAGGTCTCGGGGGACTCCTTGGCCAGGCTTTTGGGGGAGACCTCGCCGAAGATCAGCACCACCACGGTGAGCACAATGGTGGACACCGCCGGGCCGTTGACCTCGTCGATGAGCTTGATAAACAGCAGGGTGGACAGGGTGGCGGCCACGTTGTTGACGATGTTGTTGCCGATGAGGATGGTGGACAAAAGCTTGTCGTAGTCCTCGGCCAGGGCAAGGGTCTTTTCCGCCTTCTTGTCGCCGTTGTCGGCGCGGCTTTTCAAGCGGATGCGGTTCAGCGAGGTAAAGGCCGTTTCCGTGGCGGAAAAGTAGCCGGACATGGCGACCATGACCACCAGTACGGCCAGCAGCATCATACTATCCGGGTCCATATGGACAAATCAACTCCTAAAGCGTTAAGTATAGATTTACCCTTTGCAAGGTATTGCAAAATATATACCATACTTTTGGGGGAATTGCAAGGGGGGGAAAGAAAAGGGGCGCCGGTTAGCGGGGGCCGCTGGCCTTGTCCGGGGCGTGTGCGCCGATACGCTCGATGAACTCATTGACAATGGCCTGGGTCAGCGCGTCAATCTCGCTATACTTCTTCACCAGGGCGATAAACTGGGCCGCGTTCACGGCCTGGGCCTGCTCCACCCGGCAATATACGCAAAACTATAATTGCTAGTGTCCAGTCCGTTTTGGGCACCTTTGACCGCTGGCGGTCAAAGACAAGCCCGCACGGCGGGCGTAGCAAGGGCCCCGGGCAACGCGCAGCGTTTCCCGGGGTGGCTGTCAGGGATGCCGAATGTGTCATCCCCCGTATGCCCTTTTCTTTACTGGAATAGTTGCGTAGCAACCCGGCAGCCAAATTGCCGCCGATTGGCTGCCAGGCGCATGGACATAGGGTGAAAACAATTGGCGCTTGCGACACATGATGGGAAATTAAAGGGATATTAGATCGGAGTGGTTTCATGGCGCATGGCAATTTGGAATTTAGCCCCTCTCCGCCGCAGCGGGGCAAATTTTTCATTCCAGCTTCTGCCCGGGAGGGGCCCCGCTTTGGCGGGGGACAGCCGGGCGGCATCCGATCCCCGGCGGTTGTTCTCGTCGTTGACATTTCCCCGTTTCAGCGAGTGGAGAAACGCTTTGATCTGCGGCGTGATGAATGTGACCTGCTTTCCCATGTCAATGGCAAGCTGACCCTGCAGCTCGTCCTTTTTCCGCCTGCGCTTCTCAATGCGCTCGGCAATCAAATGCTGTCGTATCATTTTCCGTGTAGCGGATGGCCTCAATTGCCGAAACCGT